>CALVPV010000021.1 GCA_944353935.1 uncultured Clostridia bacterium | reverse complement strand
GTTTTCCGCATTGACGCCCGCATAGACGACAAAGAGCCCGCTCTCTGCATAAGCGGTGTTGTATGAATATACCGTATATGCAAGCCCGAGCTTTTCACGCACGGTCTGAAAAAGGCGCGAGCTCATGCTTCCGCCAAACACGGAATTGAGTATAAGCGTGGCATCGAACAGCCTGTCATAGCGCTTTACGGAAGGGAACGCCAGCGCAAAATGTACCTGTTCTATATCCTTATATCTTTTGAGCGAACTGCCGCAGAGCGTGACGGGCACATGCCTTTTATCCTTTTTTGAAGCGGCAAGCCCGCCAAAATATTTTTGGGCGAGCTCTTCGGCGAGCCCGACCTCTATGTTACCCGCCATAGAGATGACTATGTTATCAGCCGTATAGCGCGCCGCCATATATTTTTCCACATCCGCGCGCGTAAATCCGCTGACGTTGCCGCGCGGGCCAAGGATGTTCCTGCCGTAACCCTCGCGCCCGTAATAAGCCTCGTTGAGGACGTCGAGGCAGAGATCGTCGGGCGTGTCCTCATTCATGCTTATCTCTTCTATTATGACGCCCTTTTCGCGCACCATCTCGTCCTCGGGGAAAGTACTGTTCAAAAAGAGGTCGGCAAGTATCTCGAATGCCTTTGCCGCGTTTTCCGTAGTGGACTTTGCGTAATAACAGGTTAGATCCTTTCCCGTGAACGCATTAGTCTGCGCGCCTATCCTGTCCATCTCGTCCGAGATATCAAAAGAAGAACGCTTTTTTGTGCCCTTGAACATCATATGTTCGATAAAGTGCGAAATACCGTCTTCTGCGTCCGACTCCATGCAAGCGCCCGTGCCGACGAGCATGCCCATGCTTACGGACATGAGCCCTTCCATGCGCTTTACCACGAGCCTTACGCCGTTTTCAAGTGTTTTAAAATAGACCATTTATTCTCCTAAACTGTGCGAAACCGTACAGGCGGACAAGCCGCTGTTTCTTATGTAATCAAGTATTTTAGGCAGGGCGTTTACCGTAGCATCCGTCGGATGCATGAGTATAAAGTCGCCTCCGCCGAGCCCGTTTGTCGCGCGCGAATAGATCAATTCCTCGTCCCGGTCGCGCCAATCGATGGTATCTTTACTCCACATTATAACTTTTAAACCCATATTTTCGCAAGCGTTTACAGTGTGTTCGTTAAAAGCTCCCGAAGGCGGCGCAAAAAGCGCGACTTTTGCAGAACATATCATATTCAAAAGTTTTACGCTCGGCGCAATCTCCTGATAGTTCTCTTCGTATGAAAGAGCGGAATGATCCCTGTGGAAATACCCGTGGCTGGCGACCTCGTTGCCCGACGAAAAGATGCCGCGCACGCAATCGATGTTGTCGTCGGCCCAGCACCCGCCGATAAAAAACGTAGCGCTTGCCCCGTATTCGCCGAGTATGTTTACTATCTTTTCAACATTTTCGGCATTTTCATACACGTTGAACATCAGGCAGACGTCTTTTTGCGAATCGGAACGGTAATACACTTTTTCGCTGCTGTCCGATACGGTGACGGCGCTCCCGCCGTAAAACCCCACCATGGCAGTTACGACGATCAATGCGCAGATCAAAAGGTTTGTTACTATGGCGACGATCTTGTTCTTCAACAGTTTACCCCGAATATTTAATACTATTTATATAATATTAGCATCGGGGCATTTTATTGACCGTAATTATTTAAGTTTGATAAAAGTTACGCCCGTTTCGCCCTCGCCGTATTTCCCGGGGCGGAAACTTTCTACATTTTTATGTCTTTTCAGGTGTTCGGCGATCGCCTTCCTCAGCCTGCCCGTCCCCACTCCGTGTATGACTTTTATCTCTTCCAGATTGTCCGTCACAGCCCTGTCTATAAAATTATCCACTTCATACAGCGCCTCTTCGACAGTCATCCCGAGCACGTTTATCTCCAAAACGGGGCGCGACGGCGCCAATTTTTTTACAACGCGCACACTGTCCGCATGCGGCGCCGCACTTTTTTTGGAAGGCACCACGAGCATATCCGAAAGTTTACACCGCAACTTTATGCTGCCGCACATGACTTCCGCTTCGCCCTTTACGGGAGAAAAAGAGAGCACCTCCCCCTCGGTCTGCATGCGCTTGACGAACACCCTGTCGCCGACGTGAAGGTTTTCCCCGTCGGCGGGCAGGTACGGCGTCTGCCTCTCCGCGGGCGCCTGCTCTTTAAAGGCTGCATCCTTGATTTTATTTTTAAGGGTGCGCGCTTTTATCAGGTCGCTTTCGGAAATTTCTTCCTTTTTAAATATATCCTCTATCTCTGCAAGCAGCTGTTCCGCCTCGGCGGCACGCTCGTTGATTATCCTGCGGCTCTCGGCCCTGGCGGTATTGAACAGCTTTTCGCGCTCCCTTTCAAGGGCGTCGATCCTGCGGTTCTCTTCGGCTATCCTTTCGCTAAGCCGATTCTTCAACGCCTCGTTCTCGGCAACGAGCTGTTCTGCCATGACCCTGCTGTCCTCCGCGCTGCGGACGATATTCTCAAAGGCGCGCCCGCCCTCCGAAAGATAGCCGAGGGCGCTTTGCAAAATATCTTCAGGAAGCCCCATGCGCCTGCAGATGGCAAGGGCATTGCTCGACCCGGGCATACCTATCTTTATGCTGTAAAGCGGCTTAAGCGTTGCAGAATCGAACTCCATACTGGCATTTTCTATGCCCGGCGCACCGAACGCAAACTCCTTTAATGCGGTAAAATGCGTTGTAACGATACCCTTGCAGCCGACGGATAGCAATTTTTCCACGATCGCCCTTGCAAGCGCCTGCCCCTCGTCCGGATTAGTCCCGCCGCCGAGCTCGTCTATAAGGACAAGGCTGTTGGCATTTACTTTATCCACGATATCTATCACGGTGCTTATATGCGACGAAAACGTGGAGAGGCTCTCTTCTATGCTCTGGCTGTCGCCAAGGTCGCAAAAGACGTTTTCAAACACGCCCACGCTGCTGCCTGAGGCTGCGGGGATGAACAGCCCGCATGCCGCCATCAGGCAAAACAGCCCTATCATTTTCAGCGTGACCGTCTTGCCGCCGGTATTGGCACCGCTCAACAGCAGAAAATTGTATTCCCTTCCCAGGCTGACGCTGACGGGCACTATCTTTTCCCTGTCGATGAGCGGATGCCTGCCCTTGACTATATCGACAAAGCCGCGGTTGTTGACATCAGGCCTGACGGCTTTTAACGCGTATGCGTATTGTGCGCGCGCGTAACAAGCATCGAGCGCGGCAAGCACCTCGGCATCGGTGCGCAATCTTTCCGCAAGCTCGCCAAAGCGGCGTGAAAACGCCTTTAATATGCGTTCGCACTCCTCCTTTTCGTCGATCGTCAGCGCGATTAGCTCGTTGTTCATTTCCAGAACGTATTCCGGTTCGATAAAAAAAGTCGCCCCCGTCTGCGAACGGTCGTGCACAAAGCCGCGAACCTTGTTTTTATACTCCGCCTTTACGGGGATCACAAACCTGTCCCCCCTGATCGTGACGGAGGCGTCCTGCAGGTATGCCGCCGTGGGGCCGGTTATGTATTCCGAAAGTTTGTTCCTTATGCGCGCGTTCAGCGACTTTATCCTTGTGCGTATCTCAAACAACTTTTCGCTTGCGTGGTCGTTTATCTCGCTGTCGGAGAGAATGGCAAATTGCACGTCCTCTTCAAGCCTTTTATCAAAGTACAGACGGGAACAATCCGACCTTAAAAGTACAATGCCCTCATCGGCAACGCCGTTGACGGAATTGAACGCGATGCGCGCCGCACGGTTGAGCGCATTGACCTGCATCAGCTCACCGCATGAAAGCGTACTGCCCTTTTCCGCGCGGGCGAGCAGGTCGGACACGTCGTCAAAATATTCTATACCCGAAACCCCTGCGCCAAAGAGCAGCCTGTCGGCCTCCTCCGTGCGTGTAAGCCTTTCTCGCACGGAGGAAATATCGTCCGAAGGCAAGCTCTTTTCTATGAGCTCCTTGGCTTTGCCGAGCACCGCATATGACGCGCAGTGGGCAAGGACTTTATTCAATTCAAGTTTTTCGTAAAATTTTTTGTTCATATCGATAGTCTGATTTGCAACAACAAAAACGGTATATTCGCCCGCAACACATCACAGTATGGGTGAAGTCAGATGTCCGCGTGTGACAGGCATAAGCTCGCGTTTTACATCCTCTTCGTCCATATGCGTAAGGGACGCCGCGTCGCATAGCGTGTAATCGGCAATGGCGCCAAAATCCTGCCGCAAGCAGAGGTTTGCGCAATTGTAAAGCTCGAAGCGGCAGGCAGAAGTTTTATACCTTCTGAGCGGGAACTTCCTGCCGGAGAGGTCTGTAACGGTATAGAGCCGCCGCCTGTCGCAGGATGAACACGTCATTCCGAACGGGCAGTACAACAAGTCCATCACCTTTATCCCGCCCATACATAAAATGAAAGCATTGTCCGCACACAGCGGGCGCGCCTCGTTTAAAGAGAGCTCCTTGGATATACAGAAATACTTTGCGTTTTCGGCAAGATACGATGCGGAGAAGGTATTGGAAACATTAAATCCCGTGCCGGCAAAAAGCGGTTTTTTCAGCTCGCGGGAAAGCTCCATCGCATATACCCCGTCACTGTAGATGCCGTCAAAATACGCGGCAATTTTTTTGAACCGGCAAACCTCGTCCCCGGTTAAAAAAGAAGGCATAAACAAGAACTTTTCGCCGTTGAACGACCGGGTAAGCGCTTCGACGTCGCACGAAAGATCATCGAGTTTTAAAATGCCGATATCGGCTTTGACGCCGCGCAGATCGGTACATATAACGGCCGTCTTGTTGTTTACACCCATCTTAAGTTGCGGGATCTCCGGCTCCCCTTCCGGGAGCGCGTGCCGCTTATCTGCGACAGAGGATACAAAGGCGTCATACGCCCCTCGGCGCAGCGCATTCAGTTTAGCCATCCCCATGTACGGGCGGCCCGCTATCTCCACTTCGCCGAACGCAACTTCCGCCGGCAATTTATCGGTCTTTTTAAAACAGGCAATGACGTCCTCGCGTGAAAGCGGGTGGTTTTCTGCGGCGCAAAGCGCCTCCGTCCCCTCATAAAGCAGGCCGTTCAGCCAAATACGGGGGACATCTCCCTCCTTAAAACAGGCGTCCACCCTTATATTCAACGACCTCTTTTGCGAAAGCAATCTTTCATTGAGCGCGGCATCCGTGGTGATAAAAACCTTGTCGCCGTTTTTAAGCCTTGCCGAGCAGGCAAGGTAGAATCCCCCCTTGCCGTCGCAGTCGTATACCGCCCCGCCTGCCTCGCTGCCGGAGCGAAGAATTTTAAAACAGTCGCCCTTGCCGAATCTTTGCACAGTGCGGCAAAAATACCTGCCGCCTACAACCTGTACCGTGCCCACGTACTCGCCGAGGTGCCCCTGCACGGCGGAAGAGAGAAATGTCTTATCCTGCCCGAAAGCCAGCCCGCGCGTATAATTGCCGCGGTTGTAAGTGCGCCTGAGCGCGGAGATGTCGCCGCTGCCGCCGCCGAGTATGCTCCTGTAATGCCCGACCGCAGCCGCCACGTATTCCGGGCGGCGCATCCTGCCCTCGATTTTGAACGAATACACGCCCGCCTGCTTCAATTTGAGTATATCTTCCCCGACGCAGAGGTCGGAGGGCGATATGCGATACGCGGGACTGTCAAAGCCCGCCCTGTCTATAGAATACTGTTTGCGGCATGGCTGTTTACACCTGCCGCGGTTGCCGGAATTGCCCCCTGCAAAGGACGAAAGATAGCATTGACCGGAAAAACACGTGCAAAGCGCCCCCTGCACAAAGACTTCCGTCTCCATAAAAGACGCAATTTTTTTTATATCCTCAAACGAAGTTTCGCGGGCAAGGATAACGCGCGAAAAGCCGAAACGCGCGGCAAGCCGCGCACCGTATTCATTGCAGGTTCCCGCCTGAGTGGAGAGATGTAAAACTATCTGCGGATATCTTTCGTGTATCGCCCTGCCTATAAAGATATCCTGTATTATAACGGCGTCGGCGCCGCATTCCCAAACGCGTCCGACCTCGCGGATAAACCGATCCGCCTCATCCTGCTTGACGAGCGTATTCATGGCGACATGCACCTTTACGCCGAACAGCGCGGCGTAACGGACGATCTCTTTAAGTTCGTCATAGCCAAAATTTTCCGCCGACGAGCGCGCCGAAAATTGCTTCATGCCAAGATAGATAGCATCGGCACCGCTGTTAATCGCGGCAATAGCGCTGTTTTTATCCCCTGCCGGGGCAAGTATCTCACACATAGTACTACGCAAGTCCGTATTTTTTTATAACATAAGCCACGCCGTCATCATTGCAGGAGGGGCACACGTCATCTGCGCACTCTTTTAAATCCTCGACGGCATTTTCAACGGCGATACCCGTACCCGCCGCCTCTATCATCGGCAAGTCGTTAAGGTTATCACCTATCGCAACAGTCTTTTCAATCGGGATGCCGTAGTGTTTTGCAATGAACTTTAACGCCTCGCCCTTATCGTCCCCCTTAGGAGAGAGTTCGACGAGCACGGCGGCGCTGTAAGTGACTTCAAACCTGCCGCCGAACACTCCTGAAAGATAGTCGTACAGCGGACGCTTTTTTTCAGGCGGTACGACGCTGACGATCTTCTGGCAGCACAATTTGTTCAAAGTTACATATTCGGACATGGGGCAGCCGATCCGCACCCCCTCTATGCCCGTCACCTCTTCATATGCGCGCAACATCTTATCGTCGCCCGGAAGCGTGGTGTACATGACATCGTCGGCATACACGTTTATTGCCTCGCCCCTGTCTTCGAGCGCGCGGCATATCTCTTCGCCCTCTTTAACGGAAAAACCTCCGTTTCTTATGAGCCTGCCGCTCTCTATATCGGCTATGACCGTGCCCTGATAGGCAGCCACGAGCCCTTTCAGCCCCAGCGAACGCACGCGCGGCAATATGGAAGCGAGCATCCTGCCCGTACACACGGCAAATATACCGCCCGCGGCGACATATTCGTTTATGGCATTTTTGACATTGTCGGATATCGTCTGCCTCGTAGACAGCAGCGTCCCGTCAAAATCGGATACTATGAGCCCGCAATTTATTTTGTTCATAACTTTTCTTCAAAAAATTCCTTTATGTTTTTGGCAAGCATAGAGCCTATGCCCTCCGTCTTGGCAAGCTCGTCTTCGCTTGCGCTCATTATCCTGTCTATGGTGCCGAAGCGCTCCAAGAGAGCCATCCTCTTCTTTTTTCCGACGCCCTCTATCTGCGTAAGCACGCTCTCCAAATTGCGCTTTGAATGCAGGTTCCTGAAATAAGTTATGGCAAAGCGGTGCGCCTCGTCCCTTATCCTCTGCAACATTTTAAGCGCAAAATCGCGGCGGTCTATCTTTATGCTCTCCTCGCTGCCGAGCGTAAAAACTTCCTCTTCGCGTTTTGCAAGCGAAATCAGTTCTATGCCGCTTATGCCCATATCCTCAAAAATTTTGTGTATAGCCGAAAGCTGACCCTTGCCGCCGTCGATTATAATAAGATCGGGCTTTGCAAAACGCTCCTCCTCTTCCGTTCCGAGCTTTTTGAGTCTGCGGGTGAGCACCTCTTGCAGGGAGGCAAAGTCGTTGGCGCCTTCTACCGTCTTTATCCTGAACCTTCTGTAGCTGTTCCTGTCCGCCTCGCCGTCTATGAACACGACCATCGAACCGACTTTATCCACACCGCTTATGTTGGAGATATCGTAACATTCCATCCTGCGGGGATAACATCTGAGCCCGAGCAATTGCCTAAGCCGCCTGCAGGCATTGACGGTCATATCGTCCTTATGCCTGATCCTGTCTATTGATTTTTCAAGATATTCACGCGCATTCTCCTGCGCCATAGACAAGAGCTGCGCCTTGACCCCCTGCTTGGCAAAAGTCAGCTTTACAGCCTTTTCGTATTTCTCTTTAAAAAAAGCCTCCAAAAGCTCTCTTTCCCCTTCAAGGCAGCCCTCCGTGATGATCTCCGAAGGGGGAAGCCTGTCCGAATAATATTGCGTTATAAACTGCGAAAGCGCCTCGGCATCCGAAGAATGCGCATCTTCCAAGGCATAGCTTGTGCCGCCCTGCATGACACCTTTGCGCGTTATGAGCACGTTTACCGCCGAATACAGATTATTGGTGGTGTATGCGATTATGTCCGCATCGAGGAAGTTGGAAAGGGAAGTTATCCTACGCGCCTCCAGCTTGGAGAGCATCTCTATCTTATTGCGGTAATCGAGGGCAAGTTCAAAATTTTCGCCCGCAGCCGCGGCGAGCATCTTTTCTTTTAACAGCTCTTCGCCGTCCTTGTAGTTGCCGTCAAGGAAATTTACCGCCCTTTTTACGCATGCAGAGTATTCTTCACGCGTGCATTTATGCGCACACGGGGCAAGGCATCTGCCGATGTGGAAATTCAAACACTCGCGCTTGGCGGCATCCGAAATCGCCGTATGGCACAGCCTTACTTTAAAAGTGAGCTGCAAGATCTCAAGTATATCCTTATAGCTCACGCCGCCCATATAGGGGCCGTAGTAGCGGGCACCGTCCTTTTTTACCTTGCGCGTAACATAAAATGCGGGAAATTTTTCACGCAGGTCAACCTTTATATACGGGTAAGTCTTGTCGTCCTTTAAAAGGATGTTGTACTTTGGCTTGTACTTTTTGATAAGGTTGTTTTCCAGGGCGAGCGCGTCGCGTTCGCTCTTTGTGATGATATAGTTGAAGTCGGCAATATTTTCCACCATCCTCATCACCTTGTCGGGCTTCGGCGAGGAATGAAAATACTGGCGCACCCTGTTTTTAAGGACGCGCGCCTTGCCGACGTATATCACGTTGGAATACTTATCGAGCATTATATATACGCCGGGATTGTCCGGCAGAAGTTTGAGCTTTTCCTTTATTACATCCATATATACGATTTTATTATAGCACAATCGTCGTACGTTTTGCAATATTACGCACCGTTTATCGCACAAAAAAACGCGGTTTTTTACGCCGCGCTTTTTATATATCCGGAACAGACGTTCAGCAGCCCAAAAATTCAACTCCCTTTAACATGACGTCGTTCACCGTATCGTTGACAAGGCTGTAAAAGATTATCTTTCCGTGCCGTTCACATTTTACGATGCCGAGGTTTTTAAGCAGCCTGAGCTGGTGTGAAACGGTCGTCTGGTTGATACCGAGCACTCGCGAAAGGTCTGTGACGCACATCTCGGAGATGGCGAGAGCGGACAGCATCCTGACGCGGGTACCGTCGGCAAACACCGAAAAAAAGCATACTATCCCGTCGAGCACGTCCCCTTCGGGCACATATTCCAATATAAGTTCCTTTGTACGCCTGTCCAACAACATCGTGTCATATTCGCAAACAGCTTGCATAGCGCCACCTTCTCCTTTTTTAGACGGAAAGGCTGTTATCCCCTCCGCCTATAAAAATTATAAGGCAACGTATGAATATATGTCAATGCGTGGCAGGCACTTATATTGTCATATATTGTGTTACTTTGTCACTTCACCTCTACCGAAACAACGGTATAGCCGGCATCGGTCACGACCTTTTTTATCTCCTCTTCCGAAAGGTTTTCACGGCTCCTTAAAACGGCAAGTTTCTTTTTGAGCTTAACGTCCGCGCTCACGACGCCGCCGACGGCCGAAAGAGCGTTCTCCACCCGTTTTGCGCAGTGCTCGCAGCACATACCCTCTATATTGACGATAGTCTTCATCTCTTCATCCTCCTTTTTATTGTCCGAATGTACGGCAGGTACGGGCGCCGCACATTTTCTTCTTTTATTTTTAAAACGCAGCAATCGGAGCGCGTTGAACACCACAAAGAGCGAGCTCAAACACATGCACGCCGCGGCTATCATGGGGTTGAACGAAAAATTCGCCCACGCGAAAACGCCTGCCGCCACCGGTATCATTATCACGTTGTATATAAACGCCCAAAAAAGGTTTTCCTTTATGTTGCGCACCGTCGCCTTAGAGAGCTCAAACATGTCGTCTAACGCGCGCAGGTCTTCGCTTACGAGCACGACGTCCGCAGAATCTATGGCGACGTCCGTGCCGCTGCCCATGGCGATCCCGACATCTGCCTGTTTAAGCGCGGGTGAGTCGTTTATGCCGTCGCCGACCATGGCGACATAGCCGCCGACCTGCTGCAAATTTGTGACCGCCCGCAGCTTATCCTCAGGCATGACTTCGGCGACAAAGTCGTCTATACCAACGCTGCCCGCTATTGCCGCGGCGGTATTTTCTTCGTCGCCGGTGAGCATGGCAACACGCATGTTCCTGTCTTTCAGCAGGGCAACGGCTTCCATGCTGCCCTCTTTAAGCGTATCCGCGACCGCTATGAGCGCTACGACGCTCCGTTCATCGGCAAGGTATATGACCGTCTTGCCCTGTTTTGAAAGCGTGAGCGCCGACTCTTTGACTGCCGCCGACACCTTTACGGAGGACATCAGCCTCTCATTCCCGAGAAGGTAATCTTTGCCGTCGATATTCGCCCTTGCCCCCTTGCCTACGATATACTCAAACGATCGGGCAACGGTGCCCTCGCCCACATAGTCGGTTATACATTTGGCGAGCGGATGATTGGAATTTTTTTCTATCCCGCAGGCTATAGACAGGGCGCGCTCCCTTGCCATGCCGAACGTCACCACATCGGTCACGCGCGGCTTGCCCTCCGTCAGCGTTGCCGTCTTATCCAGCAGCACGGCGTTCACTCCGCATACCTTTTGCAAGCTCTCCGCATCTTTGTAGAGCACTCCGAGCGAGGCGGCTTTCCCCGTGGCGGTCATTATGGCGACGGGCGTCGCAAGCCCCAACGCACAGGGGCATGATACGACGAGCACGCTTATTGCATATGTTATGCAGTGTTCGGGGACGAACGCACCGTCTATTATCAGCCATACGGCAAATGTAAGCAGCGCTATAGCCGTCACAACGGGCACGAACACGCCGGCAACTTTATCTGCAAACTTTTGTATAGGCGGCTTTGACGCACCTGCTTCGCGCACCATTTTTACTATCTTGGCAAGCGTGGTATCGGAGCCTATCTTCTGCGCGCGCACCTTTATGACCCCGCTCTTATTCAGCGCCGCCGAAGTGACCGCATCGCCGGCAGCAACTTCGACGGGCAGGCTTTCGCCCGTTATGGCGGACTTATCTATAAAGGTGCTGCCTTCGGTTATCACGCCGTCGACGGGGATGTACTCGCCCTGCCTTACGACCAGGATGTCCCCGACAGCGACCTGAGATACGGGCACTTCAACCTGCTTTCCGTCCACCTCTTTTACCACCTTGTCGGGAGCCAGCCTCAACAGCTTTTCTATCTCGCTGCCCGTGCGGCGTTTGGACTTCTCTTCCAGCCATTTTCCGACGGTCACGAGCGTCAATATCGTTGCCGCCGATTCAAAATAGAGATTCATCGCATATTCGTGCGCGGCATCGCCGCCTTTAACGAATATGAGTATCATCATGACAAACGAATATATGAACGAGACGCCTGCCCCCAGAGACACAAGCGTATCCATATTGGGCACCTTTTTTATAAGCGCCTTGACACCGCTCGTAAAGAACCTGAAATTCACGCCTATGACCGCGGCTGTAAGAACGCACTGATAAAACGCAAACCACTGCGGATTTTTTTCCGGCGACAGCGCACCGAGCGGCAGCGAGATCATGTGCCCCATGGAAACGTACAACAGCGGCACAAGGATGCAGAGCGAAATAATAAAGCGGATAAAAAGTTTCTTGTCCTGCGCGTCCTCTTTGCCCGGCTGCACCTCCCCTTCGCGGAAGATGCCGTAGCCCAAAGACCTGACCGCGTCGAATATCTCCCCTTCCGATACAGTGCCTTCGTCAAAGTCCACGGTCATGCACTTTCCCATCAGGCTGACCTGAACGGAGCCGACCCCGTTCAGCCTGCCGACGGTGCGCTCTATACCCGACGAACAGGCGGAGCACGTCATTCCGGTGACGGTATAAGTTTTATTCATCAAACACCTAAATCCTATAATTTTTATATGATTTAATTATACATTTGCCGCAAGCCGTTGTCAATAAAATTGCCCGCCGCAACGGCAAAGTTTTGCGCGAACGATAAAAAAACGGCGTCCGCGATAAAAAAAGCGAACGCCAAAGCGGGCCGCCGGTAAAAAGCAGCCCGCCAAACGGTTTTAGTCTGATAAAATTTAGTTCTTCTTTTCTTTTTCTGCCACTACTTCGACCTTGTCGTAGTAACCGCAGTTGCCGCAAACCCTGTGAGCCTGCATCATAGAATGGCAATGAGGGCATTCCACAAGCGTGGGAGCCGTTGCCTTATAATTTGCAAACCTGCTGTTTGTTCTGCTCTTGGATTGTTTTCCCTTGGGTACTGCCATGTATATACACCTCTTTTACTTATTCTTTAATTTAAATCTATGCCCTTGCAGTCCTGACCGCACAAGAGAACCTGTGGCTGACTGAAAAGAACAGCATCGTTTACGGCAGTGGTCAAATCTAATTTCAAGCCGTTGTACGAATAATTTTCACCGTCATCTTCGGTAAGAAACAAAACATCCTGCTCGGACTGCACAAGTTTGGAGGCGTTTTCAAGACAATACGAACACTGTCCAACGAGCATGTAGCTGACTTTGAGCCTTACGCCCACGGAATCGTCTTCATATATCTCGTAATCGCCCTCCACCTTCACTTTGCCCTCTATACGGGCGGAAGGAAGAAGAACCAAGCCGGGCGGGCATTCGTATTCAAAACAAAAACCGCCGCGATAGTTTTTTAAGGCAAGCTGCCTTGCGATGTCAATAATCATACCGAACCGACTATGCAATTATAGTATATAGCCGAATTTTTGTCAACTTATTTTGTAAACGGCTATACAATTTTTTACAGAAGTTCTGCCGTTTCCCTGGCGATGACGAGCTCTTCGTTGGTGGGGATGACGAGCACCTTTACCCTGCTGCCCGCCGCGGAAATATCGCGTATGCCGCCGTCGTTTTTGCCTTCGTTCTTTTCAAGATCGAGCTTTACGCCAAGGAATTCAAGCCCTTCGCAAACGCCCGCACGCACATAGGGCGTATTTTCGCCTATGCCGGCGGTGAATACTATGCAGTCGAGCCCGCCCATCACGGCGGCGTAGGCGCCTACAAAGCGCTTTGTCTGGTAATTGAACATATCAAGGGCGAGTTTGCACCTTTCGTTGCCCTTTTCCATGCCAGCTTCAAGGTCGCGGAAGTCGCTTGAAACACCCGAGATCCCCGCAACGCCGCACTTTTTATTGAGGTAGGTGACCATGTCGGCATGCGAAAGCCCCTTCTTGCGGGCAAGAAATTCTACGGCGGAAGCGTCTATATCGCCTGAGCGCGTACCCATGAGCACGCCGGCAAGCGGAGTGAAGCCCATGGAAGTGTCCACGCACACGCCTCCGTCTACCGCGGAGATGGAAGAGCCGTTGCCGAGGTGGCACGTAACGATTTTTAGCTCTTCGGGCTTTTTGCCGAGGAATTTTGCGGCCTCTTGCGAAACAAACTTATGGCTGGTGCCGTGCGCGCCGAATTTGCGGACGCCGTATTTTTTATAGTCGTCGTAGTCGATGCCGTAAAGATAAGCCTTTTCGGGCATCGTCTGATGGAAAGACGAGTCGAACACAAGCGCCATCGGCGTACCGGGCATAACTTCCATGCACGCGCGGATGGCAGTCGCCGCTGCGGGATTGTGCAGCGGGGCAAGTTCAAAAGTCTTTTCTTCGAGCGTCTTTAAAACTTCGGGGGTGACAAGGGTAGTCTTTTTGAAGTATTCGCCGCTTGCAACTATCCTGTGCCCCACGGCATCTATCTCCTTCATGGACTTTATCACGCCTATCTCGTCATCGTGCAGAGCTTCGAGCACGAGCTCTATCGCCACTTTGTGGCTGGGCATATCGTTATTGTACACCTTTTCCTTGCCGTTGCCCTTTGCCTTGAGCACAGAGCCGGGGATACCTATCCTTTCGCAGCCGCCCTTGGCAATGACGCCCTCCGTCTGCATATCTATGAGCTGGTATTTGAGCGAGGAACTTCCCGCGTTTATTACAAGTATTTTCATTGTGAACTGCTCCTTCTGCATTATTCCGCCTGAAGCGCGGTTACGGCAACGGTTGCAACGATATCGTCCACGCTGCACCCGCGCGAAAGATCGTTGAGGGGTTTTGCAAAACCCTGGCATACGGGGCCGATCGCCATATAGCCGCCGAAGCGCTGGGCTATCTTATAGCCGATATTGCCTGCATTGATGTTGGGGAAGACAAACACGTTGGCATGCCCCGCCACCTTTGAACCGGGAGCCTTGAGTTCGCCGACTTCGGGCGCTACGGCAGCGTCGAACTGGAATTCGCCGTCAAGGGCAAGCTCGGGAGCCATCTCCTTTGCTATCCTTGTCGCCTCTTGCACCTTGGGTACGGATTTAAAGAACTTGTCGTCGTTGCCAGAACCTTTGGTGGAGAAAGAGAGCATGGCAACGCGCGGCTCTATGCCAGCAAGCGTCTTTGCCGTCTTTGCGGAGGATATCGCGATATCGGCAAGCTGCTGTGCGTCCGGCTCTATGTTTATAGCGCAGTCGGCAAAGACAGCCACGCCGTCGGGATTATATTTGTTGCCGCCTTCGGGCGCTATCATGATAAAGCAGCTGGAGACCGTCTTTATACCGGGCGCGGTCTTTACGACCTGAAGCCCGGGGCGAAGAGTGTTTGCCGTGGAATGGCAAGCGCCGGAGACATAGCCGTCAACATCGCCCGCCTTGAGCATGAGCGCGCCGAACATAGTCCTGTCCTTTGCCTGCTGTGCCGCCTGTTCTTCCGTCATTCCCTTGGCTTTCCTCGCCTCAAAAAGTATATTTGCATACTCTGCAGTCTTTTCCGACGTAAGGGGATCGATTAAGGTGATGCCCGTAAGGTCAACGCCGGGAGCGACCCTCTTTGCCTCCTCTTCGTTGCCGATGAGCACGATGTTTGCTATGCCCTCTTTTGTTATCTGCGCGGCAGCTTCGACCACGCGCTTGTCCTCCCCCTCGCAAAGAACTATCGTCTTTTTAAGGGAAGCCGCCTTCTTCTTGATATCATCAAGTAATGCCATGTTGAATTTTCTCCTTAAAACACTTTATTTATATGATTTTTTGATATATAATCTTTTTACGGCGAAGAAATGCCGTATCCACGACTACTATTATATAATAAAATTTTTGCAATGTAAAGGCTAAAACTGATATTTTACGGTAGACTTATGAAATTTTGCGCCATAATCTGCGAATACAACCCCTTTCATAACGGGCACAGATACCTGTTGGAACATGCCAAAAAGCTATCCGGCTGCGACGGCATACTGTGCCTGATGAGCGCCGCGTTCACCCAGCGGGGCGAGGCGGCCGTCCTGCCGAAATTTGTACGGGCGGAACACGCCGTTTTAGGCGGAGCCGACTGTGTTTTGCAGCTCCCCGCAGCCTTTTCGGTAGCGCCTGCCGAGATATTCGCACAGGGCGCCGTGAGCATTTTAAAGAGCATCCCCGCCGTCACGCATCTCGCCTTCGGCAGCGAGAACGCCGACGAAAAAGAGATAGACAAGGCAGCGCAAATTTTATATGATATGCACTTTGATAACGCCGAGCGCACGGACAAATTCGATCGCGCACTTAGAAAGCACTTCGAGGGCGGCGAAAGTTACAAACGCAGCCTGGCGCACGCCATGGAGGAAATGGGCGCGGAAAACACACTTATCACATCCCCAAACGGCATACTCGCGGTAGAGTATGCCCGCGCCATAAAAAAACTCGGAGCAAACATAAAAATACTTCCCGTAGAGCGCGTCGGTGCGGGCTATAACGACGGAAAGCTCAAAGAAAACTTTTCTTCCGCGAGCGCGATACGCGCAAACCTGCACGGTAAAGCCGTCGAAAGCAACGTTCCCGAATATGTCCTGCAAGCGCTTGAAAACGCCGACCTTGAAGGCGCTGCAAAAAGGTTTGACTGCCTTGTACGCTATTCGCTATCCCGTGCGGACAAAAGCGACATGACGCGCATATTCGGCTGCACGGAGGGATTGGAAAACAAGCTGAAATCGGACGCCGGGCTCACGACGGAAGAGATAATAGCCTCCGCCACGAGCAAACGCTACACCTCCTCCCGCATAAGGCGCATACTTACCGCAAACATGCTGGGACTGTATTCCGACGACGTTAAGCGGTATATCGCGGAGGGGACTTATATAAAGCCCCTCGCCGTCCGCGCCGACCGCAAGGATGAAATTTTTGCGGAGCTTGCAGGCTCCGCCCTTCCAGTAATAATCAAAAAAATGAGCTTAAACGCCATTGCGCCGCCGAACAGGCACAGCTATGACGCGCAGGAGACGGCGGCGGAAAAATGTTACAAAACCGACCTGCTCGCCGACTACACCCGCTCGCTCATCCATGCAGAAAAGCCGGAATACGAATATACCGTAAAACTTGTACAAACCGTTTAAATTTACGCGGCGCCGCACAAAATAAATGCGGCGCCGTAATATTTGTTTGTTGATCCGAGACCGGTCTGTAAGCCGAGTTCTGTCGTGTACGGTCATCTATCTATACTTGCAGTCGCCTGCAAGTTAAAGCGATATTCACGGGCAGGGACGGACGGGCCGCCCTGCGATCTGACGCAGCCCCTGCCCCAATCTTGCATCTGATGGGGTTTAATTGGCTCGCCTTGTTGCCAAGGCGACGGTGAGCTCTTACCTCGCCATTCCAACCTTACGGCAAAACTGCCGCGGTATATTTCTGTTCACTTTCCTTGAAGTCGCCTCCTCCTGCCGTTAGCAGGCATCATTGCCCTGCGATGCTCGGACTTTCCTCACGCCGC
>CALVPV010000020.1 GCA_944353935.1 uncultured Clostridia bacterium | reverse complement strand
GGTCATCATAAATATAAGCTCCGTCGCGGGGCAGCTTGCCATACCCTTCCAGGCGTTCTATTCGGCGACCAAGTCGGCGGTGCTCTCCCTGAGCGAGGCGCTCCGCAACGAGGTGGCGCCCTTCGGCATAAAGGTGTGCTGCATACTTCCCGGCGACGTGAACACCGGGTTCACTTCGGCGCGCCGCAAAAACCTCTCCGACGACCCCGCCTACGGCGACAGGGTGACAAGGGCGGTGGAGGCGATGGAGCGCGACGAGCGCGGCGGCATGCCGCCTGAGGTCATAGCGCGCGCCGTTTTAAGGTGCGCCCGCTCTAAAAATCCGCCCGTTGCCGTGGCGGGCGGGGCAAAGTACGGGCTGTTTTTATTCCTCGTGCGGCTGCTGCCCCGCAGGTTCGTGAACTTTGTCCTGGGAAAGATGTACGGCTGAACTTTAAAGGGTGCCCTGCGGCTCCGTTTTTTTGCAGTCCGATGCCGTATTTTCCGGGCGTTCCCGCGGTTGACAAATTTTTTGCCGTTCCGTATAATAAAGGGTGCGTGGGTATATCATTTGTAAAGGAGTCAATGCCATATACATATATAAATTACGGTTATATGTAAGGGGCTTTATCTATGAAGATATGTATTTTCGGCGCTTCGAGCGCGCATATAGACGACGTCTATGTACAAAAGACGGAAGAGCTTGCAAAAAAGATGGCGCTTCGCGGGCACTCGCTCGTGTTCGGCGCGGGTGCCACGGGGTTGATGGGCGCTGCGGCGCGCGGCACTAAGTGCGGCGGCGGCTTTATTCACGGCGTCATCCCCGAATTTTTCCGCGAAGAGGGAGTGGAAAAGATATACAACGGGTGCGACGAGCTGACCTATACTGCCACGATGGCGGAGCGCAAGTCGCGCATGGAGGACGAGGCGGAAGCCTTTATAATAGCGCCCGGCGGCATAGGCACGCTGGAAGAATTTTACGAAGTGCTCACTTTAAAGCAGCTCGGCAGGCACGCCAAGGCCATGGCGGTGTTCAATATCCGCGGCTACTTTGACAGCCTTGAAAATTTTATGGAAGAGATGGTCGCAAAGCACTTTATGGCGCCCGCCTGCCGCAAGATGTATAAATTTTTTACCGACGCGGACGAACTTTTGGACTATATAGAAAGTTACGTCCCCGAAAACGTGCCCTGGCAGGTGCTCAAAAAGGATTAAGGTGATTTGTGATCTCTGTTATTTTTGTATGCCTCGGCAACATCTGCCGCTCGCCGATGGCGGAATTTGTTTTTAAAAAGATGGCGGAAGACAGAGGAGTGGGCGATTTTTTCGACGTTTCTTCCCGCGGGACGTCCGACGAGGAAGAGGGCAATCCTATATATTACCCCGCGGCGCGCGTTTTGCGCGATCACGGCATCTTCGGTTCGCACCGCGCCGTTCAGCTGACCAAAAAGGAGGTCATAAACGCAGATTATATACTCGTGATGGATTCTTCCAACCTGTATGACGTTTTGCGGCTCACCGGCGGGCAGTGCAGCGAAAAGGTGTTCAAATTGTGTTCTTTCGCCTCCCGCCCGCGCGACGTCGCCGACCCGTGGTACACGCGCGACTTTGAAAAGGCGTATTCCGATATATGCGAAGGCTGCGCGGGATTTTTGGACTTTGTGCTGCGGCGCCGTTGTGACGCACCTCGCGGCAACGGCGGCGGGACGCCGTAGAGCGGGACGCGATGAATGAGATATATCACGGGGGCAATTTTACAAAATTTGAGAACTATTAGTTTTTATTATATCTCTTGACTTGCTTATATTTAGGTTGTATAATTATTGTAACGGAGGGGGATCTTCCGTGCAACTCGCGTCGGCGGCGCGCCGTCCGGCGGCTCCGCGCGTAAAAAAGGAGGCTTTTAAAAATGTCAAAAAAAAGTAAAAGCAAGGGCAATAAAGTAGGCTTTATTGTGCTGCTTGTGATCTTGGTGATGCTGGCGCTGGCAATAGTTGGCGTATGCATCGACTGGGTAGGCGCCAAGAATTATGTGGACAGCGTTATCGGCGGAGCTGAAAGCGAAACCGTCTTTTCCAAACTCGGCGATTTGTTCGATAGGTATAAAGACGGCGCGGATACGGACGATGCCGGCGCATTCCGCGTAATGGCGGCGTTTGCCATACTTACGGTCATACTTGCCGGGGCTACGACCATCCTTGCGGGCATAACCAAAGTTTTGGGCTGGAAGCTGTTCAAGTTCATACTTGTAGTTGTTTCCATTGTCTGCGTAATCTGCGGCGTGGTAAGCATTATCACAACGTTTGCTTTCTGCGATAAGTTTACAGTAGGCGGCGGCATTGACGGCATTGTTGAGACAGGCACAAAGGCTTCGCCCTACATCGGCGCATGGCTGACCGCTATAGGCGGCACGCTTGCAGGGCTCGGCGGCATAGCTGCCGCGGTAAAGGGCTGATAAAACTTAAAATTTAATAATGTGCGTGCGCGCGGCGTTTGCCGCGCGCAAATTTTTTTTGCGCTTAAAAAATTCCCCTCTCTTTTTGTTGACATTTTTAAAACAATATATTATCATATGATTAAATATTCATATGTAAGGAGAACAGCTATGATAAACCGTTGCCAAACGCCGAAAGAGCACGAATATGTCGTAAAAGAGGCGCTTTCGGCGATGCCTGCGGAGGAAGATATCTCCGTAATGGCAGCCAGGTTCAAGGCGATAAGCGAACCTTCGCGCCTTAAAATACTGCTTGCGCTCTCTGCGGGGGAGCTGTGCGTGGAGCACATCTGCGCGGCGGTGGGGGCGGGGCAAAGCGCCGTTTCGCACCAGCTCAAAACGCTTAAAGACAACAGGATAATAAAGAGCCGCCGCTCGGGCAAAAATTTACTCTATTCTGTGGACGACGAACACATAATGGCTATGATAGAGGCGGCAAAGGAGCACCTTCACCATGAACAGGATACTTGAACTCAAAGGGCTGGATTGCGCCGCATGCGCCGCCGAACTTGAAGAGCTCATCTCTAAAGTGGAGGGGGTGAGCGGTGCGTCTGTGGACTTTGTGGGGCAAAAGGCGCGCTTTTTCTGCGAGAGCGAAGAAGCTCTCTCCCGCGTGATCGGGTGCTGCAACAGCTTCGAGGACGTCAAGGTCGTCAATGTGATAAGTGAAGGCTGCGGCGTGCGGGCGGCGCAGGCGGACGCTGGCGAAAAAATCAAGATAAAGGGTCTGTGCTGCGCCAACTGCGCAAGGGAGCTGGAGGGCATGCTCAACGGGACGGAGGGCGTGACCGCCGCCGTGGACTTTATGAATATGAGCATCACCTTAAAGGCGGAGAGCGCCGCCGCGCGCGAAAGGGCGATACACCTTATAACGCACTTTGAAGACGTCAAAATAGTGGACGGCGCGCCCGAAAAGCCCAAGGGGCTTTTCCGCAGGCACCTCCGCGCCGTCGTGCAGCTGATAATTTCCGCGGTGTTCTTCGTGCCTGCGCTCGTCCTCAACCTTGCGGGCGGGAAGATCGGGGTCATCGTCTCCTATCCGCTGTTTGCCGTGTCCTATCTTTCCGTCGGCTGGGAAGTGCTCTTCAATACGGCAAAGAACGTCGTAAAGGGGCGCGTCTTTGACGAAAACTTTTTAATGACCGTGGCATCCGTGGCGGCAATAGTTCTGGGCGTTGTTTCGGGCGACGGCATATACGAAGGCGTTGCCGTAATGCTCTTGTACCAGCTCGGCGAACTGCTGCAATCCGTGGCGGTGGGCTCCTCGCGCGACAGCATTGCAAAGCTCATGGATCTGAAAAGCGATACCGCCACGGTCATCCGCGGCGGCGAACACGTTACGGTAAAGCCGGAAGAACTTGAAGTGGGCGACATAATGCTCATAAAGGCGGGCGAAAAGGTGCCCGCGGACGGAATTATCGTAAAGGGCGAAAGCTCCCTCGACATGCGCTCTTTGAACGGTGAATCGCTGCCTGCGGACGTCAGGGAGGGGCAGGAGATACTCTCCGGCGCGATAAATCTCTCCAAAGTGCTGGAAGTCAAGGTCATAAGAAAGTATTCCGACTCCGCCGTGGCAAAGATATTGGATCTTGTGGAAAATTCCACCGCAAAAAAGGCGGCGCCGGAAAAATTCATCACAAAATTCGCAAAGTACTACACCCCCGCGGTGTGCGCCGCGGCGCTCGCGGTGGCTGCCTTGGTGCCCACGATAATATGCGCCGCAGAAGGTCTGTTTGCGTGGGCGACTTATTCGGAGTGGATCTCCAAGGCGCTGTCCTTTCTTGTAATATCCTGCCCGTGCGCGCTCGTGATATCCGTGCCGCTCACCTACTTCGGCGGGATAGGCAGGTGCGCAAAGTCGGGCATACTTGCAAAGGGCTCCACTTGCCTTGACGAGTTGGCGCTGTCCACAGTGGCGGCGTTCGACAAGACGGGCACCATAACGGAAGGTTCGTTCAAAATAATAAAGTCCTCTTCGGAAGAGGCGGTGCAGATCGCCGCGGCGGCGGAAAAGTATTCCTCCCACCCCATAGCGGTGGCGTTCTCATCGGTAACTTCCGGGTATTCTGCCGAAAACGCGGAAGAGGTCGCGGGCCGCGGCGTAAAGTGCACCATAGGCGGCAAGGCTGCCCTGTGCGGCAACGCCGTGATGATGAGGGAAAACGGCGTGGAAATAGTGCAGGCGGACAGCATATACACCGTCATATACGTCGCGCTGGACGGCAGGTTTGTCGGCAGCATAGAGATAGGCGACGGCGTAAAGCCGGGCGCAAAGCGGGCGATAGCCGCGCTCAAAGAGCAGGGCGTAGCGTACTGCACCATGCTCACGGGCGACACCCCCGCGCGCGCCGCCGCGGTGGCAAAGGAGGTCGGGCTGGACGGCTATGAAGCGGGGCTGCTGCCGGACGGCAAGCTCAAAAGGGCGGAAGAGCTCAAAAAACGCGGCAAGCTCATATATGTGGGCGACGGCATAAACGACGCCCCCGTGATGGCTGCGGCGGACTGCGCCGTATCCATGGGCAAGGTGGGGTCGGATGCCGCCATAGAGGCGAGCGACATAGTGCTCGTCACGGACAATCTTGAACTTCTTCCAAAGGGCAAAAGGATAGCAAGGGGCACCCGCTCGATAGTCTTTCAGAACATCATAGGCTCGCTGGCGGTAAAACTTGCGGTGATGGTGCTCGGTATATCCGTCCCGGGATTCCCGCTCATACTTGCCGTGGCTGCCGATGTGGGCGTAATGCTGCTGGCGGTGCTCAACGCCATGCGCACAAAACTTATAAAGTGACGCGCAAACCTGCCCGTTTCGGGGCCGGGCATGCGCGGCGGGCTGCTTTTTTTGCGGCCCGTTTTTTATTATATCGGTAAAATATTTCAATTTTTGCAAAAAAAAGATTGTACATATCGCCCCGAATGTAGTAAAATATAAAGCGGATTATAATACAGGGATAACAATGCGGGGCGCGGTGCGCTCCCCGTTTTAAGGAGTTTAAATGGGACTTATCAGCTATATTCTCGGCTCCGACAGCAGGCAGGCGGTAAAAAAGCTCAACAAGCTTGCCTTCAAGGTGGAGGAGCTCGAACCTAAATATCAGGCAATGAGCGATGAACAGCTCAAAGACCAGACGCGCGTCTTAAAGGAGAGGCTTGCAAAGGGCGAAACGCTTGACGACATAATGTTCGACGCGTTCGCCGCTTTAAGGGAGGCAAGCTGGCGCGTCCTTAAAATGAAGCACTTCCACGTTCAGATAATGGGCGGCATCTGCCTGCATCAGGGGCGCATCGCGGAGATGCGTACGGGTGAAGGCAAGACGCTCGTCTCCACGCTTCCCGCCTACCTGAACGCGCTCACTGGCAAGGGCGTGCACATCGTAACGGTAAACGACTACCTTGCCAAGCGTGACGCGGAGTGGATGGGCAAAGTGCATAAGTTCATGGGGCTCACCGTAGGCGTGGTCGTGCCCGGCATGGACGACAATCAAAAGAAACAGGCATACGCCTGCGACATAGTTTACGGCACCAACAACGAACTCGGTTTCGACTACCTGCGCGACAATTTAAAGAGCTCCATCGCCGCGATGGTGCAGCGCGAGCTCAACTTCTGCATCATAGACGAAGTTGACTCCATTCTCATAGACGAAGCGCGTACCCCGCTCATCATCTCCGGCCGCGGCGGCGAAAGCTCAAGGCTGTACGAGGATGTGGACAGGTTCGTCCGCACCCTTTCCGGCGGGTTCGACGACGACAAGAAGGATGCGGAAAAGAAGGCGCCCTCCAAAAAGAAGAAGGAACTTTCCAAGGAGGAGCAGGAGGCAAACGACCGCCTTGCCGCCATCCTTGAAGAGATGGAAAATTGGGACTATATCATAGACCGCAAGGAAAAGTCCGTCACCATAACGGAAAAGGGCGCTGAAAAGGCGGAAAGGTTCTTCGGCATAGCCAACCTCGCGGATATAGAAAACGCCGACCTCAACCACCACATACAGCAGGCGCTCAAGGCGCACGAACTGTTCAAGCGCGATGAAGACTACATCGTGTCCAACGACGGCGAGATACTCATAGTTGACGAATTTACCGGCCGCCTCATGCACGGCAGGCGCTATTCGGACGGGCTCCACCAGGCGATAGAGGCAAAGGAACACGTCAAGGTGCGCAACGAAAACAAGACGCACGCCACCGTCACCTTCCAAAACTATTTCCGCCTGTATAACAAACTTTCCGGCATGACCGGTACGGCAAAGACGGAGGAGGCGGAATTCCGCACCATCTATTCGCTGGACGTAGTGGAGATACCCACCAACAAGCCCGTGCAGCGCAAGGACTATGCGGACATGATCTACTCCACCGTGGAGGGCAAAAAGCGCGCCATAGTCAACGAGATTGTCGAAAGGCATGAAAAAGGCCAGCCCATACTTATAGGTACCGTCACGGTAGACAAGTCGGAAGAAATTTCCAGGCTGCTCCGCCGCAACGGCGTAAAGCACAACATACTCAACGCAAAGAACCACGAGCGCGAAGCCGAGATCGTTGCCCAGGCGGGCAGGTACGGCGCCGTTACCATAGCCACCAACATGGCGGGCCGCGGTACCGACATACTGCTCGGCGGCAACCCCGAATACCTCGCCAAAAAGCGCATGAGGGAGGAGGGGTACGACCACGACATGATAGAAGTGGCTATCTCCTATGCGGACAGGCAGTTCACCGAAGAAGAACAGACCGCGCGCGACCGCTACGCCGAACTTTATGCAAAGTTCAAGGCGGAAACGGACGCCGAAAAGGTCAAGGTCATAGAGGCGGGCGGCCTGTGCATAATAGGCACGGAAAGGCATGAGAGTCGCCGCATAGACAACCAGCTCCGCGGCCGTTCGGGCCGTCAGGGCGACCCCGGCGTCTCCATATTCTATATATCGCTGGAAGACGACCTTGCAAAGCGCTTCGGCGGCGAAAGGATAAAGGCGATCTACAGCGCGTTCAAGCTGGACGAAGACCAGTGCTTACAGTCCAAGATGCTCTCCCGCGCAATAGAAAACGCGCAGAAGGCGATAGAGGGCCGTAACTTCGGCATCCGCAAGCGCACGCTGCAGTATGACGAGGTCATGAACGAACAGCGCAAGACCATCTACGGCGAGCGCCTCAAGGTGCTTAAAGGCGAGGACGTGCACGAGCAGATGCTCAAATATATCCCCGACTATGTGGAAAAGGTGGTCACGGAGACCGTCAACACGGACGCCATGCCAGAAAAGTGGGACGAGGCGGCTTTGAACGAGGCGTTAAAGACAAAGGTATACCCCGACGAGTGCACCTTTGAAATAACGCGCGACATGCTCGAACGCTGGGACTATGAAAAGGCGATAAAGCGCATCTCTAAGGAAGTAATAGAGGCATACGAGCGCAAGATAGTAAATATAAAGAACGAAACTCACGGCCAGGTGGACTACCACCAGATAGAGCGCAACGAACTGCTGCGCTCGGTAGACCGCAACTGGATAGACCATATAGACGCAATGGATCAGCTCCGCAAGGGTATCGGGCTGCGCGGCTACGCACAGCAGGATCCCGTAATCGCCTACAAGCAGGAAGGCTATGATATGTTCACGGAGATGATAGACCGCGTCCAGACGACTACGATATCAAGGCTGCTCAAGGGCAGGATAGTGCGCGTGCGTCCCGGCATGATCCCCGGCCGCAGGCCCGCTCCCGCACCCGCGCAGCAGGCCGCTCCCGCACAGGCGCCGCAGGCAGGCGATGCCGGCACTCCCGTTGCCGACGCCCCCGCAGGGGACAAAGCCGCGGCGGAAAATGCGCCTGCGCCCGCACCGGCACCCGCACCTGCCGCGGAGAGCGCTCCCGCACCCGCGCCCGCACCCGCTCCCGCCGTATTCGGCGGTGCAGGCGGGCTTGCAATGAAGCCGCAGGAATTTACTCCCGATCCCACCGGCAAGCTCAATCCCTTTGTAAAGGGCAAAAAGAAGGAGCCCGGCCGCAACGATCCCTGTCCCTGCGGCAGCGGCAAAAAGTACAAGGACTGCTGCTACTGGAAGGACCACAAGTAATTGAAACATTTTCCGCACATATGCCGTTATTTGCGGCATATGTGCGGGGCAATTCCCATATCGCAGCAATTAAAGGCACGCATGCGGGGCGCTTGCTCCGCTACAGAGAGTATTTATGTTCAAGGCAGATGATTACAGACTCAGGCTCAAAGCGCTCTCGGAGACGCTTTCTGAAGCCAAATACGCGCTCGATATAGACAATATCGGCGAAAAACTTAATGAGCTCAAGGCCGAACAGGAGAAGCCGGAGGTCTGGAACGACCTGGAAAAATCCAAGCATATCGGCAGGGAGATCTCGGTGATAGAGGGCAAGATCGCCGCCTACAAAAAGGGCGAGAGCGCGTTGCAGGACGCGCTCGTGTTCATCGATCTCATAGAGGAGGCCGATGACGAGAGCCTCGTCCCCGAGCTGGAAAAAATGATAAAGACGGCGGAAGACGACATAGAGGAGATGCGCATCAAGGCGCTTTTAAAGGGCAAGTATGACGCAAACAACGCCATTCTAAGCCTGCACGCGGGCGCCGGCGGCACCGAGGCGTGCGACTGGACTCAGATGCTCTACCGCATGTATCAGCGCTATTGCGAAAAGTCGGGGTTCAAGGTCACCGAACTCGACCGCGAAGACGGCGACGAGGCGGGCATAAAGAGCGTCAGCTTTAAAGTGGAGGGCGAAAACGCCTACGGCTTTTTAAAGGCGGAAAAGGGCGTGCACAGGCTGGTGCGCATATCCCCGTTCGACAGCAACAAGCGCCGCCATACCTCTTTCGCCTCTCTTGAAGTAATGCCCGAAGTTGACGACGACAACGAGATAGAGATCCGCGACGAGGATATAAGGATAGACGTGTACCGCTCTTCGGGCGCGGGCGGCCAAAAGGTCAACAAGACCGAGACCGCCATAAGGATAACTCACTTCCCCACGGGCATCGTGGTCACCTGCCAGAACGAGCGCAGCCAGCTGCAGAACAAGGCGATGGCGTTCCAGTACCTGCGCGCAAAACTTTTGGAGCGCCAGATAGCCGAACGCGAGGCGGCGGACGCGGAGCTCAAGGGAGAAATAAAAAAGATAGAGTGGGGCAGCCAGATACGTTCATACGTGTTCTGCCCGTACACGCTTGCAAAGGATCACCGCACCGGCTACGAAATGACAGACATCCAGGCGGTGATGGACGGCGACATCCAGGGCTTTATCATCGACTACCTCAAAAAGGCGGGCTGACGGGGCTGCCGCCGCACAGGCAATACAGTAAAATACCCGCGTCACGGCGCGGTAAAATAACAGGAGGGGATAATTATGGCGTCATACGCTAATATTTCCGCAAAATGCATAGCGCTTTCGCAAAAGGTGATGTCGCTCGGCGTAGGCATAAATGCCAGGAAGGGCGCGCAGGTGCTCTTCTATCAGCTGTGCGAATCGGTCACCGAACTCGGCGCGGGGCTCAGCGCCATCGACTATATGCCCGCGCGCTCCATGCGCTCGCAGCAGTCGGTAGAGATGATCAAGTGCTCGCAGAAGGTCATCTTTATGCTCAACCTTGCCCTCAGCAAGGAAGTGTTCCTTAAAAAACCTACGGCAGAAGCGCTCAACCTTGCCGTGTCGGTCGCCAACGACGTCAACGCGCTCGTTCAGGCATATACGGGCGCTCCCGTTCCGGCCGTCGCCGTACAGATGCCGGCGGATGCCCCTGCGGCGGAGGCTGCCGCGGAGGGCGAAAAGGCTGCGCCGTCCGACCCCGACGGGTTCAACGCCCCCTACGACGGCACGCTGTAAGTTCTTTCGGACGGCAATATATTGCCGTAAGCAGTATGCGGACGCTTTAAATGCGGGTTCGTATTACTCTTGTCCGGTATAGGCAACATCATCGCGCCGCGGCGGTTACGGCATGCGGCAGGGCTGTTGCGGCATTTTTTTGTTTTTTTGTGCGGCGCAACGGGCGCCGCACTTCGGTTTTTTGGTATGTACGATATAACTAAATTCAAAATAAAATCGGAGCCGCTTATCCTCGGCATAGAATCCAGCTGCGACGAAACGGCGTGCGCCGTGCTGCGCGGCAGGAAGATAGTTGCCAACCGCATCATCTCTTCCGCCGCGGAACAGGCAAAGTACGGCGGCGTGGTGCCGGAGATCGCCTCCAGGATGCATACCGAGGCGGTGGACGAGGTGGTGCGCCTCGCCCTTGCGGATGCGGGGCTCGTGCCGTCGGACATAGACTGCGTCGCCGCCACATACGGGGCGGGGCTCTTGGGCGCCCTTCTTGTGGGGCTGTCCTTTGCAAAGGCGTTCGCCTGCGCGCTAAACGTTCCCTTCATAGCAGTCAACCACATCCGCGGGCACATAGCCGCAGCCTATCTGGATAAGCCCGATCTTAAGCCGCCGTTTATAACGCTGCTCGCAAGCGGCGGGCACACCGCGATACTGCTCACCAAGTCGTTTACTTCTTTTGAAGTGCTCGCCTCCACGTCGGATGACGCCGCGGGCGAGGCGTTCGATAAGTGCGCGCGCGTGCTCGGGCTCCCGTACCCCGGCGGCCCGTCCGTGCAAAAACTTGCCGAATGCGGCAGCCCGGTCATAGCCCTGCCTTCGGCGCTCGTAAAAAATTCCGTCAACCTCCGCTTTTCGTACAGCGGGTTGAAGACCGCGGTCATTAACGCCGTTCACAACGCCGAACAGAGGGGCGAACGCATAAATTACGCCGACGTCGCGGCGTCGTTCCAGCGCGCGGCGATAGACCCGCTCGTAAAAAAGACGGTGGAGCTTGCAAAAAAATACGGCGTGGGCACGGTCACGGCGGGCGGCGGAGTGATAGCCAACGGCTACCTCAGGCAGACGCTCAACGAAGCCTGCCAAAAGGCGGGCATGGAGCTCGTCCTCCCCGCAAAAAAGTACTGCACCGACAACGCCGCCATGATTGCCTCCGAAGGGCTCAATCAATATTATGCCGGCAATTTTTCCGGCCTGGATGTAAATGCCGCCGCCTCTATACCGCTTTAAATCATGGCATAAGCGGCGCAAACCATTGCCGACGTTGCGGCTTTGTGTATGCAACCGAGTCAAAATGCTTTACTTTCGCGCAGATGTAGGCTATAATATTTACGTAAAATTTAATAGCAAAGGCTATTACGGAGGACAACCGCCTTTTCGCCAACCCTTTAAGAGAGCTTTCGGCAGGTGTAAGAAAGCAGGCGCGCGCATAAGGATATCCCCTCCCAGCTTACCTTCCCAACACGCATTTTGCGCAAAGTAAGAAGGTACGGCCTCATGACCCGTTACAAGTCATGGCAAATTTCAGTTTGTTTTGGTGGTTTAAAAGCACGCGTTTTCGGTGTCCGAAATAACGTCGTGCTTTATTTTTTGCCTGGCTTTTCAGGCTGCCGCCGCAAGGAGTTTTTATGTACAAGAAGGTAGATACGGCCTTAAATTTCCCAGGAAGGGAGCAGGAAGTCGTTGACTTCTGGAACGCGAACAATATCTTTGAAAAATCGGTAAAGCAGAACGAGGGCGCGGAGGAATTTTCCTTTTATGACGGCCCTCCCACAGCCAACGGCAAGCCGCACATCGGGCACATCCTCACGCGCGTGATGAAGGACATAATCCCCCGCTACCAGACCATGAAGGGCAAGCACGTCTTAAGAAAGGCGGGGTGGGATACGCACGGGCTCCCCGTGGAGCTCGAAGTGGAAAAACTGCTCGGGATGGACGGCAAACAGGACATAGAAAAGTACGGCATAGAGCCGTTCATAAAGCAGTGCAAGCAGTCGGTATGGAAGTATAAGAGCGAGTGGGAAAGGATGTCGGAGCGCGTCGGCTACTGGGCGGACATGAAGCATCCCTACGTCACTTACGACGACAACTATATCGAATCGGAGTGGTGGGCGTTAAAGACGATGCACCAAAAGGGGCTTTTATACAAGGGGCACAAGATAGTGCCCTATTGCCCCCGCTGCGGCACGGCGCTCTCCTCGCACGAGGTGGCGCAGGGCTATAAGCTCGTAAAGGAAAATTCCGTCGTGGTGCGCTTTAAAGTAAAGGGTGAAAAAGACCGCTACATCCTTGCCTGGACTACCACGCCGTGGACGCTGCCTTCCAACGTGGCGCTGTGCATGAACCCCGACGAACCCTATGTGGAGATATTATCCGACGGCGTCCGCTACATCCTTGCAAAGGCGCTCGTTTCCAACTTTTTTGAAAGTTATGAAGTAGTAGCCGAAAAGCCCGGCAGGGAGTGGGAGGGGCTGGAGTATCAGCCGCTCTTTGAAGAGACCGCCGCGGAGATCGCCCGCATATCCCCCGCCAACGCGCCGTTAAAGGCACACTATGTGGTGTGCGACGGCTACGTCACCATGGGCGACGGCACGGGCGTGGTGCACATCGCGCCCGCATTCGGCGAAGACGACTACAAGGTGGGCAGGCGGTACGGCCTCCCCGTGGTGCAGCTCGTCAACGAGCGCGGCTGCTTTGACGGCCGCTTCCCCGCGGTGGACGGCGTGTTCGCCAAAAAGGCGGATAAGACGATAATAGATATGCTCGAAGGCAACGGCAGCCTGTTCAAGGTCGTCCCGTTTGAACACGACTATCCCCACTGCTGGCGCTGCGACACGCCCCTTTTGTACTATGCGCGCTCCAGCTGGTTTATAGAAGTCACCAAGGTAAAGGAACAGATAAAGGCGTCCAACCGCTCGGTAAACTGGATGCCGGAAACCATAAAGGAAGGCCGCATGGGCAACTTCCTTGACAACGTCATAGACTGGGGGCTTTCGCGCGACAGGTATTGGGGTACGCCCCTTCCCGTGTGGGTATGCCCCGACTGCGGCGAAATAGAGGTAATCGGCTCCAAAAAGGAGCTCAAAGAAAAGTGCGGGCTTGCTCCCGATGCCGAAATAGAGCTGCACCGCCCTTACCTTGACGGGCTCACTTGCACCTGCCCCAAGTGCGGCGGCAAGATGAAGCGCACGCCGGAAGTCATCGACTGCTGGTTCGATTCCGGTTCCATGCCCTTTGCCCAGTATCACTACCCGTTTGAAAACGCCGACCTGTTCAAGGAGACCTTCCCCGCAGACTTCATCTCCGAGGCGGTAGACCAGACGCGCGGCTGGTTCTATACCCTGCTCGTCGTAAACACCATACTCTTTGGCACGGCGCCATTTAAAAACTGCATAGTTTTGGGGCACGTCAACGATAAAAACGGCATAAAGATGTCCAAGCACAAGGGCAACGTTGTCGATCCCTGGACGGTGCTGGACAAGCAGGGCGCGGATGCCGTGCGCTGGTACTTTTATACCTCGTCCGCACCCTGGCTGCCTTCAAGATTCTATGAAGAGGCCGTGTCCGAAGCTCAGCGCAAATACCTCGGCACGCTGTGGAACACCTATGCCTTCTTTACGCTGTATGCCGAGATAGATAAGTACGATCCGTCAAAGTATGAGTTAAAGGACTGCAAACTTTCGCTCATGGACAGGTGGATACTCTCCAAGCTCAACAGCCTTATAAAGCTGGTGGACGAACATCTTGCCGTCTACGAGATAACCGAAAGTTCGCGTGCCGTTCAGGACTTTGCGGACGTGCTCTCCAACTGGTACGTGCGCCGCTGCCGCGACCGCTTCTGGGGCAGCGACATGACGGACGACAAGGCCGCCGCGTACACCACGCTGTATACCGTTTTGGTCACCCTTGCAAAGGTCACGGCGCCCTATACGCCCTTCATGGCGGAGATGATGTATCGGAACCTCGTTCCGCAGTTCTATAAGGACGCGCCCGAGTCTGTTCACCTTTGCCGCTTCCCCGAAGCCGACCAAGCCCTTGTGGACGCGGAGCTCGAACGCGGGATGGAGGGCGTGCTCGGCATAGTGGTAAACGGCCGTTCGGCGCGCAATGCGGGCAACCTTAAAAACCGCCAGCCCCTTGCCGAGATGGTGGTGGTGTCCGAAAGGCCCCTTGAGCTCTCCGAAGAGGAAAAGGCGATCGTCCTTGAAGAGCTCAACGTAAAAAAGATGACGATGGCAAAGGACGCCTCGCTGTATATAAAGCACCGCTTAAAGCCCCAGCTCAAGACGCTCGGCCCCAAGTACGGCAAGCAGCTCGGCGCTATCTCAAAGTTCCTATCCTCCTGCAACGCGGAAGAGGTGCTCGATGGCATACGCAAAGAGGGCAGTTACGCCGTTCCCGGCACGGACGGGGTCAAGCTCGAACTTGAAGACCTTCAGGTATTTTCTGACAGCGCCAACGGCTATGTGGCGCAGTCGGACAGGGGAATAACGGTTGCGCTGTCCACGCAGCTCACGGAAGAGCTCATAGACGAGGGCACCGAGCGCGAGATCGTATCCAAGATACAGAATATGCGCAAAGAGGCTGGCTTTGAGGTGACGGACAGGATAGCCGTGTACTTTATCGGCGAGGGCCGCGCGGCAAAAGTCATGCAAAGGGCGCAATTTGCCGGCGACGTGCTTGCCGACGGCGTATCCGAAGGCGAGGCTCCCGCTGGCGCATACGCAAAGGAACAGAACATAAACGGCGAAAAGCTGACAATAGCCATACTCAAAAAATAACGGCGCAACATTTTGGCGCTCAAAGGGGCGGGGAAAGGTATACCTTTCCCCGCCCCTTCATACTCTATAAATATGAACGCTTGGCAATTGGAGCGCGGCAGGTGCGCCGTCATAAAGGATGTGCGGCTGTCGGGTTCGGCGGCGGCAAGGCTGCATTCTCTCGGCTTTGTGCGCGGCCAAAAAGTCACCGCCGCGGGACGTTCGCTGCTTGACGGCAGCGTGCTTTTGACGTGCGGCGCAGTGCGGCTCGCCGTAAGGCGCTCCGTGGCGGAAGGGATAGAGGTGGAAGGATGAAGGTGGTGCTCGCGGGCAATCCCAACGCTGGCAAGACGACGCTGTTCAACGCGCTCACGCACAGCCGCTTAAAGACGGGCAACTGGCACGGTGTAACTACGCGCCCCGCATATAAGACGGTGGGCGGCATCACCTATGCCGACGTGCCGGGGATGTATTCGTTCAGCGGCTATTCCATGGAGGAGGCATCCGCCGCGGAAGAGATAAAGTCGGCGGACGTCGTCGTAAACGTTGCCGACGCGCTCACGCTTAAAAATTCGCTCTCCCTGACGCGTTCTATAGCCGCCGTCAACGGCAATGTCATACTGTACGTCACCAAGACGGCAAACCTTAAAAGGCGGGGCGGCAGGATAGATATTCCCGCTCTCTCCGCGGCACTGGGGCTGCCTGTCGCGTCCGACGTGCGCACGCTTGAACGGATGATAAGTAACTGCCGCAGCTCGTGTCCGCGGTATGAAAAAAGTTTCCGCTTAGGTGCGATAGATGGGGCATACTATGCGGGCAATTGCGCTTTTACGCGTGCGGAACGGCTGTTTTACAACAAGTATTTTGCCCTGTTTTTCTTTATTGCGGCAATACTTTTTATGTTCTTTGTCGCCTTTTTTCCGAAAATGCCGGGCGATGCGCTCAAAGGTGTCATGGAGGACGCCATATCGGTAAAGCTGGCGGGTGCGGTCGGAAAGCTGTTGCCGCAGGGCAAAGTGCGTTCGCTCCTGTGCGACGGGGTAATAGGCGGCGCCGGGGGCGTGCTCTCCTTTGTCCCGCAGCTTGCGGTATTGTACCTGTTTCTTACGCTGCTGGACGAGAGCGGCGTAATGTCGGCGCTGTCGTTCGTGACGGACGGGGTGTTCCAAAAGGTGCGCCTTTCGGGCAGGGCGGCGTTTTCTCTCGTGTCCGGCTTCGGGTGCACGGCGGCGGCAATACTCACCACGCGCGGGTTCACCTCGCACGCGGCGCAGCGGCGTACGGTCGCCGCCCTGACGTACATACCGTGCGGCGCAAAGATGCCCGTGTTTTTAACGCTGCTCTCTCCGCTGTTTGCCGACCCGTTCCCCGCCGTGTGCGCGCTGTATTTTGCCGGGCTTGCCGTGGCGCTTGTTGCCTGCCGCCTTGTCAGGGGCGGGGAGGAAGAGCTGATAAGCGAGGTCGCCCCGATAGCCTTTCCGCAGCCTTCCGCCGTTTTAAAAAAGTTGTATTTTTACGTCAAAGGGTTTATAATAAAGGTAGCCACGGTAGTGATGCTCTTTTGCGTCGCAAGCTGGGTGCTCTCCAACTACACGTTCACCCTTTCCCCCTGCGCGGTGGAAGACAGCATGCTCGCGCGGCTCAGCAGGGCTGCCGTGCCGCTGTTTTTGCCCATGGGCATATCCGACTGGCGGCTGGCATACGCGTTTATTTCCGGCTTTGCCGCCAAGGAGAATATAGCCGCCACCATAGCCCTTTTGATGCCGCAGGGCGCGGGGCTCTCGCTTGCGTCCGGCGTGGCGGCGGGCGTGTTCGTGCTCGCCTGTCCCGCGTGCGTTTCGGCATTTTCCGCCTCTTGCAGGGAAGTGGGCGTAAGGACTACGTTAAAATATTTTGCCGTTCAGCTTGCGGCGGCTTTTATCGCCGCGTACATCGTCAATTTTATGTTTTCGCTATGAAAAAATTCACAGTGCGGCAGCCTGCCGATCTGAAAACGTTCACGGATGAAAATTATCCGCAGGGCAGTTTTGCCTTTGCGGCGCTTTTGCGTGCCAGGGATATAAAGGTAAACGGCGCGCGCACGGGCAGGAACATGCGCCTCAATGCGGGGGACGAGGTCATATATTACACCACGCCCGCACAGGAGGCAAAGCCCACTCACGGTGTTGTGTACGAGGATGCGAATATAATTATCTGCGATAAGTTTTCCGGCGTCTCTTCAGAAGGGTTGCTCGGCGAACTCAATGAGGGTGGCAAATACTATGCCGTGCATCGGCTGGACAGGAATACCGAGGGGCTCATCGTATATGCCAAGACTGCCGCGGCAAAGGGGGAGCTCGAACTTGCGTTCAGGGAGCGGCGCGTGCATAAGTCCTACCTTGCGCTGTGCAAAGACGGCTTTTCCCGCCCCGCAGCCACGCTCACGGCGTACCTAAAAAAGGATGAAAGGAACGCCGAGGTGGATATTTCGGACGAGCCCCGCCGCGGCTACGTGCGCATAGTCACGGAATATAAGCTGCTTGAACGGACGGGGGATGTCGCCCTCGTGCAGGTGACGCTGCACACGGGCAAAACACATCAGATACGTGCGCATATGGCGCACATAAACTGCCCGCTTTTAGGCGATGAAAAGTACGGCGACGCCGCCCTGAATAAAAAGTACGGCGCCCGCCGCCAGCGCCTCGTTGCAAAGTACCTTTCATTTGAACTTTGCGGGGAGCTTTCCTATCTAAACGGAAGAGTTTTTGAGAGCACGTTCATGCCTGAAACTTAAAGTTGGTTGCGGCATATGTGCGGGTAAATTATAATTTATTGAAATAAATGCCGCCCGTGCACGGGCGGCATTTTACAGTTCAATGGCCAAAATGTATGGCTGTGTTTGTATGGCGGGCTCTACTTCCTTTCATTCATCGGTACATATTCGCAGTCGGGCTTTACGCAGTGGTAGGAGGGCCTTATTATGCGGTTGCCGTTTATGAGCTCCTCCATGCGGTGCGCGCTCCAGCCGCCCACGCGCGAAATGGCGAACAGCGGCGTGTACAGGTCGCCCGGCAGGTTGAGCATGGAATATACGAATCCCGAATACAGGTCGACGTTGGCGCAGACGGGTTTAGAAAGTTTGTGCTGTTCGTTTATCATCCGTTTGGCGGAATTTTCCACCGTTTCGTAAAGGTGGAATTCGTCTTCTTTGCCCTTTTCGGCAGCCAGTTTTTCCGCATATTTTTTAAGTATTTCCGCCCTCGGGTCGGAAAGCGTGTAAACGGCGTG
>CALVPV010000019.1 GCA_944353935.1 uncultured Clostridia bacterium | reverse complement strand
GAAAAGGGGGACGGCAAAAGGCGCAGGGGCAAAAAAAAGAAGAAAGTCCCCGTATGGCTGAGCTGGGGGCTCACCATCTTGGTGCTGTCCTTTCTTTTGAGCGTGCTTTTCAGTTTTTTAACGGAAATTGCCGTCAACGACAGTCCGGTCTACGTCTGCGTCATAGTGCTTGTGGTCTTGCTCGTGCTCAACGTCGGCTGCGACATAATTGCAAACGCCGTGCTCTCTTGCGATGTGGACGGATTCAACGCCATGGCGTCGCGCAAGATACGGGGCGCCAGGCGGGCGGTGGCGTTTTGCCGCCATGCGGAGAAGATCGCCAGCATCTTTTCCGACGTGATAGGCGACATATGCGGCATTATAAGCGGTTCGGCGGGCGCGGTGCTTGCCGGCTATTTTGTGGTCAACGATTCCGTCGAAGGTATGGTGATATCCATACTCATAAGCGCGGTCATTGGTGCGCTCACCGTTGGCGGCAAAGCGTTCGGCAAGCCTATTTCAATAAAGTACAACAGCAAGATAGCGTTCGGGTTTGCGCGTTTTACGACCTTTTTCGTAAAGGAAAAGTGACTGTGTAAAAAGGGGAGCAGATTTTGGATAATTTAAACGGGCATGCGCTCAGAAAAATGAGCATAGAGGAACTCTCCGGTCTGTGTGAAGAGCTCCGCGGCAAAATAAAAGATGCGGTCATAAGCAACGGCGGGCACCTTTCGTCCAATCTCGGAATGGTGGAGCTCACCGTCGCGCTGCACTATGTGTTTGATTTTCCGCGGGATAAAGTCGTCTTTGATGTAGGTCACCAGTGCTACACGCACAAACTTCTCTCCGGCAGGGAGAGCGGTTTTCCCACGCTGAGAAAGCGCGGGGGGCTCTCAGGGTTTCCAAAAAGGGAAGAGAGCGCGTACGACTGTTATAATACGGGGCATGCGGGCACGTCTGTATCCGCCGCTCTCGGCATAGCCAAGGCGCGCGACCTTGCCGGCGACGATTACAACGTCATCGCCGTGATAGGCGACGGCTCGTTCAACAACGGGCTCGTCTATGAAGCGTTCAACAGCTTAAAGCCATTGGGCACCAACATCCTGGTAATAATAAACGACAACGGGATGTCTATTTCTCCCACGGTGGGGAGCATGCACGAATATCTGGAAGTTCTGAGCGCGGATGCCGAAGAGCAGCACCATAAGACGCGCCGCGCGGATATCTTTGAAAAGTTCGGGTTTGAATACGACGGCGTCTACGACGGCAACGACATTGCCGCAATGATAGATGTGCTTACGGGCATAAAGGCAAAATTAAAAGACCGTTCCGTGATACTGCATGTGCTCACAAAAAAAGGCAAGGGGTACAGCTTTTGCGAAGATAACCCCGAAGCCACTCACGGCATAGGCGGAAAACAGTCGGCAGCCTGCGTGGAGTATTCGTCGGTTTTGGGTGAAAAGTTGTGTGAACTTGCCCAAAAGGATGATAAGATAGTCGCCGTAACCGCCGCCATGACGGGCAGCCTCGGGCTTTCGGATTTCTTTGAAAAATTTCCGGACAGGGCGATGGACGTCGGCATTTGCGAAGAGCACGCCACTATCCTGTGCGCCGCCATGGCTGCACAGGGGCTCAAACCGTATTACGCGGTATATTCCACATTTTTGCAGCGCTCATTTGACGAGATTGTCATAGATATATGCAGCCAGAATCTTCCCGTGACGCTCTGCATAGACAGGGCGGGCATTTCGGGGGCGGACGGAGAGACGCATCAGGGCGTGTTTGATCTTTCTTTCCTTTCATTCATCCCCAATATGACGGTCGCCGTGCCCAAAGACAAGAACGAATTTGCCGCGATGATAGAATTCAGCGCCACGTTCGGCGGGCCTCTCGCCATAAGGTATCCCAGGGCATGCACGCACGACTTCGGCAGCGTAATGCCGATAGTTGCCGGCACTTGGGAAAAACTTTCGCATGGCGACGGGCGTGTGGCGGTGCTTGCCTGCGGAGAACGCGCGATCGCATGCGCCGTGCATGCGGCGGAAAAGGCGTCGGCAGGCGGCATAGCCGTCTCCGTGATAAATGCCAGGTTTGTAAAGCCGTTGGATGAGCGGATGCTCTCCTCATTTAGTGAAGGGCTTATTGTCACGGTGGAAGACAACATGCTCGCAGGGGGATTCGGTTCCATGATAGCGGAGTATTTTTCCGACAGCGGCAAAAGGGTCAAAATTTTCGCCTACAGGGACAGCTTCATAGAACAGGGCGGCGTGGAGGAGCTCATGAACGACTACGGGCTCAATGCGGACGATATTGCGGAGTACATATTAAAATCGGTATGAGATTGGATAAATACCTTGCAGGCTTGCTCGGTTCAAGGAGCAAAGCCGCGGCAGCCATTGCGCGCGGCGACGTCACGGTCAACGGCGTCGTCCGCCCGGCTTCGTACGAAGTGAAAGACGGCGACGACGTAAAGGCGGCGTGCGGGCAGGATACGTTTGTCTCCGCAGGGGGATATAAACTTGAAAAGGCGCTGCGCGACTTTTCTTTTGACGCAGGCGGCAAAGTTTTTGCGGACATAGGTGCGAGCACGGGCGGATTTACCGATTGCCTCTTTCGCTTCGGCGCAAAAAAAGTTTACTGCATAGACGTGGGCGACAGCCAGCTCGACGAAAGGCTCCTAAATAAAAACGTCGTCGTCATAGATAACTTCAATGCGCGCAATTTGAGTCCCGAACTTTTTGCAGAGGTGCCCGACGGGGTAACCGTTGACGTCAGCTTTATTTCGCTCACGTACATATTGGGCGCGGCGGCATCCGTGCTTGAAGACGGCGGCTGCGTTCTTGCCCTCATAAAGCCTCAGTTTGAATGCGAGAGCAGGAATGTAGGCAAAAACGGCATAGTGCGCGGCGCCGACCGCCATAAAAAGATAATAAAAAAGATATATGACCACGCCGTTTTATGCGGGCTTGCGCCGCTCAAACTTACAAATGCGCCGGAGCGGAAAGGCAAAAACCTTGAATACGTCATCCTGCTTAAAAAAGGCGGCAGCGCGGCTCCGTTAGAGGAGCTGTTAATGGGCGTCAGATTATGATTTTACTGCTTCGGTAGTCATAGCCGGGCGTATAATTTTGCATTTTAATAAATATTTATATAAAAGTTCGCAAATTTTTTGCGGACTTTATTGCATATTTGTATAAAATGCTATATAATATCATTGTTATGAACGTGGGGATCTACTTCAACAAAAAATATCTTCCGGATTATGCCGAATTTGTGCCGCGGCTCAAGGACAAGCTCTCTGCCTGCGGGATAGAGTGTTCCGCTGTAATGAGCTCGCAAGAGCTCGACGGCAAGAATGTGCTGCTCGTCCTCGGCGGCGACGGGACAATTCTTACCGTGGCGGCGGAATGTGCCAGGCGCGGCATAAAGATAATGGGCATAAACTACGGCCACATGGGCTTTCTTGCGGAATTTGAACAGGAAAAGCTGGACGAGGCGGTGGAGCTTTTGTGTTGCGGCGGGTATTCCACGGAAAAGCGTATGATGCTCGATATAGAGATAAACGGTAAGGTGTACACGGCGCTCAACGACCTGGTCATCCACCGCAGCATCTATGCAAATAAATTCAGCAACACGATAAACCTCATGGCAACGATAGACGGTTCGCTTGTAGACAATTACCTTGCGGACGGCATAATCGTAAGCACGCCCACAGGTTCCACGGCGTATTCGCTCTCGGCGGGGGGCTCTATACTCACCCCGGGGATAAACGCCTTTATCCTTACGCCGCTGTGCGCGCATTCGCTGCATTCGCGGCCGATAGTTTTCCCCGGCGGTTCGCAATTGACGCTTTATTTCAACAAAGAAAATGCTGCCGTAAACGTTTGCATAGACGGTATCTCGGTGGGGGAATACGAAGGCTTTCTTGAAATAAAGGTCTCAAGATCGCGCTATTATACGGAGTTCATTACTTCGGGCAAAATAAATTTCTTTGATAAACTGCTGTCTAAACTCAGCAAATGGAGCAGATAACGTGTACAGAAACGCAAGACAGGCCAAAATACTCGATATCATCGGCAGGCAGGAAATAGAGACCCAGGAAGAGCTGTGCGCCGAACTCAACAAACTCAATTTCAACGTGACCCAGGCGACCGTTTCTCGCGATATAAAGGAGCTCAGGCTCTACAAGGTCGCGGGCACGACAAAGAAGTACAAATATGCCGGGCTTGACGGCACGCAGGAAGAGCTCAGCCCGCGCATGCTCAACCTGTTCAGAGAGTGCGTCCTGAGCATAAATTATGCCAATAACCTCATCATTATCAAGACCATGCGCGGCAACGGCCAGAGCGGCGGTTCCTTTATAGATTCGCTGCAGATAGGCGAGGTCATAGGCTGCGTTGCGGGCGACGACACCGTTCTCGTCGTTGTGGACAGCAACGAACATACCCCTGCCGTGGCAGAAAAGCTCAAGGAATATTTACTTTAAAAATCAAAGCGGCACGTTATGCTAAACAGATTGGTAATAAAAAATATTGCACTCATAGAGAGTGCGGACATAAAGTTCGGCGCGCACCTTAACATCCTGTCCGGCGAGACGGGTTCGGGAAAGTCGGTCATTCTTGACTCTCTCAATTTTGTTCTGGGCAGCAAGGCCGATAAAAACATGATTCGCTACGGCGCGGAAGAGGCTTCCGTCCGCGGCGAATTTTGCGTTGCGCCCGACTGCGCCGCCGCAAAGGCGCTCGAAGAGTTGGATATAGAGTGCGACGGCGAGATAATCATTACCAGAAAGTATAATACAGAGGGCAAGGGCTCCATAAAAATAAACGGCAATGTCGTGACCGCGGGCATGCTCAAGACCGTTTCAAGGCATCTCGTGGATGTATACGGCCAAAGCGAACACTTTGCCTTGTTGAGCGAGAGCAACCAGCTCGCCGTGATAGACGGATTATGCGGCGCGGAAGGGGCAGCCCTCAAGTCCGAGCTTGCGGCGCTCGTAGCCGGTAAAAGGGAGTGTAAAGGCAAATTAAAAAAAATCGGCGGGGATTCCGCCGAAAGGGCGCGCAGGCTTGATTTGCTCTCCTATCAGATAAACGAAATAGACGCGGCAGCTCTCCTTCCCGGGGAGGAGGACGAGCTCTTGGCAAAGCGAAGGATAATAGACAACACAGAAAGGATCGCGTCGGCGATAGGCGGTGCGCTCTCGGCGATCGGGGGCGACGGCGCATGTTCGGACGAGCTCTCTGCCGCACGCAGGCTCATGCGCGGCATCTCCGATTTCGGTGAAGATTATTCCTCTGTTGCGGACAGGCTCGAGGCGGCGTCCGCAGAGCTCAGGGATATCGCCGATACTCTCTCCGATTTGTCCGAAAATCTTGAATTTGACGAAGAGGAGGCAAGGCGGGTAGAGGACAGGCTGGATCTGATCCGCAGCCTTAAAAGGAAGTATGGCCCCTCTGCCGACGACGTAACGGAGTTCAGGCGCAAGGCGGGCGAAGAATACGACCTCCTTTCCGACAGCGAAGGCATTGCTGTAAAACTTGCCGAAGAGATAAAAAAATACGACGAACAGATATATTCGGACTGCCTGAAACTTACCGCGCTGCGCACAAGGCACGCGGAAAAATTTGCCCGCGACGTGGTTTCGGGCTTAAAGAGCCTCAACATAGGCGGCGCGCGCTTTGAAGTGGAATTTGAGCCGTATGACAGGCAGACCGCCGACCTTGACAGCGCTAACGGGGCAGACAAAGTGAGGTTTATGTTTTCCGCAAACAAGGGCGAACCTCTCCGTCCGCTCAACAAGGTCATTAGCGGGGGCGAGCTCAGCAGGTTCATGCTGTCCATGAAGGCGTGCATGAAGGATATCAACGGCATCTCTACGTACGTATTCGATGAAATAGATGCCGGCATAAGCGGCGTTACGGCGCGCAGCGTTGCCGAAAAATTTACCGAAATAGCTAAGACGACGCAGATAATTGCGGTATCCCATCTTCCGCAGATCTGTGCCGCGGGCGATGATAACTTCCTCATTTCAAAGTCGGAGAGCGGCGGGACGACCACGACGGGCGTGCGCGCTTTGAATGGCGACGAAAAGATAGATGAAATAATCCGCCTCACCGGCGGAGGCAATACGCAGGCGGCGCGCAAGCATGCTCAGGAGCTTATAGCGCAGTATTCCAAATAAGAAGAGGCAGGGGGAGCAATCGTTTTGCTCCCCCTGTTCGGTGCATCGTATCCGGAGTGCGCCTCGGTAAAAGGCGTTTGCGTTTTGGTAACTCTGCTTTATGAAAAATACCAAGACATAGGGGATGGCAAATGCCATCCCCTATGTCTTGGTGCGGATAACAGGAGTTGAACCTGCACGGTCGCCCACAGGAACCTGAAACCTGCGCGTCTGCCAATTCCGCCATATCCGCAAATTATAATGTAGCACAATTGCCCTGGTAAAAAACAGTAATTATTATAATGAAACACTGATTGATTGTCAAGCTAAATAGCGGCATAAAATATCAATTTGCTTGTTGCAATGGGTAGTACGTTTGTATATAATTGAAAGAAAGTTGCTCGGCTGTTTGCTTTTAACTGTTTTTTGAACTACATAACAAAAAACGGTCTTTTTATTTTTTTGCGTCCGTACGGTTGCGGTGACGTCCTATATTTGATAAAATTTAATCGATAAAAAAATTACGATATAATTATCTTATATCCGAGCAAAATTATCAAGAGGAGATTGTTATGGAATTCAAATTTACCTACGATATCTGCGACAGCGTTGAAAAACTTGAAGCGCAGATAAAGAGAGTAAGGGAAGCGCAGAAGATTTTTTCCACCTACACACAGGAACAGGTAGACAAGATCTTCCTTGCGTGCGCCATTGCCGCAAACAAAGCGAGGATCCCCCTTGCAAAACTTGCCGTTGAAGAGACGGGCATGGGCGTTGTTGAAGATAAGGTTATCAAAAACAACTACGCTGCCGAATACATCTACAACAAGTACAAGTTTACAAAGACCTGCGGCGTGATAGAAGAGGACAAGGCATTCGGCTTTAAAAAGATAGCCGAACCCATAGGGCTCATCTCTGCAGTCATTCCTACGACCAATCCCACGTCCACGGCTATTTTTAAGACGCTCATCTGCCTTAAAACACGCAACGGCGTCATCATAAGCCCCCATCCCCGCGCAAAGAAGAGCACGATCGCCGCTGCCAAAGTCGTATACGAAGCAGCCGTACAGGCAGGTGCTCCCGAAGGCATCATCGGATGGATAGACGTTCCTTCGCTTGAAATGACCAACCTCCTCATGACGGAATCGGATACCATACTTGCAACGGGCGGCCCCGGCATGGTCAAAGCCGCTTATTCGAGCGGTAAACCCGCTCTCGGCGTCGGCGCAGGCAACACGCCCGCAATTATAGACGAGAGCGCCGATATACTGCTTGCGGTAAGCTCTATAATACATTCCAAGACTTTCGACAACGGCATGATCTGTGCCTCCGAACAGTCTGTCATAGTGGACGACAAGATCTACGACAAAGTTAAAAAGGAATTTGCCTACCGCGGCTGCTACTTCCTTAAAGAGGGAGAGATAGACAAGGTACGCAAGACCATCATAATAAACGGCGCGCTCAATGCCAAGATAGTGGGTCAAAGCGCCTATAAGATCGCCGAACTTGCCGGCGTAAAGGTACCCGAAAGCGCAAAGGTGCTCATAGGCGAAGTTGAATCGGTGGACATCTCCGAAGAGTTCGCCCACGAAAAACTTTCCCCCGTGCTTGCAATGTACAGGGCAAAGGACTTTGACGATGCCCTCGGTAAGGCGGAAAGGCTCATAGCCGACGGCGGTTTCGGGCATACCTCATCCGTATATCTCAACGTGCAGACGGCAAAGGAAAAGCTGGATAAATTCAACGCCCGCATGAAGACCTGCCGCGTCCTTGTAAATACTCCTTCTTCGCAGGGCGGCATAGGCGATCTTTACAACTTTAAGCTCGCGCCTTCTTTGACGCTCGGCTGCGGTACATGGGGCGGCAACTCGGTATCAGAAAATGTCGGCGTAAAACATTTACTCAACATCAAATCAGTCGCCGAGAGGAGGGAAAACATGCTTTGGTTCAGAGCGCCGCAAAAGGTTTACATCAAAAAGGGCTGCCTGCCCGTTGCGTTGGACGAACTCAAGACCGTCATGGGCAAAAAGAAGGCATTTGTCGTTACCGACAGTTTCCTCTTTAAGAGCGGATTCACAAAGTGCATAACCGACAAGCTCGACGAGATGGGCATCGCGCACGAAACGTTCTTTGACGTTGCGCCCGATCCCACGCTTGCGTGTGCCTTGGAGGGCGTTGCCCAGATGAGAGCTTTCGAGCCCGATACCATAATCGCGCTCGGCGGCGGTTCGGCAATGGACGCAGCCAAGATAATGTGGGTGCTCTACGAACATCCCGAAGCCGACTTCCTTGATATGGCGATGCGCTTTATAGATATCAGGAAGAGGGTTTACACCTTCCCCAAGATGGGCGAAAAGGCTTACTTCATCGCCATTCCCACCTCGGCAGGTACCGGTTCTGAAGTTACGCCGTTTGCCGTTATCACCGATGAAAAGACGGGCGTAAAATATCCCCTTGCCGACTATGAACTCATGCCCAACATGGCTATAGTTGATACCGACCTTCATATGTCCGCACCCAAGGGGCTCACTTCGGCTTCCGGTATAGACGCCGTTACCCACGCCCTCGAAGCTTATGCTTCCGTAATGGCGACCGATTACACCGACGGGCTTGCTATCCAGGCGCTCAAAGTAATATTCAAGTATCTTCCCCGTGCCTATGAAAACGGACAGACGGACGTTGAGGCAAGGGAAAAGATGGCAAACGCCGCCACCATGGCGGGCATGGCATTTGCCAATGCCTTCCTCGGGGTATGCCATTCCATGGCACATAAGCTCGGCGCGTTCCATCACCTGCCTCACGGCATAGCAAACGCGCTCATGATAGACGAGGTGCTCCGCTTCAATGCTGCAGAAGCTCCCGCAAAGATGGGTACGTTCAGCCAGTACGATCATCCCAAGACGCTGCGCCGTTATGCGGAAGTTGCCGAAAGCCTCGGCCTCGGCGGCAAGAACGATAAGGAAAAACTTGAAAACCTCATCAAGGCCATAGACGAACTCAAGGCTAAGATAGGCATAAAAAAGACAATAAAGGAATACGGCATCGACGAACAGGATTTCCTTGCAAGGCTCGACGAAATGACCGAACAGGCGTTCGACGACCAGTGCACGGGCGCAAATCCCCGCTATCCGCTCATGAGCGAGATAAAGCAGATGTATCTCAATGCGTATTACGGAAAATAATAAGGAGGAAAATGTATCATGTCAAAAGAAAAGATAGTTGCCGAAAGGCCCGGGAAAAAGATATTCAGGGAGGGCGACAAGCTCGTCAAACTCTTTGATAAAGGCTATTCCAAGGCCGATATTTTAAACGAAGCGCTCAATCATGCGCGCGTGGAAGAGACCGACCTCAACATACCCAAGATACAGGCAGTTTCCGTCGTGGACGGATGCTGGTCTATAACCATGGACTATATAGAAGGCCCCACGCTCGAACAGCTCATGGAAAGGAATCCCGATAAGATGGACGAATACCTTGAACTGTTTGTAGACGTCCAGATGAACGTACAGTCCAAGCGCGTGCCCCTTTTGAACATGCTCATCGAAAAGATGAACAGAAAGATAAGCGCAGCAGACCTTGACGCAACGACGCGCTATGAACTTCATACCCGCCTCAACGGCATGAAGAAGCACATAAAGCTGTGCCACGGCGACTTTAACCCCAGCAACATAATAATCGCCGAAGACGGCACCCCTTACATCATCGACTGGGCACACGCCACGCAGGGCAATGCCGCCGCCGACGTTGCGCGTTCATACCTTCTGTTCTACCTGCAGGGCAAGGAGGACGTTGCCGAAAAGTATTTAAAACTCTTCTGCAAAAAGTCCGATACTGCTATCCAGTACGTTCAGAAATGGATACCCATTGTCGCCGCGTCCCGCCTTGTCAAGGCCCCGGAAGACGAAAAGGCTTTCCTCAAGCGCTGGATAGACGTCGTTGATTATGAATAATTATGCAAAATAATTAAATTTTTAATGAGGCTTGCCCAAAAGCAAGCCTCATTTTGTTGTTAATTTGATTTTTTGTGTGGTATAATAATGCGTACAATGAACGACCTAATTTATTTTGCCGCTGTAGAATTTACAGACGATCCCAACGTGGCGGGGCACAGGTACTGGTATGCCTGCCCGTATGAGGATGTTGAACCGGGAGACGAGGTGTTGGCGCCGCTCGGCAGGCACAACCGCCTGCAAAAGGGTACCGTGCGCGAGACCCGATTTTCAAGGGACTATGAAGCACCTTTTCCGATCTATATCATCAAATATATCAAAGATGTCGTAAAAAAGCGGCAGGGAGCAGCAATCATGTACAAGATAATAGAAAAAAAATCGCTAAATCCCACAGTCACGATGATGGATATTTATGCACCGCTGGTTGCAAACAAAGCCGAGCCCGGGCAGTTTGTAATACTGCGTGTGGACGAGGACGGCGAAAGGATACCGCTCACCGTGGCGGGGTACAACAGAAAGGCGGGCACGGTAAAGATAATTTTCCAGGTCGTAGGCGCGACCACGATAAAGCTCAACAACAAAAAAGAGGGGGAATGTCTTGCCGATTTCTGCGGCCCGCTCGGCTGCGCCACAGAGACGGAGGGGCTCAAAAAAGTGTGCATCGTCGGCGGCGGCGTCGGCTGTGCGATAGCCCTTCCCGTTGCGCAAAAGCTGCACGAACTCGGCTGCGAGGTGCATTCGGTAATAGGTTTCAGGAGCAAGGAGCTCGTCATACTCGAAAAGGAGTTCGCCGATTGTTCTGAAAGGCTCTCGGTAATGACGGACGACGGAAGTTACGGTCAGAAGGGCGTAGTCACGCAGCCGCTTAAAGAGGCGCTTGAGAGCGGTGAAAAATTCGACAGGATAATAGCGATAGGCCCGCTCGTCATGATGAAATTCGTTGTGGCTGCGGCAAAACCGTTCGGCGTGCCCGTGACGGTATCGATGAATCCGATAATGATAGACGGCACAGGCATGTGCGGCGGCTGCCGGCTGACGGTGGGCGGCAAGACCAAGTTTGCCTGCGTGGACGGGCCCGACTTCGACGGCTATGAAGTCGATTTTGACGAGGCAATGGAGCGTTCGCGCATGTACTGCGACTTTGAAGCCCGTGCAAGGGAAGAGGCGTGCAACCTCTTTAAAAAGGAGGTAAAATAAATGGCGATCATTCCCAAAAAACATTTCATGCCCGTACAGCAGCCAAAGGTGCGTGCGCGCAACTTTGAAGAGGTCGCACTCGGCTATGACGAAAAGACAGCCGTTGCGGAGGCGCAGAGGTGCCTGAACTGTAAAAATATGCCCTGCGTCAACGGGTGCCCCGTCAATATATCTATACCGTCTTTCATAAATAAAGTCAAGGAAGGCAAATTTGAAGAGGCGTACAACATAATAACTCAAAGCTCGTCTTTGCCCGCCGTGTGCGGCAGGGTGTGCCCTCAGGAAACGCAGTGCGAAAGCAAGTGTACGCTCGGTATAAAATTTGAACCTGTCGCGATAGGCAGGCTGGAGAGGTTTGTTGCCGACTATCACAATAAAAATTTCAAGGGCGTGGTGTCTGTCCCCGTGTCTAACGGGCATAAAGTCGCCGTGATCGGTTCGGGACCTTCCGGGCTGACGTGCGCGGGCGATCTGGCAAAGAAGGGCTACCGCGTAACGGTATTTGAAGCGCTTCACCTTGCCGGCGGCGTGCTTGTGTACGGAATACCGGAATTCAGGCTCCCCAAAGATATCGTAAAAAAAGAAGTGGAGACTTTAAAACAGTACGGCGTGGAGATAGATACGAATGTCGTCATAGGTAAGACTCTGACGATAGACGAGCTGTTTAAAGCCGGCTACGAGGCGGTCTTCATAGGTTCGGGTGCCGGGCTTCCCCGCTTTATGAGTATCCCGGGCGAGAGCCTGAAGGGCGTGTATTCGGCAAACGAATTTCTCACCAGAAGCAACCTGATGAAGGCGTACAAGCAGCATTCCGATACGCCCGTGATGCACGCGAAAAAGGTTGTCGTCGTCGGCGGCGGCAACGTTGCTATGGACGCCGCGCGCACGGCGTTAAGGCTCGGCGCCGACAGTGTGCGCATTGTATACAGGCGCTCCATGGAGGAGCTCCCCGCACGCCGCGAAGAGGTCGAGCATGCCGAAGAAGAGGGGATAATATTTGATATTTTGCGCAACCCCGTAGAGATCCTCGGCTACCGCAATGCCGAAAATGCGCGCGACCCGCGCAACGGGTTCGTCACAGGCATAAAGGTCATAAAGTGCGAACTCGGCGAGCCCGATGAAAAGGGCCGCCGCCGTCCCGTAGAGGTGCCGGGCAGCGAATATGAGATAGAGGCCGATTGCGTTATAATGGCGATCGGCACCAGCCCCAATCCGCTCATAAAAAACACCACGGCGGGGCTTGAGGTCAACAAGCGCGGGGGCATCGTCGTGGATGAACAGTCGTGCAAAACCAGCCTGCCGGGCGTATATGCGGGCGGCGATGCCGTCACGGGTGCCGCGACCGTCATACTTGCGATGGGCGCGGGCAAGTCGGCAGCCAAGGCGATAGACGAATATTTATCTTCCGGTAATTCATAATAACAATGCCGCCTTCTCGGCGGCATGTATTTTAGGAGGTTTTCAATGCAGCTGCAGCAGGTCTTTTCGGAAGCGGACGAGATCGTTATATACAGGGACGGCGAGAACGTTGTCTACGGCAGCGGTGACGGGCAGTTTAAAAATATATGTGCCGAATGGGATGACATGCTCAAAGGTTCCGTAGTCATGCCGGCGTTCGGCGTAAGCATAAACAGCTATACGGTAAATGCGATGAAGAGCGGCGTATGGGTGGAATTCGGCTTTTCCCGCAGCAGGGAAATAAACGGCATGCCGTTTGAAAAATTGCTTGTGGAAGTCAAGCCTTCCTATATGGGCTTCAACGTAAACAGGTATATGAGCGAATGCGGCTATGTGGGCAGATGTTTTTATATCGACCTGCGCGGCGGGAACATGGGTGCGTTCAGTGATTTTTTGGCTAAGCTGTAAAAAGACGGCTCTGCGTTGCGCGGAGCCGTCTTTAACGTCTGTAAATTTTATTTGATGCCGCCCTTGTATTGCTCTATAGCCTTAGAGAGCTGATCGGGGCAGGAGGTGCCGTTGCGGCAGATAACGCCGCTCAAAAGCGTACGCACCTCGTCAATATCGCGCCCTTCGCACAGTTTGGCAACGCCCTGTGTATTGCCCTTGCACCCGCCGACGAACTTTACGTTGTGCAGCCTGTTGTTGTCGTCTACTTCAAAAATTATTTCCGATGAGCACGTGCCCCGCGTCTTGTAAGTGAACATATCAGTCTGAAAGGTTTTCGTATATTACGGAATATACGTCGGAAGCCTTTTCCTCCCATTTTTTATATATCTTGTTTGCCGTCTTTCTGTCGGGCACGACAAATTTGAGTTCGAGTATGGGTTGTACGGGGGCAAGGATCTTCAGGTAGACGGTATATGTCCCGTCCTTGTTCTGGTAGTAGTCGGAGCGGCATTCCTGCCTCGTGCGGTAGCGTGAGCTGTTCTTTTTAACAAATTGCGAAATTTCTTCCCGTACGCTCTTGGGTATCTTTATGTAGAAATTTGCAAGAGTCTCCCGTCCGTCCGGCGTGATGGTATACAGCGTATCTTCATCTTCGTTGACGATGCATATAAAATTATCGTCAAGGAGCTTGTGGATGACATTGACGCAGTCCATATATCCCATCCAGTCGTTGGAGGAGGAGCACATGTCGACTATCGTCCTCTCCGATATGGCGCTCTCCATCTTGTCAAAGACGAAAAGTATTATTAACTTGTTGATAGAGGTTTCACCCGTGTTCAACATGATTATGCAAATTTACCCGTTTTTTCGTGAAAAGTGATATCATTATACATAATTTATAATTTAAAAGCAACTATTTACTTAAAAATAATTTGATTTTAAAAAAGTTGTGGTATAATTTAAGTGATGCAATATAAAATTACGTTGTAAGGGTATGGCGATGGAAAACACAAAAGCAGAAGTGCTCGACTTTATAGAAAAGTGCGAGCAGTTAAGAAAGAGCAAGTTCATAATGGCAACAACGCGCATAAAGGACGTGCTTAAGAGCATAGTCAACAGCCGGGCGCTCTACGCGCTCTTTCATGCTGTCACGCAAAAGTTTGACTATGTTTCCGCGAAGAGAAAATATCTTGTCACGGTGCATGAAGGGCTTTTGAACAGGAGCAGGATGCTCCTTCCCGATTCTCCTGCCGATAAACTTGCCTTTGTTTTTTGCCTGCTCGTGGAATTCGACCACGATTCCATAAATTTCAATGAATTTTTACAGCAGTATTTCCCCGAAGACGGCAGCTATTATTCGAGTTTTCACAGTTTTTGCGATAAAGCCATCGTCTGCTTTGAAAAGATCGTGATAGACCTGTTCAGGGAGGAACTTGAATGTCCGTCCGGCAGTGAAAAAAACACTGTCAAGGCTCCCGATCCGGCAGCCGCGGAAAAACTTTCCGCGGTATCCATTCTTATCGCGCGCGAAAAGAATATAATATCCTGTTCGGATATGTCCGAGCAGGACAAGCAGGACGGCATCTCCATGCTGTCCGAGCTTGAAAGCGCGGTGCGGGGAGGCAGGGCAAACGCCGTGGACGCCATTCTTCGCGGCTATGAGTATTATTCCGCCTGCCACGGCAATTTTTCCAAACTTATAGACCTGCTTGTCACGGCTACCGAATAAATAAGTGTTCAAAAGGGATAATTTGTATGCAGCTTGAAGAAAAGAAACTTTCGTCGCAGACTTTATACAGCGGCAAAGTCGTCACTCTTGAACTTTCGCGCGTGGAGTTGCCGAATAAAAAAGAGGCGCTGCGCGAAGTTGTCCGCCATCCGGGCGGGGCCGCCGTTTTGCTTGTAAATGACGGTAAAATCCTATTGGAGAGGCAGTTCCGCTTCCCCTACGACAAAGTCATATGGGAGATCCCTGCGGGCAAACTCAACAGGGGTGAGCCGCCTGCAGACGCGGCGCGCAGGGAGCTTGAAGAGGAGACGGGCTACAGGGCAGGCAAGCTGGAAAGGCTCGTGGAAGTCTATCCGTCGCCCGGGTACACCGATGAGATAATCTATGTGTTTTTTTCGGATGACGCCGAATACGTCGGCACGCATCTTGACGAAGACGAATTTGTAAATGCCCGCTTTGTTGATATAGCCGACTGCCTCGGCATGATAGAGGACGGGCAGATATGCGACGCAAAGACGATCGCGGCAATATTGAAATACGTGTACGATAAAAATAAATAGCGCAAAGGGGCTTGCGGTGCAAGCCCCTTTGGTATCTAAGCCGCAATCGGCATTTTGTTCCGGCTTATCGTATCCGACGGCTGTATTCAGTTGCAGCCGCAGCCGCCGTTGCCGTTCCCGCAGAAAATGGAAGAGAGCGTGCCGTTCTTCCACATCGTGTACAAAAGGGCGACGAGCACGGGAGTGCAGCTTCCGCTGAGCACGGAGTCTATGCCGTTCCCGCTGCAGCTTGCCGCGATGAGAAGAAGTATAAGTATCCACAGGCAGCTGTTGGATCCGCATCCGCAGTTAGAAAAGATGTTCATATGTTCCTCCTTGAATTTAAGATGCAAGGCGGTATGTATATTGATTGCCTTGTATACTAAATAATATTTATCCGGCGGGAAAAATGTTACACTTTGCTCTATTCGCTTGCAATGATGTGGCTTAAATGTTATACTGTAAAGGAATAACCAAATTAAAAAAGCAATATATCTGCCTGTTGCATTGCACGGCGAACACCTTTCGGGGGACGACCGTGCGCGATGCGTGTCGTATAGTATCGGGCGGGCAGCTATAAATATTTTTCTGCGGATATCCCTTGTGAATCCGATGGAGGTTTCATGGAAAAGGTCAAGAAAACCTTTTTTACGGCGAAGAACATAACTTATGTCGCCGTGTTTGTTGCACTAATAATCGTGTTGCAGATGTGTTCGAGTTTTATAAAAATAGGCACGACGTCTTTCAGCTTTGTACTTGTGCCTATCGTGCTCGGCGGGATGCTCATGGGCGTCGGCGTGGGTGCCGCTCTCGGCGCCGTGTTCGGCGTCGTTGTGCTCATCGCCGCGCTCTCCGGGCTTGACCCGTTTACGCTCTACCTGCTCAACGAAAATCCCGTATTCACCGTCTTTTTATGCCTTGCAAAGGGTGTTGCGGCAGGCGCGGTTCCTGCCCTGTTATACAGGCTTGTTGCACGAAAAAACGGGCATGTGGCTGTATTTGTTGCTTCGGCAGCCGCTCCCGTTGTCAACACCGGCCTGTTCATTGCTGGCGCTTTTGTAATTAGCGGCACGATAGAGGGAGCGATGACCTCTCTCGGGGTGGATATAGCCGGGCTTTCACCTTTCTATATCATCCTCGTTCTTTGTGTCGGTGTGAATTTCTTTGTGGAATTTGCCATAGACATAATTTGTTCGCCCGCGCTTTACACGGTCAACAGGGTGATAGAAAAACAGTTTTCAAAGGGTAAAAAACACGCCTTTGTAAAAGAACATTCCGCGGAAGGCGGTGCGGACGACATCGCAGATAGGGACAATTCATGATACTTTGCCTTGACGTTGGCAATACCAACATAAAATATGCCGTATTTGACGGCAATGAGCTTGTTATAAGTTTTCGTGTGGCGACAGAGGTCAAAAAGACATCCGACGAGTACGGCGGGCAGCTTTTGACCATTCTTTCAAATAACGGCGTTGACCACGGCGATATCAAGGGCGGGATAATATCTTCCGTCGTTCCTCAGCTCGATTACACGCTTGAAAGGATGTGTTCCACATACCTCGGCATAAAACCGCTCACGCTTGCCCCCGGGCTTAAGACGGGGCTCAACTTAAAGGTTGACAATGCCCGTGAAGTGGGCGCAGACCGCGTCGTCAACAATGTCGCCGGTTTAAAAAAGTATGGCGCCCCGCTCATTATAATCGATTTCGGAACAGCCACCACGTTCAACGTCTTAGATAAAAAGGGGGAATTTATAGGCGGCGTGATCGCGCCCGGCATAAAGGGCTCTTTGGACAGCCTTGTAAACGGCACCGCCAAATTGCCCAGGGTGGAGATAGAGCGCCCCGCAAGCGTCATTGCAAAGAATACCGTGACCAATATGCAGGCAGGCATCGTATTCGGATTTGCCGGGCTTGTCGGTTATATAGTAAAAAAGATAAAAAAGGAGCTCAAAGACCCGGATGTGAAGACCGTGGCGACGGGAGGATTTTCCGAAGTCATTGCAAAAGAGATAGATTGCATCGATCATGTGGATAAACTTCTCACGCTTGACGGATTGAAATATCTGTACGATATGAACAGTACAGAGCTTTAAGAGCCCGCGGCGCGTAAGGCGGGCGTATAAGGACAGGAGGAAAACAAAGTAGTTATGAAGAAAGTCGGAGTTGCCATTCTCGGACTCGGCGTTGTGGGCGGCGGCACGTACAAGATGCTGACCGAACACAGGGATTTTTACCGCGAAACGCAGGGCATAGACCTTGTGGTCGAAAACGTGCTCGAACGCAACAGGGACAGGGCTCTTTCGCTCGGCGTTCCTGAATGCAGGATAGCGGCAAACATTGCAGAAATATGCTCAAATCCCGATGTGGACATCGTTGTGGAAGTAATGGGCGGCGTAGAGCCCGCAAAGACGTTCGTGCTCTCCGCACTGAATGCGGGCAAGTCTGTAGTCACTTCCAATAAGGAGCTTTTCTGTAAGTATAACCACGAACTTGAAAAAGCTGCAAAAAAGAACAATTGCGGACTGTTTTATGAAGCCAGCTGCGTCGGCGGCGTGCCCGTAATACGCGCGCTTTTGGACAATCTTCAGGGAAACAAGGTGCTTTCGATGATGGGCATAATCAACGGCACCACAAATTATATCCTTACAAAGATGACGGACGACGGCGCTTCCTATGAAGAGGTTTTAAAAGAAGCTCAGCGCCTCGGCTATGCGGAGGCAGATCCTACCGCCGATGTGGAGGGCTACGACGCAACTTATAAACTTTCCATTCTTTCCAGCCTTGCCTTCCATAAAAAGATACCTTTCACAAAGATATACAGGGAAGGGATAACGCACATAACAACGGCGGACATACAATACGGCAAACAGCTCGGGTACGTGCTTAAACTGCTTGCGATAGGCAAGAATACCGACGACGGGATAGAAGTACGCGTTCATCCCACGTACATCAAAAGTACCCATCCGCTTGCAAGCGTAAAGGATAGCTACAATGCCGTATACATTACGGGTGACTGTGTAGAGGATGTCATGTTGTACGGCAGGGGCGCCGGTGCAATGCCTACGGCAAGCGCCGTTGTCGGCGACGTCATTTACTGCGCAACGCATCCCTCTTTCAGGTATTCCACGTTTAAAAATACCGAAGATGCCGATCCCGCCACAAAGTTTATAGACAATTTTAAAAGCGCATACTATTTAAGGCTCGACGCGCACGACAAGGCGGGCGTGCTTGCAAAAGTTTCGTCTATATTCTCGCGTCACAACATATCCGTCGCGCAGATGATACAGGAGGATGAGGGCAGCGAAGAAGGCCACGTGCCCCTCGTTTTCATCACGCACATGACAAAGGAAAAGAGCATAATGAAGGCGGTGGACGATATCAATGCCACGAGCGACGTGGCGGAGGTCGTTTCCGTCATAAGGGTCGTTTCTTAAAAGCATTGTGCTGTTATAGTCAAATAAATATTGCATATATAAATTTGTCATTTGGCTATAAAAATGCTTGATTTTTTTGTTCAAATTTAATATGATATTTAAGGCTCGGCTGCAAAATGCCGAGCAGCGATGCGGAGATGGCTGAGCGGTTTAAGGCGCACGATTGGAAATCGTGTGAGGTCAAAAGCCTCCGGAGGTTCAA
>CALVPV010000018.1 GCA_944353935.1 uncultured Clostridia bacterium | reverse complement strand
TTCGTATTTGCAATATAATTTAAAAAAAATTGCAAAAATTTGCTCCAACCTATGTACAAACGCAAATTTTGATGTTATAATAGTTTTAAAGAAAAAATAAATCGGGGGAAAGAGACATGGACAGTACAGGCAGCGAACGGTTTATTGCCCTTGGCGAGCTGCTTTTAAGGCTGGCGCCGCCCAACTATGAAAAGATACGCACGACCAACTCGTTCATCGCGAGCTACGGCGGCGCGGAGGCGAACGTCGCCGTGGCGCTTGCCAACCTCGGCATAGACTCTTCTTACTTTACCGTAGTGCCGGAAAGCTCCATAGGCAAGGCGGCGATACGCTACATACGCGCCAACGACGTGCATTGTTCGCCGTGCATATACTCCAAGGACGGCAGGATGGGCGTCTACTACCTTGAAGAGGGGTTTGGCGTGCGCGCTTCCAAAGTGACGTACGACAGGGAAAATTCCGCCTTTTCTTCCTACGACTTTTCCGCGATAGACCTTAAGGATAAGTTTAAGGGCTACACCTGGCTGCACACGAGCGGGATAACCCCGGCACTTTCGCAAAACTGCCGCGACCTTACGCTGAACGCGCTAAAAGCGGCAAAGCAGCTGGGCATGACGGTGAGCTTTGACTGCAACTTCCGCAGCGCGCTGTGGGACTTTCAGGCGGCGCGCGACTGCATCACGCAGTACATGCCCTACGTGGACGTGCTTATAGGCATAGAGCCGATAAACCTTAAAGGCCCCGACGGAAGGGATATAAAAGACGGGTTGAGCATGACGCCTTCGTATGAAGAGCAGGACAAAATTTTTAAAGCGCTGCATGAAAAGTGGCACTTTAAAGCCATAGGACGCACGGTGCGGTTCGTGCATTCGGGCAGCGAAAATTCCTTAAAGGCGTTTTTGTGGTACGACGGAAAGACTTACGAAAGCAAGACCTTCCGCTTTAACATCCTTGACCGCGTGGGCGGCGGCGACGCGTTTGCGAGCGGGCTGTTCTACGCCATGATGGCGGGCATGCAGCCGCATGACATAGTAAATTTTGCCGTCGCAAGTTCGGTGATGAAGCACACGATACACGGCGACTTCAACATCACCGACGACGTGGACAGCATTTTAAAACTGATGAACCAGGACTTTGAAATAAGAAGATAGCGAGGTATTATTTTATGGAACATAAAAAGGATGCGAACTGCGGCTACTGCATGCGCGGGGAGCTGCTTGAAAAATTCGGCGTTTACATATGCGACCTTGACGTGAGCACTCTCATACTGTTCAAGGAGCAGAGCCACCCCGGCAGGTGCATAGTGGCGTACAAAGACCACGTGAGCGAACTTGTGGACATAACGGACGACGAAAGAAACAGGTTCTTTGCAGACGTCGCACGCGCGGCAAGAGCGCTGCACAAAGTTTTCAATCCCGACAAAATAAACTACGGCGCATACGGCGACGGCGGCTGTCACCTGCACTTTCACCTTTGCCCCAAATACAAAGACGGGTTTGAATGGGGAACGGTGTTTGCGATGAACCCGCAGAGCACGTACCTTTCGGACGGGCAATACGCCGAAATGGCAGAAAAGATAAGGGCCGTGCTGTAACGGGCGGCTTGCACGCAAAATCAGCATACGACATTCGGGAGGAAATTTTTGAATGGCACACAACGTCATAGCCGAGGCAAAAAAGTGCCTCAACTGTAAAAAACCGCTGTGCAGGACGGGCTGCCCCATAAACACGCCCATCCCCCAGATGATACACAGCTTTTTGGAGGGCGACATAGACGCCGCGGGCAAGATGCTGTTCGACAACAACCCGCTCTCCGTGATATGTTCCATAGTATGCGACCACGGAAGGCAGTGTCAGGGGCACTGCGTGCGCGGCATCAAGGGCGACCCCGTAGAGGTGAGCACGATAGAAAACTTTATTTCCGAACGCTACCTTGACGTGGTGAACATAGAGTGCGCGCCCAAAAACAACATAAAAGTGGCGGTCATAGGTTCGGGCCCCGCGGGCATCACCACCGCGATAAAGATGGCGCAGTTCGGCTACGACGTCACCATATTCGAATCAAAGGCAAAGATAGGCGGCGTTTTAAGGTTCGGCATACCCGAATTCAGGCTGCCCAAGAGCTTTATAGACCGCTACGACAGGCTGATGCGCGGGCTGGGGATAAAAGTGCGCCCCAACATGACGATAGGCAAAGTGTTCGGCGTGGAAGAGCTGTTCCGCGACGGGTTCAAGGCGGTATCCATAGGCACGGGCGTATCCTGGCCGAACACGCTGAACATAAAGGGCGAAACGCTGGGCAACGTGCACTACGGCGTGCACTACCTGGAATCGCCCGACGTGTACGAGCTCGGCAAAACCGCCATAGTGATAGGCGCCGGCAACGTTGCCATGGACGTCGCACGCACGGCGATGCGCCACGGCGTGCGCGACGTAAAGATAGTAGTGCGCAGCGACCGCTCTACCGCAAACACAGACGAGTTGGAATACGCCGAGATAGAGGGCGCCCAGATAATATACAACAAGGCGCCCGCAGAGATAACCGACGACGGCGTGTACTTTAAAAATACCGTATGCGACGAAAACCACAAAGTCGTGTCCGTATCCGACGACGCGGAGTTCATGCCCGCGGATTCGGTGATAATAGCCGTTTCGCAAAAGCCTTCCACCCTGCTGCTCACAACGACGTTCGGGCTGGAACTCACCAGCCGCGGGCTCGCCAAAACGGACGAAAACGGCATGACCTCCATCCCCGGTCTGTTCGCCTCGGGCGACGTGGTAAAGGGCGCAAGGACGGTGGTCGAAGCCGTTGAACAGGCAAAGCGCGTGGCGATAGCCATGGACAATTACTTAAAATCGCTCCCCTCCGCGGAAAGAGAGTTTTGATCGCGGCATATATAGGGGTAAATTTTAATTGCCTCGCATATATGCGCCGACGAGATCCTTTTTAAAAAAGCGGCACATATGCCGCATTCATCGACGTAAAGCAGCCCGCCGCAACATCAGCGGCAGGCTGTTTTTTGCGCAAAAAAACTGAATTTTTATAAATGAAATGTATATTTATAAATTTATGCACAAACTGAAATATTGCATTGACTTTATACACGCACAATGTTAAGATATATGGGAGATATCTTTTGAGGTCGGCAGATGAAGGCTATAAATCTTGGCAGCTCCAACGTGCTCTCCACAGTTCTTAAATTGATAATACCTGCCATGATAGCGCAGTTCATAAACGTGCTGTATTCCATTGTAGACAGGATGTATGTGGGAAACATAGAGGGCATAGGCGACACGGCGCTCGCGGCTGTGGGCGTATGCGCGCCCATAACCACCATCATCTCTTCCTTTGCGTTCCTCATAGGCACTGGCGGCGCGCCGCTGTTTGCAATGGCGCTTGGCGAAGGCAGCGAAGAGCGCGCAAAAAAAATACTTGCCAACGCGGCGGCATCGCTCGCTGCGGTGGCGGTGTTCGTTGCGGCGCTGTTCCTTGCCCTGCACCGCCCCCTTTTGTACGCCTTCGGCGCGAGCGACAACACCTACGGATACGCAAAGCAGTACCTTATGATATATGCCGCGGGAGCGCTGTTCTCCGTGCCCGGGACGGGGCTCAACCAATACATCACCGCGCAGGGGTATTCCGGAATAGCCATGCTTTCCACCGTAATAGGCGCGGCAGCCAACATAGCCCTTGACCCGCTGTTCATATTCGCGTTCAGGCTGAACGTTGCGGGGGCGGCGATCGCCACGATAATTTCGCAGCTGTTCACCTTTATATTCGTAGTCACCTTTTTAAGGCTCAAGGGCACAAAGATACGCCTTTGCCCGGCAAAGCCGGACATCAAGGTCATAGGCAACATAGTAAAGCTCGGGCTTTCGCCGTTTATAATAATGGCGTCGGACGGGCTTATAATAATACTGCAAAACGCCGTGCTGCAACAGATGGGCGGCGCCGACGGCGACACGTGGATAACCGTTGCCACCGTGGTGCAGGCATTCTTTTCACTCACGTCCATGCCGATGCTCGGCATAAGCGAAGGTTCGCAGCCGGTATTAAGTTACGCCTACGGCGCAAAGAACGAAAAGCTTATAAAGCGCGCCGAAGTGCGCATAGTGTGCGCGTGCGTGATATTCACCGTCACGATGACGGTGCTGTCGCTGTTCTGCGCCGCGCCGTTTGTCAGCCTGTTCACCGACAATGCGGACATAACGGGCAAGGCGATATGGGGGATACGCATATTTATGATAGGCGCCATACCTATGGCGTTCCAATATGCGTTCGTTGACTGCTTTACGGCGCTCGGTCAGCCGAAATACGCCATAACGCTCTCCCTTATAAGAAAGATAGTCTTTTTTATGGGCAGCATAATAGCAATGCCGCTGATATGGGGCGTAGAGGCAGTGTTCTACGCCGAACCGTTTGCCGACATATGCGCGGCGATACTCTCTTCCACGGTATTTGCGATAGTCTTCCCCAAAGTCATTCGCCGCAGGATAAACGGCGAAGACTGCCTTAAAAGGCGGCGCTTCCCCCACAAAAAACAGGTTCCTTTAAAGTAAACGATCCCGCACAAAAGGGCCGCGGGCGCAAGCATTTCGCTTGCGCCCGCGGTATTTTTATATTTTTAATATTTAGGCCTTGCGATATAGCGGGTATGCAGCAGCTCGTGCGCCCTGTGGCTGTTGGGCTCGCCGAAGAACTCTTCATACAGTTTTTTGACTGCGGGAGTTTCGTCCGAAACACGGTACTTGTTGTAGCTGTCCGAATCATACAGGGCGGAAGCGCGCAAGGTCTTCAGATCCATATTGTTGCGCACTTCGTCGTGGATATAGGGCTGCCCGCCGCCGTTGATGCAGCCGCCGGGGCACGCCATAATCTCCACAAAGGTATAATTCTTTTTGCCGCTCTTTATATCCTCCATTATCTTGCGGGCATTGCCCAGGCCGCTTGCGACAGCCACGTTTACGGTGACGCCGCCCAGGGTATATGTCGCCTCCTTTATGCCCTTTACGCCGCGCACTTCGTCGAACACGATGGGTTCGTCCTCGTCGCCCAGCGTGCGCGCGGCAAGCCTTAACGCCGCCTCCATGACGCCGCCGGTCGCGCCGAATATCGCGCCGCCGCCCGACGCCTTGCCGAAGGGTTCGTCAAACTCGCTCTCCGGCAGGTTTGCAAAGTCGAGGCCCGCCTCCTTTATCATCTTGGCCAGCTCGCGCGTGGTGAGCGCCGCGTCGGTGTAGTGCCCGAGTTCGTCGCGCGAAACTTCGAACTTCTTTGCCGTGCAGGGAATAACCGAAACGACGTACAAATCTTCCGGCTTTATCCCCTCCTTCATGCAGTAATATGTTTTGAGCACCGCGCTGAACATTTCCTGCGGGGACTTGCAGGTGGAGAGGTTGGGGATAAATTCGGGATAGTAATGTTCGAGGAATTTTACCCACGCGGGGCAGCAGCTCGTGAACATGGGCGTGGTGCCGCCGCTCTTTATCCTGTTTATAAGCTCCGTCGCCTCTTCCATTATGGTGAGGTCGGCGGTGACGTCCATATTGAAACACTTTACGTCGCCGAGCTGTTTTATGGCGGTGACCATCTTGCCCTCCACATTGGTGCCCACGGGCAAGCCGAATGCCTCGCCGAGGGTAGCGCGCACGGAGGGCGCGGTGTAGAACACCACCTTCTTTTTATCGTCCACTATGGCGCCCCAGACATCTGCGACGGAGGACTTTTCATACAGCGCGCCCACGGGGCAGGCGACTATGCACTGGCCGCAGTTCACGCAGGGCGTGAAGGCGAGAGATACGTCGTACGGCGAGCCGATGACCTTTGCATACCCCCTGTTCTTGGGGCCTATGGCGCCTATCGTCTGGTGTTCGCACGCAGCCACGCAGCGGGTGCACAGTATGCACTTGGAGTTGTCCCTGACCACGGAGGGGGACAGATCGTCTATCGGCTGGATATCGTGATCGGTGCCGTATTCGTCCTCCTCCGCGTTATATTCGAGCGCCAGCTTTTGCAGTTCGCAGTTCATGGAGCGCACGCAGGAGAGGCACTTCTTTTTATGAGTCGAAAGAATGAGCTCCACCGTCATCTTGCGCGACTTTCTCACCTTGGGGGTGTTGGTGCGCACTTCCATCCCCTCCGACACGGGGTACACGCACGCCGCAACCAGCCCGCGCGCCCCGGTGGCTTCAACGAGGCACATGCGGCAGGAACCGACGCACTGCACGTCCTTTAAATAGCAGAGGGTGGGTATGCGTATGTTGGCGAGCCTTGCCGCCTGCATTATGGTTGAACCTTCCGGTACGGATACGGGAATGCCGTTTATTTTTACGTTGACCATGTTATATACCGCCCTCCTTTACTTTTTGATTATGGCGCCGAACTTGCAATGCGCTATGCACTGGCCGCACTTTATGCACTTGGTCGTATCTATGATGTGCGGCGACTTTACGGAGCCCGATATCGCCTGAACGGGGCAGTTGCGCGCGCACAGCGTGCAGCCGCGGCACTTATCGGTGAGTATGTAGTAGTTGAGCAGCGATTTGCACACGCCGGCGGGGCATCTCTTTTCGTTTATATGCGCCTCGTACTCGTCCAGGAAGCTGTTCATCGTGGAGAGTATGGGGTTGGGCGCCGACTGGCCGAGCGCGCACAGCGAAGAGGACTGCATATATTCCGAAAGGTCGCGTATGCGCTTTATATCCTCCGGCTTGCCCTTGCCCTCGGTTATCCTTGTAAGGATCTCCAAAAGGCGCTTGGTGCCTATCCTGCACGGGTTGCACTTGCCGCAGCTTTCGTCCGCGGTAAATTCAAGGTAGAACTTGGCTATATCCACCATACAGGTGTCTTCGTCCATGACTATGAGCCCGCCCGAACCCATCATGGAGCCGATAGCCTTTAAACTGTCGAAATCCATGCCGGTATCTATGTATTTTGCGGGTATGCAGCCGCCTGAAGGGCCGCCCGTCTGCGCCGCCTTGAACGCCTTGCCTTCGGGTATGCCGCCGCCTATATCGTAGATTATGGTGCGCAGCGTGGTGCCCATGGGCACTTCCACGAGCCCGACGTTGTGTATCTTGCCGCCGAGCGCGAACACCTTTGTGCCCTTGCTCTTTTCCGTTCCGATGGAGGCGAACCACTTTGCGCCGTTTAAAATTATGGGGGCGACGTTTGCCCACGTTTCAACGTTGTTCAATACGGTGGGCTTGCCGAACACGCCGCACGTCGCCGAGAAGGGCGGACGGGGACGGGGCTCGCCGCGGAATCCCTCTATGCTGTGCATGAGGGCGGTCTCTTCGCCGCAGACAAAGGCGCCCGCGCCGAGGCGGATCTCTATATCGAAGTCAAACCCGCTGCCTAAGATGTTCTTGCCCAAAAGCCCGTATTCGCGCGCGTGCTTTATGGCTATTTCCAACCTTTCCACGGCTATGGGGTATTCCGCACGCACATAGATAAAGCCCTGATGCGCGCCCACGCAATAGCCGGCTATGGTCATTGCTTCCAGCACGCAGTGCGGGTCGCCTTCAAGGACGGAGCGGTCCATGAACGCGCCGGGGTCGCCCTCGTCGGCGTTGCAGACCACGTATTTTTCATCCCCCGGGGCGGCTTTGGAAGTTTCCCACTTTATGCCCGTGGGGAAGCCCGCGCCGCCGCGGCCGCGCAGCCCGGACGCCTTGAGCTCTTCTATCACGTCGTCGGGCGACATGTTTTCGAGCACCTTTGCAAGCGCCATGTAGTCGCCTGCGGCGATGGCCTCGTCTATGCTCTCGGCGGCTATGACGCCGCAGTTGCGGAGGGCAACGCGCATCTGATGTTTATAGAAAGGTATCTCGGCAAACGGGATTATGGAGCCGTCCTTGTGCACGGTGCCTTCGTAAAGGAGCTCCTTTACCATTTCGCCGCCCTTTACAAGGTGCTTTTCGGCAACCGTCTTGGCGTGTTCGGGCGTCATGTGCGGGTAGAACGCGCCCTCCGGGTAAACTATCATTATGGGGCCGAGGGCGCACAGGCCGAAGCAGCCCGTTTTTACTATGAGCACGTCCTTTATGCCCAGCTCTTCAAAGCTCTTTTCAAGCTGTTCGATAACCTTGAGCGAATGGCTGGAAGTGCAGCCCGTACCGCCGCATACGAGCACCTGTTTCCTGTAACCGGTGACGGGGGCGAGTTTTTCCGCCTGCTCGCGCACGAGCCTTCTGACTTTTATAAGGTCGGCAAGCTGCTGCGACTTTTCTTTGAGTTCTTTAACTGTCATCGCGGTCACTCCTTTATATATTTATCCAGCACGGACTTGACCTGCTTTTCGGTAAGCCTGCCGTAAACTTCGTCGTCTACTATCATTACGGGCGCAAGGCCGCACGCGCCTACGCAGCGGCAGCTGTCCAAAGAGAACTTCCTGTCCGGCGTGAGTTCCCCGCAGGATATGCGGAGCTCCTTTTCCACGGCGTCAAGGACTTTGTCCGCGCCCTTAACGTAGCATGCCGTGCCGAGGCATACGCTTATGCGGTGCTTGCCCTTGGGCTTTAAAGAGAACTGCGAATAAAAAGTAGCGACGCCGTAAACTTCCGCAAGGGGGATGTCCAGCTCGTCGGCTATCATCGTCTGCACCTCTGCGGGCAGGTAACCGTATATCTGGTTTGCCTTGTGCATTATGGGCATAAGGCAGCCCTTTTCGCCCTTTTCCTTGGCGATAAAGTCCTTGAGCTCCTTTTCCTGCTCGGCGGTGCCTTCAAAAGTGAACTGTGCCATAAATTACTCCTGTATCTGTATGCTTGGCGCTGCGCCGCGAAAAACCCCGCGGCGAACATTGCGGCGCGGTTTTTTGCCCGCGCCGTCAAACACAAAGTCTTGCCATTCGATAAAATTTTACCCAATGACTTTTTTATTATATCACACAATATGATTATTTACAAACGATATCGACGGGTATAACTGTCAATTTCCGATAAAATTTGCAAAAACCGAACAAACACCCCTTTGCACGCCGCTCAACCCGCGTCCAGAGGCAGGCGGACGGTGAACGCGCTGCCCTCGCCGGGGCGCGAAGAGACGGATACGCTCCCGCCGCACAGCGCCACAATGCGCTTTACTATGGACAGCCCCAGCCCGTTGCCGCCGGAAGAGCGGGAGCTGTCGCCCTTGTAGTACCTATCGAACGCGTGTGCCGCCACCTCTTCGCTCATGCCGACGCCGCTATCGGACACGCACACTTCAGCAAAATTTTCGCCCGCACGGAGAGTGACGCATATTTCGCCGTTTTCCGGCGTGAACTTTACGGCGTTCGTCAAAAGGTTGACCCACACCTGCCTTATCATGGCGGCGTTGCCGCAGTATTCAACGCGTTCGAGCGAGGAATTGACGGCGATGTTCTTTTTGCTCCACTCGCCCTCCAGCAATATGATGCAGTCCTTTATCTGCGTATCCAGCCGGTAGGGCTGCGTTTCGCCCACGAACTGCTGATTTTCAAGGCGGTTGAGCATAAGCGTGTTTTCCGCAAGCGTGGACAGGCGGGCGGATTCGTCGGCTATTATCTTTAAATACCGCCTCCGCTCCTCCTCCGTGACGTCCCCGTCGAGCAGCAGGTTGGCAAAGCCGTTTATCGACGCTATGGGCGTCTTGAACTCGTGCGAAAAGTCGTGGATAAATTCGTCTTTGAGCGCCTGTATACTGGACAGTTCCTTGCTCATCTTGTTGAAATCTTCAAACAGGCTTTTGAACTGCCCCTTTGCGGGCACTTCCAGCCGGCAGCCGAACTCCCCGCGCGACAGCCTGTCGAAGGCGGAGATGAATTTGACCTTCATTTTGTTTGCCTGATTGCCGACATATATCACTATGCCGGTGAGAATGACGGCGACGGCGGGCATCACGGCTATAGGTATGACGAACGCGCCGACGTTCTTGTTCTGCCAGAAGAAAAAGTTTATAAGGGCGAGGGACATCTCCGACACCATGACCAGGGCGATGAATATCAGCAGCCCCGTGCCTATGGCGTGGCTGATATCTTTGCGCCTTTCGCTTATGGCGCGCAGCGGCTCCTTTTTGCCGCCCTTATCCCTTTCCTTTATGCCGCCGAACTGCTTTTTACCTGTAAAAAAACACTTTATCTTTTGCCATGCGCTCATTTTTTTATCACCGCCTTGTAGCCTATGCCGCGCATGGTGACTATTTCAAATTCATGCCAGCCTTCAAACTTGTTGCGCAGGCGGTTTATGTGCGTGCGCACGGTATTTTCTTCGCTCTCGCAACAATATCCCCACACCGTATCTAAAATGTTTTCTTTGGTAAGAATCTTATTGGGGTACGAAAGCAGCAGAAAGAGCAGTTTGAATTCCTTTGAAGGCAACTCTACGACCTCCTCCCCGCGCTTTACGGAGTACGTCTCCCTGTCCACTATGACGTCGCCTATCACAATCCTGCCTTCGTTGGCTATCTTGCTGCGGCGCAAGAGCGCGTCTATGCGCCAGACGAGCTCTTCAAAGTTGACGGGCTTGGTCATATAGTCGTCCGTGCCCGCGGAAAAGCCGCGGTGCTTGTCCGACATTGCGTCCTTTGCCGTGAGCATTATCACGGGCACCGTCTCGCCGCGGCTGCGCAGCAGCTCCACGAGCGTATACCCGTCCATGGCGGGCATCATTACGTCGGTTATCACAAGGTCTATGCCGCCCTTTTCAAACCGCGCGAGCGCCGCCGCCCCGTCCTTTGCAAGGGCGACTCCGTACCTGTTTTTAAGGCGCGCGTTTAAAAGGATGCGCATGTTTTCATCGTCTTCCACAACAAGGATGTTTGCCATGAAGTTTTTTCTCCTTCGCGTGATATGTTTTTCACCGCCATTTTACCAAAAAGGCGGCAAAAAATCAACGCAAAAGGCAAAAACAGCCATATGCAAAAAGTTGATAGACAGTTTATGTTACATTGACAAAAGATTTATATTTTGCCGATAAGATAGAGCCACAATACAGTTACGGAGAGAAATTTTATGACGATAGCCATAGTGATAGACCTGATAGACTGCCTGACGAACGGTTCGGTGATGACCGCGCGCAGGTTTGCCGACGGGCTCAAGGGGCGCGGGCACGAAGTGCGCCTTATAGCCGTGGGCGCAGACGGCGAAAACGACTGCGCCGTAAAAGAGAGATATGTCCCCGTGCTCACGGAAGTTTCGGCAAAAAACCAGATAAAGTTCGGCAAATTTGAAGAGCAAAAGATACGCGCCGCGTTCAAGGGCGCGGACATAGTGCACTTTATATTCCCGTTCAAGCTGGAAAAGAAGTGCAAACGGCTGGCGGACGAGATGGGCATCCCCACCACCGCCGCCTTCCACGTGCAGCCGGAAAACATCTCCTTTAACGTACACCTTGGAAGATGCAAGCCGTTTAACCGGCTGATATATGCCTACCTTTACAGAACGTTTTACAGATATTTTGACAGGATACACTGCCCTTCGGCATTCATCGCGCAGCAGCTTGCCGACCACGGTTACGGGGGCGAACTGTACGTGATATCCAACGGGTACGACCCCGCATTCGTGCCGCCCGCTCGGCGCGAACGCAACGAAAAGTTTGAAATAGTGATGACGGGCAGGCTGGCGCCCGAAAAGAACCAGCAGGTGATAATACGCGCCATAGCCATGAGCGCGCACAAGGAAAATATACGCCTTACGTTGCTCGGGAACGGCCCTACGAGGAAAAAACTGCAGTCGCTTGCAAGCGAGCTGGGCGTGGACGTTAAATTTGACTTTTTGCCGCGCGACCTTTTGATAAAAAAACTGCAAACGAGCGACCTGTACGTCCACTCCGCCACGGTGGAGATAGAGGCAATAGCCGCCATAGAGGCGATAGCCTGCGGGCTCGTGCCCGTGATAGCGGACAGCGGGCTTTCCGCCACAAAACAGTTTGCGCTGGACGGCCGTTCGCTGTTCAAAGACAACGACGCCGCCGAACTTGCAAAAAGGATAGATTACTGGGCGGAACGCCCCGAAGAACGCCTTAGGGCGGGCGGAAGGTACGCCGCCTTTGCAAAAAAATTCAGCCTGGAAAATTCGCTCTCGCTCGCCGAGCAGATGTTCGCCGACGAGATAATGGACTGCCGCACCAAAAGCGCCGCAAAAGGCGAAGCCTGCCGTTCGCGCCTGTTTAAAAGGGCGTGAAGCCCGAAGTTTACAATACAGCCCACACTTCTATCATGATCATAAACCAAAGCAATGCGCCGCGCCCTTCTGGGCGCGGCGCATTGCTTTGACTTGGTTAACCGAGTTAATACAGTTTTATTTCCCGCAGGGCATAGATGTTGATTATATACGCCTCTGTATTTTCACGCGGGACGGAGAGTATCTTTTCCGCCGCGAGCCGGTACAAATCGAGCTGTCGGCGGTACGTATCCGCCAGCAGCCCGTCCGGCTTGGACGAATATTTATAGTCGACTATGACCGCGCGCCCGCCCTTGACGCACAACAGGTCTATGGCGCCCTGGACGAGCACCTCGTCCCGCGAAGTGCCGCCGAGCAGTTCGCACGCGGGCAGCGCGCACAAAAATTCCCGTTCGCGGAAGCATTCGCCGTCGCTCACGCGGTCAAAACAGGGCATTTTGAGTATGCGCGAAAGGTTTTCCGCATCCAGCATTTCCGCCTGTTCGGCAGACAAGGAGCCGTTTGAAAGAAATTCCCTTATCTCCGCGCGGATGCCGCCTTCATCCTTTACGGCAAAGTCGCACAACTGCAAAAACCTGTGGTAGGCGATGCCCGCTTCCACACCCGTCGCCCCTGCGGAGCGCGCCTCCTCCCCCTCGCGGGGAAAGAGCACGTTTTCGGCGTAATATTCGTCCTCCGCATTCATTTTTAAAATGGCGGAAGCGGAGCTCTTTACGGGCAGTTCCACGCTCTCCGCAAAGGCATATTGCCGCATGAAACGGCTTTCTATCGCCTCTTTTACTTCCTCGTCCGGGCGGGATATGAGCGCGGGGGGCTGCTGCTGTTCGCAAAACGCTGGGGGCTCCTCTTCATACTTTTTAAAGCAGGAAAAATCGAGCATCTGCGCGTAATTGCGGGCGCCGGTCACGCGGAAGGGATTGAACGAGCTGTCTTCGCGCGACATGACGTGCAGGCGGTATTTTGCACGGGTGCATGCCACATATAGCAGGTTCATTTCGTTTTTCACCTCTTCGCGCGAATCCTTGAGCGCGCACAGCCTGCCAAGCACGGTGGGCGTGCACACGCGCTTTTGCATGTCGAAATACTTGTGCGCAAAGCCGAATTTTTCATCCAGCGGCAACCCGCCGTCGTTTATGCCTCGGTAGGGGCGGGTGACGTCCGCAAGTATGACTATGGGGAATTCCAGCCCCTTTGAAGAGTGCATTGTCATTATCTTTATACTGTCGCCGCCCCCGCTTTCCGGCATGGCGACGTTGTAGCCGCCCGATTTAAGGCGCGAAAGGAATGCGTTGACGCTCAGCTCGCCCGAGGGGGTATACGCCGCCTCCGCCAGCCTGCGCACGTTTTTGAGCTTTTTTGCGCCGTCACGGAAATACTCCGCCTCCAGCGCGCCGTCGCGCAGCACGGCGTCCATCACCGTGCCCGCGCCGTACAGGGATGCGAGCGTGCGGTAGCCTTCCACCCTGCCGTAAAAGGCTGCAAGTTTTTTTGTTATCCCGTCGGAAAACGTAGAAGCGTAGCGTTCACAGCAGCCGCGGAAGGTGAGCGTGCGGTCGGAGCGGAAGGCGATCTTTATGCGGGCGAGCTCCTCCTCCGTAAAGCCGCCGACGGGCGACAGCATTGCCGAAGCGAGCGGGATATCCTGTTCGCCGTTATCTATGTACGACAGTATGTCTATCATCTGCTTTACTTCGGGGCTGTGGCACACGTTGCCGCCCTGCGCGCCCGAAACGGGCAGCCCCGCAGCCGTGAGCGCACGGTATATGCCCGCCGCGGAGGAATTGTCGCGCTTGCGCGTAAGTATGCAGATGTCCCCCGGCTCCACCGCGCGCACCGTGCCCGTTTCAAGGTCGTAAAAAGTGCTTTCGAGTTCGCGGCGCACCACGTCCAGCACGGCGAGCCCTTCGCGCGTGGGCGGGGCCTTTTTGAGCTCTTCTTCCTGTACGGAATAGATGCCGTCCGGCTCCGTCCTCTGCCTTTCTTCGCCGCCGAAGATGTGGACGTACGCGCCGCCGCTCCCCTCCGGGTACCCGCCGCCGCTGAGCATAACCGCATCCTTTTTGTAGTCTATGCCGCACGTGTCGGCGCGCATCAGGCGCGAAAACGCAGAGTTGACGGCAGCTATGACCGCGGGAGAACTGCGGAAGTTGTGCGAAAGGACAAGCGAACCGCCCTGCGCGGCAAATTCCTGCGCTTTGCCCGTGAAGTACACCGACTTTGAACCGCGGAAGCCGTATATCGCCTGCTTTACGTCCCCCACAAGGAACAGCTCGTCGCCGCCGACGAGCGATATTATGTGCTCCTGTACGGGGTTTACGTCCTGATATTCGTCCACGAACACGTATTTAAAGCGCGAACGGATGTCCTCCGCCATGCCGTCCATCCCCAAAAGTTTTAAGGTGAGGTGTTCCAGATCGCCGTAGTCCAGCTTGCCTTCTTCCCGTTTGAGTGCGGCATATTCTTCATCGAACGCAAGCAAAAGCCTGCAAAAATACGCCGCCGCCCTGCCGCTTTCAAGGAACATCGCAAGTTCCGTATCGCGGTCGGAAAGCCCCTCGTACAGCTTTGCGCACCTCTCCTTTATATAGTCGCGCAGCTCGGAAAAGCTCTCTTCGAACTGCTCCGGCACGGCACCTTCCGCCTTGCCCTTTGGCGGCTTGCGCGACGTTGAAAACTTGGGCAGCGGGGTGAAGATATCGGCATGCGTGCGCGCGCTTTCAAGGATGTCCAGCAGCTCTTCGGCTATCTTTTTATAGCCCTTTGGCATATCGGGATTGTCCTGTAAAAAGCCGTACACCTCTGCCGTCATCTCGGCGCACTTTGCGGCGGCGTCTTGCCTGATCTCGCCGCATATATCATCGAACGAACGCTCGTCACACATGTCCGACGTGCGCTTTAAAAAGTCCGTGTAACCGGGCTGGTTGCGCACGTCGTCGTACGCCAGCATGACAAGTTTTTTTAAATTGGAGTCCGTGCGCTTTTTGCCGTAGCGCTCCAAAAGGTACAAGAGCCCCTCGTCGTCGGCCTCGTAGAGCCTGTCAAAGAGGGCGTCCGCCGCGCGCGAACGCAGCTTTGCCTCCGCGCCGCCGTCCTCCGAGACGACTTCAAAAGACCCGTCTATATCCAAAAGGTAAAAGTACACCCTTAACAGATAGCCGCAGAAGGAATGTATGGTGCTTATGTTTGCCGAAGCTATTTTGCCGAGCTGCCGCTTTATGTGGGCGCGCACCCCCTCGTCCTCCGCCGAGGCGCGCTTTACAAGCTCGGAGCGCAGCTTTTCCTTCATCTGCGCAGCCGCCTTTTTTGTGAACGTCACGGCGAGCACGTTGTCCAGGTCGCCGCCGCGCTCTATAAGGTCTGCAAGCCGCCTGATCATGACGAATGTCTTGCCGCTGCCCGCCGCGGCGGAAACTATCACCCTGCCGCGCTTTTCTATTGCCGCCCGCTGTTGGGGCGTAGCCTTGTCCGCCATATTACCGCTCTCCCCTCTGTTTTTTTACGGCGCGGGCTATATCCGCGCATTTGACCCCGTCCACCTTGCGCCCGTCGGCGTCCACGCCCTCCGCAAAGCCGCACATGCCGCCCATCTTGCAGTAGTCGCACGCGCCGGCGTAGGGCGAAGGGGCTATATTTCCGCCGAACATCTCATCCGCGCCCCTGCGCGCGATCAGCGCCGAATAGCCGATAAAGTCGGCAAATTCTTCCTGCGGGAGGTTGCAAGAAAGCTGCCTGCCGTTCAGGTATGCGTCCACATACCTGCTGCGCTGCTTTTCCTGCACCGTCCTGTCGGAATTTTTTACGACGTCCTCGCCCGAATCCATAAACCCGGTCAAGGTGAAGTCGCCGCCCTCTTTATCTTTAAAATCTATATTGGCGGGGAAATAGTATGCCCCGGCGGGGCGCTTGCCGCGCGACGCCGCGAGCAGGTAGAGGGGAAGCTGCAGCTTTACGCCGGCGTAATATTTGTCCGGGTCGGCGTCCACCGAGCCCGTCTTGTAGTCTATTACCCTGACCATGTCGCCGCATTCGTCCACCCTGTCCACCTTGCCGCCGGCGCGAACACCGTCGCCCAGCGGGACGTAATACCAGCTCTCCACGTCGCGTATGCGGAAGCCGGACGATGCGAGTTGGCGGTATACGCCCGCGCACACGAGCACCGCCTCCTCCTTAAGGCGGGCGGTCTCCGCCCTGCCGCCCGCGCCCTGCGCGAGCGAAGAAAATTCCGGAAGGGCGATGACTTCTTCTGCGATATCCGCCGCCCTTTCGCGCGCATGCTCTTCCGAGCCGGCATTGCCCGCCTCCCCCGCAAAGCGCCGCAGCACCTCGTGGACGAAGTTGCCCGTATCAAGCGGGCGCATAGCGCCCTCCTGCCTCTCCGAAAGTTTGAGCCCCTGGCGGGCGAAGTTGAGATAGGGGCAGGAAAAATAGGTTTCGAGCAGCGTGGGGGAGACGCTGCCGTTGCCGGCAAACAGCGCGCGGCCGCTTTTTATTGGCATCTTGCCCTCCGCGTTTTTGAGCACCCCCTCCGCCATTTCGCCGTAGCCGCGCTCTTTGAGCACGCCGTACAGCGCCGAATTTACAGCGGGCGAAAGAGCCCCGCCCGCAAGTTCTTTGAGCGCGGGCACAAGTTCGCTGCAATAGTAGGGCAGCCCCCTGCCCGATGCGCGCACCGCCTTTTTGGTGACGGGCGCAAGCCGCCCGCCCCTTGAATTTTTGAACAGCGCGCAGATATATGAAACTATTTCGCTGCGCACCTTTTCCTCCCCGCCGCACTGCACGGGATATGAAAGGTACAGGTGCTTTTTAAACGCGCACAGGTTGAGCGCCACCGTCTCTTTGAGGCGCATGTTGACCTGCGCTATTTTGGGGGATATTTTAAGGCTGAGCTTTTCCAGCGAGGTTATTTCCCTGTCCGTGAGCAGCGCCGTATCCGACCCCGCCGGGGGGACGGCGTCCGTAAGCCCGGCGGCGAACACTATGTCCGAACCGGCGTTGACCGTCTTTGCGATGTCGCCGACGAACACGGCGTCGTACTTGGGCGGTATGGTGGATATCTCCGCGGCGGCAAAGCCGCTTGAAAGCATCTTTTTGTATTCGCGGGCGGTGTACGGCGCGCCCATGCCGAGTTCGGCACTCTCCCGCGCGACGGAAAGCACGCCCTCATATGCGCGCGCATTGAACTTGGCGCGGGCGGGGTGGTCTGCCGCCGCCCCGTCGGAGAGCGCCTTGAGCGCCTCTTCGCACCCGAAAAATTCAAGCAGCTCTTTGATCCCTTCCGCCCATTCTTCCGCCGTCGCCTTTGAACGGCTTAAAAAGGACAGCCCCTTTAAAAAGCGGTCGCGGACGGCGCATACGGCGGAATAGTCAAAGCCGAGCGTCTCGCATATATCCCGGCGCGGGGCGCGCTTTACGCCGCCGCGGTAGTACGCGCAGCGTGCAAGGTAATTGCGGAATATATCCCTCTCTTTTTGCGAAAGCCCGAACAGGAAAGAGGAGACGACTGCGTCGACTTCCTCCGGCGGGCAGCCGCCCGCCGCGCATTCGAGGTACCCGCACACAAAGGACGCGAGCGGATGTTCCGACAGGGCGCGCCGCTCGTCTATGTAATAGGGGATGTTGTACTGCGCGAATATGCGCGAGAGCGCGGGGCGCGCCGCCTTTACGTCCGGCAGCATGACGGATATGCGGAAATAGCGCTCGTCCCCGTCAAGGACAAAGCGCTTTATGGACGCGGCTATAAATTCGAGCTCGTCCGCCTCGTCCGCAGCCTCGTATACGTGCACGCGCGAAGTGGGCATGCCCTCCGCGCGGAAACAGCCCGGGTCGAACAGGTTGCGGCGGATGGCCTCCGCCTCCGCCACCAGGTCGGACTTCACTGTGACCGTGCGGCAGCCGCCCAGCCCGCGCGAAAAACTTTCAAACTGTGCGGGGGCTTCGTTGGCGTATATATCGGACGCCCCGCCGGTGAAAATGCCGCAGGTGTTTTCCGCCGTGCGCATGCACGCCTTTACGCACTCCGCGACCGTGCCGGTGAACGCCTGAAAGCCCAAAAAGACGACGTCGGCGCCCCTCACCGCCTTGCTGTCCCGTATGACGTCTGGCAAGAGGCGCAGGTACACGTTCCTGTCCAGGCGCCCGCTCTCCCTTAAAAAGGCGGCGTATTCCGAATACACCAGCGCAATATCGTGCAGTTTATCGCCGATCAGCCCGCCCGCCGTGACGGCGGAAACTTCTTCCGCGGAGATGCCAGAAGAGTACAGCAGCGCGATCGTATCGTATATCGCCCCTGCGGCTGCCGCGGCGGAAAGGCGCCTGAACAGGCGGAGCTTTTCGCGGTTTTTTTCTATTATGCCGCGTATGGCTATCGCCGACCCGCGGGAAGAGAGTATCTTGCCGTCGTCCGGCCGCTCGCGCGAAAGGAACCTTGCAAGCGTATACACGGCGGCGGAAAATGTTCCGCCCACCGCAGCGCATACCGCGCGTTCGGCGACCAGAGTCAGCCTGTCTTCGCAAAATATGACGGTGCGCCTGCCGAGCTCTTGGTTGCGGGCAACGTATTTTTTAAGTTCGTCCAGCGCTTCGCCGAGCGCGGGAGCTATGACGGAGATATTCATGCCTACATTATAACACAACAGCCGCGCCTTTTTTACACTTTTTTAAAAAACACGGCAACATTTTTTAATTAAATTGCCGCACAAAAGTTTTTACAATTAAAAAAAATTATGGTATAATGGTTTTCGTTTAAATAAATATCTAACGGTATGTTAAATGAAAAAAACTAAGATACTTGCGGCAGCCGCCGCCTGCACCGCCGCCGCGTCGCTCGCGCTTTTTTCCGGCTGCGCGTCATCCAACGCACATATTTCGGTGGATTCGTTTTGGTATATAGACGGGTACGAGGGCATTCAGCCCACCTCCGTAGACCCCGAAGAAAACGGGCGCACCGCGGAAGTGCTTTTATACGAGATCAAATTTGACGGCGAAAGCGCGGAAAACAATGCCTACCGCGTAAACTATTTTACCGACGGCGAGGACTTTGAAAACGGCGAAAACGCGCACTACTTTAAGACGACGTTCTACGCCACCACATTCGACTGGAGCGGCGAGGACGTCGCAGAAGATTACCGCCTTACCAAGGAGGACGCCGACAAACTGCCCGAGGCGGACAGGGCGCGGCTGGACGGCACAAAAGAGACCGTTTACGTACTTGAGACCGAACTTAAAATAAGCGGCGAATATGTATTCGGCAAGGGCGAAGCCACTGCGGGAAACAGCGTAAAATTTACGGACTATTTAAATACGACGAGCTATTTCCGCTCGGCGCGCAACGGGCTCGAACCCGTATACAGCAGCCAGCAGGCACACACCACCTCTCCCGCGGCAATGAGGCCGACTTCCGCAGACGAGATGTGCGAACAGCTCGAATACAGCTACGAAGTGAGCTACAACTTTGACTGTTCGCAGGCAACCTACACGTTCACGCAGGACGGCGAGAGCACATCCCGCACCACGGGCAACATCCAGGGCAAGTATTCGCTGTTCGACAATAACGTGCTCTACACGGCGATACGCGGGATGAGCATATCCTCCTCCCTCGGCGCCACCGTAAGCCTGTTTTCGCCGGCAGACGGCGGGACGGTCAACGTAAACATTGCCGGCGGCGCGTACGGCGAACTCGACGCAGATGACGACGCGGGGATAATTTCCGCGCTCACCGCGGCATACGGCGAGCCCGACATCCCCGAAGATACGGACGAAAAGGACGGGGAAGACGACGCCAAGCACAGCCATATATATTACAACACGGTGGGCATACGCCTTGCCGACGCGACGGGCGTAATAAGGACGGCGCGCTATGCGGCGGTGGAAAACGAGGACGACAACACCTACCGCGCCACCATGCTCGACCTTACGCAGCCTTTGAGCTACGGGCTCGGCAGCTGGCAGTTCACGCTTGCGGAAGTGGTGAGCGTGCTCGGCAAAAAGGCATAAAAAAATGCGGCAGATGCCGCACCGAAACATATCACGTATATAATGCGCGGGCGCTGTGCCCGCGCATATTTTTATGGCGTAAATAGCAGGCTGCCATTTACGCACTTATTAGCACGTTGCAATGACGGCATGACGCTTTAAGGGCACGTTCAGGCGCCTTCCGTCACCGTCAGGCGATGAGCGTGAACTTGAAAAAGTCGCTGCCCACGGGGGTCTGCCTTTCAAACGTGGCGCTGTCGCCGCCGCCTTCCAGCACAAAGTAGTGCGGAGACGCACCTTCCATCAGCCTGAAACACAGCGCGCAGCCTATAATGTCGTCTATTATTATCCTGAAAAAGTTGAGTTTGAAGATCTCGTCCAGGATAAATTCGCCGCGCACCGCCTCCATCACCTGCATTCCGCCGTACGGCGTGCCCTCCGCCTCCGACTCCACCTCTATTTTAAGCTGCATATACGCCCTCCTCTTTTAAAATATTATATCTAACAAAGCGGCATTTTGCAAATATATGAGCGGGAGCGGCTTAAAATATATTCATCGCGGAAAGCAGTTTAAAAGGGCGGCACGGGGTAGCACCCGTTCCGCCCTTGTTCTTTAAATTATGCCTACTATGCCAAGCACTATAGCCACGACGAACACCAGCACGAATACCGTAGTGAGCAGCTTTACAAGTGTGCCCCTTCTGCCGGCGAACGCAAACGCACCCGAACCGAGGCCGACGAGCGACGACACGTTTAACACTATGCCGAGCACGTTGAGCACGTCGCTGCCTATCACTATGCTGTCGCTTATAAGCGGCAGCAGGCAGGTTATAAATGCTATCGCGGCAGAGACGCCGAGCGCGATGAAACAACACAGCAGCGCAAAGCCGCCGTTTGTCCTGTTATCGTTCATAAAACACCTCCTATTAAAAGACCAGCGTCGTTTTATAACATTATCGGAAAAACAGGAGGAAAATATTCACCCGCCGCAATTTTTTATGTATGGCATTCCTCATACGGCTTTGAACGAATTCAGATTTGGTCGAGCAAAGTAAACCCGATGGGGTCACCACGAAAAAAAACGGACAGCGAATACTGTCCGTTTCGTGGTGTCCTTGCCGGGAATCTGCCGCTTTCCATA
>CALVPV010000017.1 GCA_944353935.1 uncultured Clostridia bacterium | reverse complement strand
CGTCACGGCAAGTGCCGCGCCACCTCCCTTTAAAAAGGGAGCAAGAGGGTGGGGTAATTGCTCCCCCTTACACCCCATAATCTTGTCCCCCTTTTGTAAAGGGGGAATAAAAGGGGGTTAGAGAAAAGTGGCAAAATGCAGAGCAAAACCCACCGTCACGGCAAGTGCCGCGCCATCTCCCTTTAGCAAGGGAGGCACAACTGCGGAATGTTGTCACATATAACCTACCGTCGCGGCAAAGTTGCCGCGCCACCTCCCTTTAAAAAGGGAGGCAAGGGGGGGTGGAAATGTCCCCCTTACACGCCCATGCTTTGCTCCCTTGTAAGGGGATACCCTACACCTTGCCCCCCTTATATAAGGGAATACCCAATATCTTGTCCCCCTTGGGAAAGGGGGAACAGCGAGCATAGCGAGCGAAAGGGGGATAGATATAAATAAGTGGGCAGAAACCCTCAGGCAAGTTGTCGCAATTGCTCCAACTTGCCGGCTCCCTTTAAAAAGGGCGCCACGGTATGTGGTATAATTAAATATATATCCCACCTTGGCGGGCTCATAAATATTCGCCCGCCCGTCCTCCCTTTAGCAAGGGAGGCACAATTTCGGAACGTTGCCACATATAACCCACCGTCGCGGCAAAGTTGCCGCGCCACCTCCCTTTAAAAAGGGAGGCAAGGGAGTGGAGCATTGCCCCCTTACACCCCCACATCTTGTCCCCCTTTTGTAAAGGGACGAACGAGGCATTTCATAGCACAGCGGACACCCGCTGTGCGTGCCGAAGTGAGATGAGTGAGCGCATATGTCGGCGCGCGAACGGTGACAGAGGCGGCATGATTTACCTTAATGCCGCCGAGAAGATTAAAGGGGGATAGAAAACATCTCGCCTTATTATAAACCAGCAAACAAAATAAACAAGGCGGTGAAAGGTTTCCCTCATATAAGGGCGGCAGGGCGGAGCTGCGGTCGCCGTCAACGGGTGTGGTCTTTTTGCATAGTTTATCGTCGTATATTGCATATATAATATAGTCAAAGCGCGCGCACGCGAGGCCGATAAAAAAATTATTTTGCGGCGCCGTGCCGTAAATACTCAAAAATACCCCGAAAAAGGGTAGAAATATAAGCACAACTTTTAACACGCCCGACCATACGCCCCCTACGGGTATAAGAAATAATTAAGTTTCTGCCTTTACTTATCATTTGACACTCAATAAAGTTTGGCGTAAAATAACCGTGAAAAGGTAGGGGGAAAATTGAATAATCGGGCATATATTGCCGCGGCCGTGCGCCGCGGTCCGTCCCGGTGCAGATGAGAGCGGCGTTCGTCCGCCGCGGCGCTGTCCGCGCCGTGCGGCAAAAGGCGCTTTTGTGCCGTAGAAAAAACGCTGCAATGCGGCTTTTTTGCCGTGTGCGGCGTTTTATTTTATCTTTGGCAAGGCGCATATGCCGCTGCCGTGCGCCCGATTTACGTAATTCAAGGCAATTTACGGCGAAAGCCGAAAATCATACGGTGTAACGATGAAAACTGTAAAAAAGACGTTGAACAAAAAGTACATAGCTCTCGGCGCGATAGTGCTCGTTCTCGTCGCCCTGCTCGTGTGCGCCTTTCTCATAGGCTCACAGCCGCGCTCGGGGGACGTATCGGAAGAGCTCACCGACGCGGTGATGCACGAAGAAAAGAAGGTCAGCCTGTTCGGCTGGGAGGTGCACCCTGCGGCGATATCGGCGCTGATAGTCACCGCCGTGCTGCTTATATTCGCGGTATGCGTGCGCGTGTTCGCCCTTCCGCGCTTTAAAGAGGTGCCCGGCAAATTCCAGCTCGTCATAGAAAAGGCCGTAGACTTTTTCGACAATATGGCGCGCACCAACAGCCCCCATTCAAACGGCTTTTTGAGCTGCTACATCTTTGCTGCGGGCTGCTATATATGCGTGGGCACGCTGTTTGAGCTGTTCGGCATCCAGGTGATGGCGGCAAACGGGTATCCCGTGTCGCTGCCCGCACCCCTTTCCGATATAAACGGCGCCATAGCCATGGGCTGCATGAGCTACCTCGTGATATTCTTCGGCGGCGTGGTAAAGAGCGGCGTGCGCGGCTTCGGGCTTGCGCTCAAAGAATTCTCGCTGCCCATATCGATGAGCTTCAGGCTCTTCGGCGCGCTGCTTTCGGGGCTCCTTGTCACCGAGCTCGTCTATTACACCATCTCGCTCAGCATAGTGCTTCCCGTGATAGTGGGCGTGCTGTTCACCCTTCTGCACGCGCTCATACAGACGTACGTACTTGTGGTGCTCACCGCCACATACTTCGGCGAAGTCACTGAACCGCACGCAAAGAGCACCCAAAAAAAGCAGAAGAAGGCAAAAAAGGTAAAGGCCGCCGCATAAGTCGGCAATACAGGCAGACCGCCCTTGCGGGCTGAATATAAAAACATAAAAAATAAAATTTTCACTGTATTTTTCGGAGGAAATTATGAAAATCGCAAAGAACATCATGGCATTTTTGGCAGCCGCGTTAGTGGCAATCGTGGCATTCATGGCAGTATCTTCCATAGCGCAGCTGTTTGCCGCAACCCCCGCTTCGGCGGAAATTTCCGCAGTCGTGACCGCAGAAGCCGCCGCAGAGGATGAAGTTGACGCCCTTGCGGACGAGCAGGCAGAGCCCGCCGCGGAAGACGAAGCGGACAACGGCGTGAGCGGCAAAGCCATAGCCGCTTCCATAGCGATAGGCCTTGCGGCGCTCGGCGGCGCGATAGGCATGGGCCTTGCGATCGCAAAGTCGGCAGAAGGCATCGCACGCCAGCCCGAAGCGTCCGGCAATATCCGTTCCACGATGATGCTCGGCCTCGTGTTCATAGAGACGGTAGTAATTTACGCGTTGATAGTTTCCGTGCTCTTGATATTCGTATTATAACGCGCATGCCCGCGCGTACCGCGCGGAGGAGGTGAACGAACATGACGATGCTTGCCGGCACCATATTAGGCATAGATTGGCAGCAGATATTGCTGCACGTATTCAACTTTATAATACTTGCTACGGGGCTCACGTTCATACTGTTCAAGCCCGTGCGCAAGTTCATGCGCGAGCGCCAGGAAAAGTACAGGGCAGCCGCGGAAGAGCATGCCAAAAAGAAGGCGGAGATAGAGGCCATGGAAGAGGAGCGCAAAGCAAAGCTCGCCGGCCTGGACGCCGAACTCGAAGCGCATAAAAAGCAGGTGCTCTCCCAGACGGAGGCGCGCGGCCGCCAGCTCATACAGGAGGCGGAAACTCAGGCGCGCGGCATAGTGGAAGAGAGCAGAAGGCGCTCTGAAGAGGAGCGCAAGGCATACATAGCCGGCGCCGGCGGGGAGATAGCCGACATGGTCGTCAAATCCGCCGAAAAGTTGCTCGTGGTCGGCAGTACGCCGGAAAACGACAAGGCGCTCTACGACAGCTACCTTAAAACCGCTTCGGGCGACATAACCGTCAGCGGCGTATCCAAGGAGGCGAAGGCGTCGCTTGCCGAAAGGCTGGCACGCATATCCGAACGCGGCGCTATCGGTGAGACGGACGCGCGCGCGGATGTCGCCGACGTCGTAGGCGAAGCCGCCATAGCCGCCATAGAGCGCGGCAGGACTGCCGAAAGCGACGGCGCCGTGTACGACGAATTCCTTAAATCGGTAAACGGGGGCGGCGCAGATGGAAAATAAAAAGAACGCTCCCGTAAAGGCAAAACTTTACTGCATAACTCCCCCGACGGACGAGCAGAAGAAGGGCATTGCGGAATTCCTTGCAAAAAAATACGGCTCCCGCCCGGAGATAGAGGTAGCGGAAGACAGGTCGCTCGTAGGCGGCTTCCGCCTGGAAGTCTGCGGCGACGTGTACGACTGGTCGGCAAAGGGCAGGGTGGAAAAATTAAAAGAGAGGATAAAGGACGTATCCTCCGGTTTTTCCGGCGAAGTAAAAAAAGCCGCAACACCCGCGCCTTCGTCGGGCGCGGCGGCAAGGCTGTACTGCGTCACTCCGCCCACGGACGAACAGAGGAAGGGACTTTCGGACTTCCTTGAAAGGGCGTACGGCGTGCGCCCCGAAATAGAGATAGTCATAGATAAAGCCGTAGTCGGCGGCTTCCGCCTGGAATTCGGCGACAACGTCTTCGACTGGTCTGCCCAGGGCAGGATAAACAAACTCAAGGAGGACATCAAGGCGTCCTCCGCAGGCGTCACCACCCTTCTCAGGGAGACGGTGGACAGCCTCAAAAACGCAATAGAAGGCTGGGCGATGCCCGTCTCCGCCCACGAAACGGGCAAGGTGCTCTCCGTCGGCGACGGCATTGCGCGCGTCAGCGGGCTGGATCTTGCCGAATACGGCGAGATAGTCGTGTTTGAAAGCGGCATAAAGGGAATGGTGCAGGAGCTCGGCGAAAGGGACGCGGGCGTCATACTGTTCGGCGACGACAGGGAGATAGAGGAAGACAGCACCGTGTACCGCACGGGCAAGACGGCGGGCGTGCCCGCGGGCGAAGGGCTCATAGGCAGGGTGGTAAACGCGCTCGGCACCCCCATAGACGGCGGCGGCGAGATAGAGGCGGACGCATATATGCCCATAGAGACCCCCGCCCCCGGCATAATAGACAGGCAGCCCGTAAACAGGCCGCTTGAAACGGGTATACTCGCCATAGATTCGATGTTCCCCATAGGCCGCGGCCAGCGCGAACTTATAATAGGCGACAGGCAGACGGGCAAGACGACGATAGCTACGGACACCATCCTCAACCAAAAGGGCAAGGACGTCATCTGCGTATACGTGGCTGTCGGCCAAAAGGCAAGCTCGGTTGCAAGGCTTGCGGAAATGCTCAGAAAGCGCGGCGCTATGGACTACACCATAATAGTGGCGTCCTTTGCAAGCGACGGCGCTTCGATGCAGTATATAGCGCCCTATTCGGGCTGCGCCATGGCGGAATACTTTATGAACAAGGGCAAGGACGTGCTCATAGTATACGACGACCTCTCCAAGCACGCCGTGGCATACCGCGCACTCTCGCTGCTGCTCGGCAGGTCGCCCGGCCGCGAGGCATATCCCGGCGACGTCTTTTACCTGCATTCAAGATTGCTCGAACGCGCCGCACACCTTTCGGACGAAAGGGGAGGCGGCTCGATAACCGCCCTGCCCATAGTGGAGACGCAGGCGGGCGACATATCGGCATATATACCCACGAACATCATATCCATAACGGACGGGCAGATATTCCTTGCGGGCGATCTGTTCTTCTCCGGCCAGAGGCCGGCGGTCAACGTCGGCATATCGGTATCGCGCGTGGGCGGCGACGCCCAGACCAAGGCGATGAAATCGATAGCCGGGCCCCTGCGCCTCGATCTTGCGCAGTACAGGGAGATGGAGGTGTTCATGCAGTTCTCGTCCGACCTGGACGACGCAACAAAGAAGCTGCTCTTTTACGGCAAGTCGCTCATGATGCTGCTCCGCCAGCCCCAGTCCAGCCCGCTGCAGATGTACGAGCAGGTCATACTGCTCGCCTCCGCGCTCGGCCACGGCATGGCGTCCGTAAAGGTGGACGACATCCCCGATTTCAAACAAAAGCTGCTCGAATATTACAGGGACAGTCAACCCGATATCTGCGAAGAGGTCAAAAAAGGCGCAAAGATATCCCCCGAGCTCAAAGAGCGCATAGTGGAGATATCCAAGGCGTTTGCCGAAAAGTACGCCGAAAAGTACGCCGTGTAAGGCTGCGCGGCGCCGCAGGTTTTACAAGTCACATGCGCCTTCCCGCCGTTCGGGGCGGCAGGCGCGCAAGGTCGTTTTCATATGCCTAACATCCAGGGAATAAAAAAGAGAATAGACAGCATCAGGGAGACGCGCAAAATAACCAACGCGATGTACCTCATCTCCTCCACCAAGATGCGCAAGGCGAAGTCCGACCTCGACAAGACGAGGCCGTACTTTGAAGCGCTCCGCGTGGAGATAAAGCGCATATTCCGCCAGGGCGAAATGCCCGCGGAGAGCCGCTATTTTTACCCCGTGAACGTGGCGGAAAAGCTGACGGGCACGTTTGCCTGCCTGCTCATCACGGGCGACAAGGGGCTTGCCGGCGCGTACAACTATAACGTCATAAAGCAGGCGATGACCCTTTTGGACTACGGGTGCGAGATAAAGTGGTACGTCGTGGGCGAATACGGCCGCCAGCTGTTAAAGCAGCGCGGCATCCCGGTGGAAAAGAGCTTTATATATACCGCGCAAAACCCCACGATGCGCCGCGCCAGGGACATATGCAACATCCTGCTGGACGACTTTTCAAAGGGTGCGTTCACCAAGATATATGTGGCATATACCGATATGCGCGGCATGTCGGACGAGGCTACGCTCACCCGCATACTGCCCTTCCACCGCAAGGAATTCGTGACCACCACCGTGGAGGAGCCCGTGCGCGAACCGTTTGAATACGTCCCCTCGGTAGAGGTGGTGTTGGACAACATAATGCAGAGCTACATCGCCGGCTTTATATACAGCGCGCTGGTGGACAGCTTCTGCAGCGAACAGCACGCCAGGATGACCGCGATGAAGGCGGCAAACGACAATGCGGAAAAGCTCATATCCGAACTTTCCGTACAGTATAACAGAATGAGGCAGGCGGCGATCACGCAGGAGATAACCGAAGTGGCCGCGGGCGCCCGCGCACAGCTTAAAAACAAGGAGAATCTTTAAGTGAACAAGGGTAGAATAGTCCACATTTCCGGACCGGTAACAGACGTCAGGTTCGAAGGCGAGCCCCCCAGGATAAAGGATGCGCTCTACGCGGTAAAGGACGGCAAAAAGCTCGTCATGGAAGTCGCCCAGCAGACGGGCGACGACACCGTGCGCTGCATAATGCTCGGCGCATGCGAAGGGCTTTCAAGGGGCACCGAAGTGTACGCCACGGGCGGCGTCATCCATGTGCCCGTGGGCGAATGCACGCTCGGCAGGATGTTCAACGTGCTCGGCGAACCCATAGACGGCAAGCCCGCCCCCGAAGCAAAGGAGAGCTGGCCCATACACCGCCACGCCCCCTCGTTTGAAGAGCAGAGCCCCGTTGCCGAAGTGCTGGAAACGGGCATAAAGGTCATAGACCTCATGGAGCCGTACGCAAAGGGCGGCAAGATAGGACTCTTCGGCGGCGCGGGCGTCGGCAAGACGGTGCTCATACAGGAGCTCATACATAACGTCGCCATGGAGCACGGCGGGTATTCGGTGTTCACGGGCGTAGGCGAACGCTCGCGCGAGGGCAACGACCTGTGGCGCGAGATGGGCGCCAGCGGCGTCGGCGACAAGACCGCCCTCGTGTTCGGCCAGATGAACGAAGCCCCCGGCGTGCGCATGCGCGTCGCCCTGACCGGGCTCACCATGGCGGAATACTTCCGCGATAAAGAGAATAAGGACGTGCTCCTGTTCATAGACAACATCTTCCGCTTCGTGCAGGCGGGCAGCGAAGTTTCCACCCTTCTGGGGCGCATGCCCTCCGCGGTGGGCTACCAGCCCACGCTTGCCAACGACATGGGCGAATTGCAGGAGAGGATCGCCTCTACAAAGAACGGTTCGGTAACTTCCGTGCAGGCGATATACGTTCCCGCGGACGACCTCACCGACCCCGCCCCCGCCACGACGTTCGCCCACCTGGACGCGACCACCGTTTTGAGCCGTAAGATAGCCGAACAGGGCATATATCCCGCGGTCGATCCCCTGGAATCTTCGTCGCGCATACTTGAACCGGACATAGTGGGCAAGGAACACTACGAAACCGCCCGCAGGGTGCAGGAGACGCTGGAAAAGTACAACGAATTGCAGGATATAATAGCCATACTCGGCATGGACGAACTCGGCGAAGAGGACAAGCTCACCGTGTACCGTGCGCGCAAGATGCAAAGGTTTTTGTCCCAGCCCTTCCACGTTGCGGAAAAGTTCACCGGCATAAAGGGCGTATATGTGCCCATGAAAGAGACGGTGCGCGGCTTTAAAGCCATTTTGGACGGCGAAATGGACGAATATCCCGAAGCCGCCTTCTATAACGTCGGCACTATAGAGGACGTCATCAAAAAGGCGGAAGAACTCAAATAAATTTTGCCCTCTGCGGTAATTGCCGCGGGTATATGCGGCAAATAACCGTAAGCCTTGTTAAAGGATAGTAAAGATGAACACATTCAAGGTGCACCTTTTAAGCGCCAACCGCACTTTTTACGAGGGCGACTGCGAAAGTTTAATAATCCCCGCGGTAGACGGGCAATACGGCGTATTGGCAGGGCACAGCAACACCATAACGGCGATAGTGCCCGGCAAGCTCATATTCCGCGTTCCCGGGCAGGACTCGCAGGAAGTCGCGGTATCATCGGGAATAATGAAGGTGGAGGACAACGACGTGCTTGTGCTTGCCGATTCCATCCTCCGCCCGGAAGAGATAGACGAAGAGCGCGCCGAGCGCGAGATCGCCGAAGCCAAGGAGGCGTTGCAGCACAAGGTGGGCAGGGTGCAGTATATGTCGGCACAGGCGCAGCTCGCACGCGCCGCAAGCAAGCTGAAGATCCGCCGCGGCTTTACCACGGGCAGGCATTGACGGCGGCTTTTGCGCGGCGCTATATCGCGCGTGCTTTGCTCATATATGCTTTTGTGTGTGGGCGGCAGTTTTGCCGCCGCATATGGTTTTAGTTTGATAATTTGGCGGCGCGCCGGGCGGAAAGTTTTCCGCCCGGCGCGCCGCGTTTTTATAGGACGGCGGCACAAAAAGGGCGGCATCGCCGCTATTTTTTAAGCGTTGATTGCACTATATGTGCGGGGTAATTGTGATTTTACAATAATATTACAATTCTGTGCGTAATTTATTGCAATGCCGTTTTATAATATAATTACAATAATTTTTTAGGGGGCGATAAGTAATTTTCAAAGAGATAGGTGGAATAAGCATGTCAATGTGCCTTTATTCTATTATGTAGAAGGAATAACGTTGATAGTTGATGATGAACCGGTGTACTTGCCATTTAAAACTTATAAAAACCCGGGTGATCTGTACCTTTGATTTCGGCTTATGGTTATTAAAATAGATGCGCCCAAGGCGGCGGTTAAAAAGGAACTTGATGACTGGCTTCAATTCAATTGGTTCGACCGCACATATCATCGCGGCGGATATAGCGGGATGAGGCTCGGTCCGTTTGTAGGAGTGGGATATTGCGACGGCGACGACTGGGTGCGCAACACTTCGGCGCCGCATATGTACGGTTTTATCCGCCGTAAAAACGGACAGACAGTGATTTCGGCTTTCAGGTGGTACGGCTTTTCTTTTACCATGCTGCTCATCGCGTACTTTGTGATAGTACTTGTAATGTTGTTTATAAACGCGACGGCAGACCCCACTGAAGAAGAGCTCTCGCAGGCGTTTATTTGGGGGTGCGGATTTCTGTTCGCCTTCGGGTTTGACCTCGTCTGGTTTATCGGCAATTTTTTTGTGCGCAGCTTTCATGCCCCTTATAGGGAGTGCGCGGACGCCCTTTGGGACTTTTTACTCAAGATAAAGTCTGCCTGCGAACACCCTTCAAAGGAAGATGATCTCGGCGAGGGGCAAGGCGACCTTTCGCAAGCGGTTGAAGAGGACGCCTCTTTTGCCGGCTCTCAACGTGAAACACTTTCCGAAAACGATAAAGGCGAGCATTTCTGCGACAATAATAAATAACATATATTCGGCTGCGGGTGGCAACAAAAGTTGCCGCCCGCAGCCGCATTTTTGGTGAACCGCGGCACAAAAAGGGCGGCATCGCCGCTATTTTTTACGCTTTGATTTTGGTATATGTGCGGGGTAATTTATTTTTTGCCGCCGAACGCAAAAATTGGGTCTTGATTTTTGCGTCAATGTATAGTATAATGGATTTACGCGGGCATGCGCGCGCGGAGGCAGTGCCTTAAAGCGCGGATGCCGCCAAAAAAGATAAGGGACTAAAAATTATGAGCATCAAGGTAAAAAACATTCACAACATTGCGATCATCGGCCACAGCGGCGAGGGCAAGACCACTCTGTGCGAGGCCATACTCTTCAACGGCCGCTCCATAGACCGTATGGGAAAAGTGGATAACGGTACCACCGTATCCGACTTTGACGAACAGGAAATAGCGCGCAAGATGTCCGTTTCGCTTTCCGCAAGCTACACCGTCTGGCGCGAAACAAAGATAAACCTTTTGGACGTGCCCGGCTTTTACGACTTCGAGGGCGAATTTAACGAGGCGATGCGTGCCTGCGGCGGCGCGCTCGTGGTGATGGGTGCGAGCGGCACCGTGACCGTCGGCGCCGAAAAGGCGATAAACGCCTGCTTAAAGGCAAAAAAGCCGATGGTAATATTCATAAACGGCATGGATAAAGAGAATGCCGACTACAACGGCACCGTCGCCGCATTGCAGGAAAAGTATCACGGCAAGATAGCTCCCATACAGATACCCATAATGGAGGGCAACAAGATGGCAGGCTTTGTAAACGCCCTGACCGAACGCGCCTTCCACTTTACGGGCACAGGGCCGGAGGAGATGCCCGTCCCCGAAGACAAGAAGGAAGAGCTCGCCGCGATGCAGCTCTCGCTCATGGAGACTGCCGCCGAAAACGACGACGTCCTCTTGGAAAAGTACTTTGAAACGGGCAGCCTTGACCGCGAAGAGATAATCCACGGCATACGCAAGGGCATACACAACATAAACACCGTGCCCGTAATGGCGGGCAGCGCCCTGTATAACCGCGGCGTCATAAACCTGATGAACGAGATAGTCAAGTACATGCCCGACGCGAGCGAACGCGGCGACATGGTGGCGACCGACGTCAAAAAGGACGAGATAGTGCAGATAGAGTGCGACGACGAACAGCCCTTCGCCGCGCAGGTATTCAAGACGGCGGTGGACTCCTTTGTGGGCAAGATGAACTATATAAGGGTGTGCCGCGGCGTTTTAAAGTCGGGCATGACGGTGCTCAACGCCACCACGGGGCAGACCGAGCGCATAAACGCGCTCTACCTTTTAAAGGGCAAAAAGCAGGAGCCCGTCTCCGAGCTCACCGCGGGCGATATCGGCGCCGTTTCAAAACTTGTCAACACCAACACGGGCGACACGCTGTGCGATGAATCTGCCCCCGTAAAGTTCGACCCCATACTCTTCCCCCGCCCCGTGCTGTTCATGGCGGTATATGCCAAGGTCAAGGGCACGGAAGACAAGGTATTTTCCGGGCTTGCCCGCCTTGAGGAGGAGGATAAGTCCTTCGGCGTGCGCAAGATAGCCGACACGGGCGAAACGCTCATAGGCGGCCAGGGCGAAGTGCACCTTGACATAATAAACAAAAAGCTCAAGGCAAAATTCGGCGCGGACGCAGACCTGCGCACCCCTCAGATAAACTATAAAGAGACGATACTCGGCACCGCGCTTGCGGAAGGCAAGTACAAAAAGCAGTCGGGCGGGCACGGCCAGTACGGCCACTGCAAGATCCGCTTTGAACCCTGTGAGCAGGATTTTGAATTTGCCGAAGAGGTCGTGGGCGGCGCCGTACCCAAGCAGTACATCCCCGCCGTTGAAAAGGGGCTCATAGAGTGCCTCCCCCACGGCGTGCTCGCAGGCTACCCCGTAATAAGGATGAAAGCGGTGCTCACCGACGGCAGCTATCACGAAGTGGACAGCTCCGAAGCGGCGTTCAAGGCCGCCGCGGAGATAGCGTTCAAAGAGGGCATGAAGGCAGCCAAGCCCGCCATTTTGGAGCCCTATTCCAAACTGCGCATAGGCGTGCCCGAACAGTACCTCGGCGACGTGTTGGGCGATCTCAACAAGCGCCGCGGCAGGATAATAGGCATGGACGCGCAGGACGACCTTCAGGTCATCACGGCAGAGGCGCCCAAGGCGGAGCTATTGACTTACGCCACGGCGCTGCGTTCGCTCACGCAGGGGCGCGGCAAGTTCATAGAGACGTTTGAAAGGTTCGAGCTGGCTCCCGAAAACGTCGTGCAGGGCCTTGTAAAGTAAAAAAATGTCGCATATCGTCGGCAGCCGCGCTATATGCCGCGTTCGCTTGACATTGCCGCCGTTTTTGGTATAATTTTTATATAGGCGCATACAGCGCGCAATTTTTAAGCAGGAGGATGTTAATATGGGTGGAAATACCGGTACTGCCGGCAATGCCGGCGGCATAGGCGCCATTACGGAAAACGTGGCGGGGCTGCCGCTTTGGGCATGGATAGTCATAGCCGTTGCAGTGCTCGCCGTGATAATAGTCATAGCCGTCGTTTCGGCTAAAATAGTGCGCGCAAAAAAGGAGCGCATGGAGGACGAGCAGGAGGACGAGGGCGACTTCACCGACGACGCCACTTACGACGAGCCTGCGGAATCTGCTGAGGAAGTCCCCGCGGAAGTTCCCGCGCAGCAGTCTCCTTCCCCCGGGCAGCAGCCCGCGCAGCCTGCCGCGAGCACCGCTGCGGCATCCGCGCAGCAGAGGCCCGCACAGCCTTCCCGTGCGACCGTACAGAATGCGGCGGCATCCGCGCAGCCCGCGCCCGCACAGGGGGTGCAGGCCTCGCAGGCAAAGGTGTACCACATAACAAAGCGCAAGGCCGACGGCAAGTGGCAGGTAAAGTACGGCGGCGGCATAAAGGCGATAAAGCTGTTCGATACGCAGGTGCAGGCAATAGATTATGCCAAATCGCTTGCGCAGAATCAGGAAGCGAGCATAATGATACATAAGGAAGACGGCACCTTCCGCAAACTCAGGTACGATAAACCCAACAAATAATATTAGGGCAAAAGATCCCGCATCGTTTACGGTGCGGGGTCTTTTACAAAATTGCCCCGCATATATGCCGCGACAAATGCCTTTTTTTGTGTCGCCGCGGCGTGATTTTTGCGCGCCCCCGGCGTCGGCGAAGCAATGTTTTTTGCCCGCACGCGGTTTGCTTTTTAAAAAACAGGGTTATATAATATTGTAAAGAAAAATTTTTTAAGGAAGTGCTTTTGCAATGACTAAGATAGACATTTTTTCCGGTTTCCTCGGCGCGGGCAAGACCACGCTCATCAAAAAGCTCATAAAGGAGGCGTACGCGGGCGAAAAGCTGGTGCTCATAGAAAATGAATTCGGCGATATCGGCATAGACGGCGGCTTCCTTGCCGAAGCCGGCATAAAGATAAACGAGCTCAATTCCGGCTGCATATGCTGCTCCCTCGTGGGCGACTTTGCCAAGGCGCTCAAAAAGGTGTGCGAAGAGTATTCTCCCGACAGGATACTCATAGAACCTTCGGGCGTGGGCAAGCTGTCGGACGTCATCCGCGCCGTGTACAGCGCAGGCTTAAAGGACTGCACCATAAACACCTACACGGCAATTGTGGACGCCGCCAAGTGCAGGATGTATATGAAGAATTTCGGCGAATTTTTCAACGACCAGATAGAGGCGGCAAACTGCATAATCTTCACCCATGCCGACATTGCGGGCGAAGAAAAACTTAAAAGGGCGGCGGAGCTCGTGCGCGAACACAACTCCAAGGCAACGCTCGTCACCACGCCCTGGCAGCAGCTCTCGGGCAGCGAAATACTCGCCGCCATGGAGCACAGCGACACTCTCGCCGAGCAGATGGAACAGCTCAAAAAGGACGCCCTTGAACATCATCACGACGATGAGGACGAGCACGAGCACGAACACGGGCATTGCTGCCACCACCACGACGATGAGGACGAGCACGAGCACGAACACGGGCATTGCTGCCACCACCACGACGATGAGGACGAGCATGAACACGAACACGGGCACGGCCATTGCTGCCACCACGACGATGAAGGCGAACACGAACATGAGCACGGGGAATGCGGCTGCGGGCATCACCATCATCACGCCGACGAAGTCTTTGAAAGCTGGGGCGTGGAGACGCCTAAGACGTATACCGCGGAAGAACTTTCCGCCATACTCTCAATGCTCACCAATGCGGAGGAATACGGCACCGTGCTCCGCGCAAAGGGCATAGTCCCCTCAAAGGACGGCAAGTGGCTGCACTTTGACTACAACCCCGGCGAACCGGACGTGCACGAAGGCTGCGCGGCATACACCGGCCGCCTGTGCGTCATAGGGAGCAAGCTCAACAAGCAGGAGCTCGCCTCGCTCTTCGGGGTCTGATCCAATATTCTTTTAAAACTGCCAAACTTCGTGCGGGCGGAGCATGGCTCCGCCGTGCCGCGGCAATCTCTCCGTTTTATCGCCGCGTCATTTCCCGCCTGTACGAAGTTGTTGATCGTAAAATAGGGCGGATGGTTTTATGTCGGAAGAGATATCTGTATATATGTTCCTCGGCTTTTTGGAGTCGGGCAAGACAAAATTTATCCAGGAGACGCTTGAAGATCCCCGCATGAACGGCGGCGAAAGGTCGCTCGTCCTCGTGTGCGAAGAGGGGGAGGAGGAATACGACCCCCATCTGTTCAAGGTGAAGGACGTCGCCATAGAGTATATCGGCAGCGAACGTGAGCTCACCGCGGAAAACCTTTCGGCGCTCGTGCAAAAGCACGGGTGCGACCGCGTGTTCGTGGAATACAACGGCACCTGGCTGTTGCAGGCGTTTTTTGACGCCATGCCCGAAGATTGGGTCATAAACCAGATGATGACCTTCTTCGATTCCGCCACGTTTTTAAATTATAACCGCAATATGCGCCAGCTGGTGTACGATAAGATACAGCTCACGCAGATGGTGGTGTTCAACCGCTTCAAGGGCGAATACGACAAGACGGAGTTCCACAAAGTGGTGCGCGCCATATCCCGCCGCCCTGACATCGTGTACGAATACATCGGCGGCAAGGCGGAATTTGACGATATGGAAGACCCGCTCCCCTTTGACGTGAACGCGCCCGTGATCGAGATAGAGGACAGGGACTACGCGCTCTTCTACCGCGACATAGCCGAAAAGATGCAGGAGTATATAGGAAAGACCGTGCGCTTTAAGGGCATGGCGGCGGTCAACAAAAAGGTGCCGGCGGGCTATATCGTGCTGGGGCGCTATATAATGACCTGCTGCGAGGCGGACATTGCGTACGACGGCTTTGCCGTGCGCTGCGGCAAGCTCGCCGAGGACATAAACACGCGCGACTGGCTGTACGTGACGGGCAAGGTGATGTACGAATACAATTCGGTATACCGCTCAAAGGGGCCGGTAATAGTTGCGGAAAAGATAGAGCGGGCGCAAAAGCCCGAACAGGAAGTGGCGACCTTCTATTAAAAATAACAGCGCCGCCGCACTTAAAAAAAGTGCGGCGGCGTTTTTGGCGGCAAATGCGGCGTAGTGACGTGCAGGCCTTTAGCGTAGCTCTTTAAGTTCTGCGGTGAGTTTTGCTATCCTGCGCGCTATCGCCATGTTGCGCTTTTGCAGTTCGTCTATGCGGCGCTTGTAGGGCTCCGCCTTTTTGAGCTCGTCGTAGGCGAGCTTTTTATACTCTTCCGCCTTGCTTTCAAACTGTTCGCAGGCGCCCTTTTCTATGGCTATGGCGCCGTCGTTGTCGGCAAGCTCCCGTTTGAGTCCCTCTATCTTTGCAAATATCTCTTCGCGTTCCATGTTTTTCCTCTTTTAAATACTTTATATAAACCATTATACACGCCCGCGCGCCGCAAGTCAACACAAGCCCGCCGTTCGGGGCGTGCCGCTTTGCCGCGGTTTGCGGGCATATATTGTGTGGGGTATCCCGTATAAAAGAATATATTGTGTGCATATGCCGTGCGGCGGCGGATGCGGAAAATTTTTTTATAAAAATGTAAAAAACCGAATAAAAACGCTTGCTTTTTAAATGTATATTTGATATGATATTTAAGCGTTCGGGAGCTTAGCTCAGTTGGGAGAGCAACTGCCCTACAAGCAGTGGGTCACAGGTTCGAGCCCTGTAGCTCCCACCAATAAATAGTGCGTATGAATATCATGCGGGAATGGCTCAGTGGTAGAGCGTCACCTTGCCAAGGTGAATGTCGCGGGTTCGAATCTCGTTTCCCGCTCCAATTTATTCATCCGCACTATTTTTTTTATTTATGCGGCGCTATAGCCAAGTGGTAAGGCAAGGGCCTGCAAAGCCCTGATTCCCCGGTTCAAATCCGGGTGGCGCCTCCAAAAAAAGTGCTTTAAGCTCGCGCTTAAAGCACTTTTTGTTTTTTTACGGTTCATGCCGCTGTGGTGGAACTGGCAGACACAAGGGACTTAGATTTGAGCATCGGAACGGGAAACCTTCCGCATGAATCGCGTCAAATTCGGTGGAACTCCCTTCGGGGACAATACCGAGCGAAGCCCGCTACGGGAACGTGTAGAGACTTTACGGCGCGTGCCTAAAACCTGTACGGTCACGGCAAAGATAAAGTCCGGACTACAACGCCGTATACGGCGGCTATGGCAACATAGAGTAGTAAGAAAATCCCTCGGTGTAAAAACCGTACCGGTCCGAGTCCGGTCAGCGGCACCAAAGCGAGGAAGGAGCGTTTTTGCGCGCGCCTTCCTCGCTTTTTTTCATATGCTCCCGCATGCGCGCCGCGCGCAAGGCAAAATTTACCGCGGGGCGGTCTTTTTAAAAGGCGGAACATTTGCGTTGCAAAATGCGGCGGCATAATGTATAATGTGTCTATGGGATGCGAGCTTTTGCCCGGAGAGGTGCTTGAAGAGCTCTTCGGCGAAAAAAAGATAATACAGAACGTAAACCTTTACCGCTTTACTTCGGACAGCGTGCTGCTCTCTAAATTCGTAAAGGGCAAAAAGGGGGACGTTGTCGCCGATTTCTGCGCGGGCAGCGGCATAGTCGGGCTGCATTTTATGTGCCTGAATACGCACATAAAGGACGTCACCCTGTTCGAGATGCAGCCTTCGCTCTCCGATATGTGCGCGCGCACGATAGAATACAACGGCTTTGAAAGGGCGCGCGCCGTGTGCACGCGCGTTCAGGACATAGGCAGGGAATACGACGGCGCCTTTTCGCTCGTGCTCTGCAATCCGCCCTATGAGCGTGGCGGCTTTGAAAATATCTCCTATGAAAAGGCGATATGCCGCAAGGAGATAACGGTAACGCTCGCGGAAATTTTGGATGTGGCGGCGCGCACGCTCAAATTCGGCGGCAGGATAGCCATCATAAACCGCGCGGACAGGGTGGCGGAGCTCATATATGCCTTAAAGTCGCGCGGGCTGGAGCCCAAGCGGCTGCAATTCGTATGCGGGACGCAGGGCGGCAAGCCCTACCTTGTTATGGCGGAGGCGGCAAAGGGCGGCAAAGAGGGGGTGGAAGTGCTCCCCGCTGCGGTCGACCGAGCAAAGGGCGGCATATATGCGCTTTTGAAGGCGGTAACGAGCCGCGTAAACCTGCCCTGCGGCAAAAGATTTTTAAGGTGTTTTATGGTCTATTTTGTAGCGACGCCGATCGGCAATTTAAAGGATATATCGCTGCGCGCCCTGGACGCGTTGAAGGAGGCGGACGTCATCTTTTGCGAAGACACCCGCCATTCCTTAAAACTTTTAAACGCATACGGGATAAAAAAGCCGCTCGTCGCCTGCCACAAGTTCAACGAGCGCGCCGCAGCCGAAAAGATAGTTTCCGCCGCGGAAGAGGGCAAGCAGGTCGCGGTGATATCGGACGCAGGCATGCCCGTCATCTCCGACCCCGGCGCGCAGGTGTGCGCGGAGCTCAAAAGGGCGGGCGTCCCCTATACGGTGGTGCCGGGCGCCAACGCCGCGCTGTCCGCGCTCATACTCTCTGCTATGCCGTCGGAAAGGTTTGCCTTTATAGGTTTCCTTCCGGACAAGCAGGGCGAACGCAGGCGGCTGTTGCAAAAGTACGCCGATGCGGAACTCACCCTTTTGTTCCACGCCGCCCCGCAGGACGTGGACAGGTACGTCGCCGATATGCTGGAAGTGTTCGGCGACCGCCCCGCATGTGCCGTGAGGGAGATAACCAAACTGCATGAAGAGAGCATCCCCTTCACGCTTGCGCAGGGGCTACCCGGGGAAAAGCGCGGGGAATACGTGCTCGTCGTGGGCGGCGCGAGCGGCAGGGAGAGCGGGCTGTGCTCGCTCTCGGAAGAGGAGCATATAAGGCACTATATGGCGCAGGGGCTGGATAAAAAGGAGGCGGTCAAGCGCGCCGCCAAGGATAGGGGCGTCACCAGGAGCGAGATGTACAAATTCGGGATAGACCTGTGACGCCGTATTATGATACGGATGCGGCATATGTGCCGTGCAAATACAAAAAGGCGGTTACTGTATGAAGGACGATAAAGAAAAAAAGATGACAATATACGAATATGAAGAGCGGTATGTAAAGCGCCGCAACGTAAAGGGCGCGCGCCTTATCATAGCGGTGATAGCCGGCGTGATAGGCGTGTTCCTTGCGTGGTGCCTGCTCTCCATAACGCTGCAGGTGTGGGGCATAAACAAGTACGCGGGGTATGCGGCGGCGGCAGTCTCCGTCATACTGTTCGCGCTGCTGTTCGTGGTGCCCCTCGTCAAGATACTGCGCATGAACTACTTTCAGACCAACGTCAACGCCGCGCATGCCGCGGCGGCAAAGCGGCACAACAGGCGCGTCCGCCGCGAAATAGCGGCGCATATGGTCGATCTGGGTACGCGCGTGGAGAATGTCGGCTGGTATGACGACGCGCTGCTTTCGGAGCTGGCGTCCTACCTTTCAAACGGCGATGACGAGGGTATAAAGCGCACGCTCACCGCGCTCTATTCCGGCAAGGTCAAAAAGACCGCCAAGGACTACATATTCCGCTATTCGCTGCGCTCGGCGGCATATTCGGCTATATCCCAGAGTTCGCGCACGGACGCGATGCTCGTCACCGTAGTCAACTTGCAACTCATAAAGGACATAGTCTTCCTGTACGGCTTCCGCCCGTCGGATACGCAGCTTTTAAAGATTTTTGCTGCCGTGGTGCGCAATTCGCTCATATCCTACGGGCTCGGCTCGCTGAAAATAGGCAACGGCATCGTAAAGACAATGGGCGACGCCGCCAAGGGCATACCCATCCTCGGTTCGGCAATATCCGCGCTCGTAGACAGCTCCGTGCAGGGGCTCACCAACGGCACCCTCACCGCCGTTATAGGCTTTCAGACCATACGCTATTTAAACAGGGAATATAAGCTGCAGAACATCCTGGACGGCGTGGAAGTGGCGGAGACGGAGCAGGAGCTCGAAGAGGCGTGCAAGGATATAGAGAGCGAACTCAAAAAAAGGCCGCGCGCAAAGACGGCGTGAGCATTTTTTTGATGCCGCGTAAAGGCGCACGGCGCATATTTAAAGTAAGGCAACGATTTTAACGGATACAGGCGGCGCAAATGCTTTGCGCCGCCTGTATTGCGTATATGCGTTTGAATGTGCCTTGTCTTTGCCGCGGAATGCCGCCGCGTGCGGGCGTCACTTTGCCCACTCAAAATTTTGCTTGCCGGCAAACAGTTCAAAGTGGTATTTGGCTATGCCGAGGTCTATTTTGGAATAGAATCCGCGCCCCGCCTCCGCCTTCACGGTGTTGCCGCCCGTAAGTATAAAGCGGAACTTCTGCTGGTTTAGGGCGGTGGGGGCAAGCAGGGCTCCCTCTATGCCCTCCCAGAACCAGGAGGGCGCGTTTACGGGCGCTTCCGCCACCTCGTTCCTCGGCCTGTTGGTGTGCGGGGTGCCGTCGTTCGCGCCGTGGCCTATCGCTATCACGAGCACGAGTTTTTCCCCTTCGTCAAGCGTGTATGCCGCGGAGATCTTTTTGTAGGTGAGCGCCACCCAGCAGGTGCCAAGCCCGAGCGTTTTGGCAAACAGCACGAGCTCTTCGCCGTAGTATCCGCACTTTTCCTGCAAGTCCTTGTCCGTCTTGCCTATCATCGCTATGTAGTTCTTTACGCCGGAAAATTTGCCGTAGTGCGCCATGAAGGAATCGAACGCCTTCGGCTCGTCGGTGACGAGCTGAATGTGCAGCCCGCTCTTTTTGTTGACTTCGGCTATCTTCTTTTCAAGTGCCGCCTTTGTGGAAGACGACAGCGGCTTTTCAAGGTAGGCGCGCACCGAATTGCGCACCTGTGCTGCCTGTTTAAGATCCATGGTTATCCCCCTATATATGCCCGTACGGGCGCCGTTTGCGGTGTTGCCCGCCCGCGCCGGTACGGAAAATTTTAATATTTTACGTCCGTTATCACGCCGCCGCCCAGGCACGCCCTTTCGTCGTACAGTACGGCGTACTGCCCCTCGGTCACGGCGCGCTGCCGTTCGTTGAATTCTATGTGCATCCTGTTGCCGTCTACGCTCACGCGCACCTTTTGTTCGGGCTGGCGGTAGCGGAATTTTGCCGTGCATTCAAACTGCCCCGCGGGCGGTTCAAAGCCTATAAAGTTGAGCCCTTCCGCCGTGCACGCCGCCGAATAGAGCGGGCTCTCGTCCCCGTGGGAGACGTACAGCACGTTTGCGGGCATGTCCTTTTTTACTACGAACCACCTGCCCTCTTCGCCGTGCACGCCGCCTATGCCCAGCCCCTTGCGCTGGCCTAAGGTGTAGTACATCAGCCCCTCGTGCATGCCCACCTTTTCGCCGCCGAGGGTGCGTATCTCGCCCGGCTGTGCGGGGAGGTAGGTCTTTAAAAAGTTTTTAAAGTTGCGCTCGCCTATAAAGCATATGCCCGTGCTGTCCTTTTTTTTGGCGTTTGCAAGGCCGTTTTCTTCGGCAATGGCGCGCACTTCCGCTTTTGTAAGTTCCGCAAGCGGAAAAACTACCTTGTCAAACTGTTGCTCTTTGACCTGGTTCAAAAAGTAGGTCTGGTCTTTGCCGCCGTCCTTTGCCTTTAAAAGGCGCGTTCTTCCGCCCTCGCGGCTTATGCCGCAGTAGTGCCCCGTGGCTATCACGTCGGCGCCCATGCCCTCGGCGTATTTTCTGAACGGGCCGAACTTTATCTCGCGGTTGCACAGCACGTCCGGGTTGGGCGTGCGCCCCGCCTTATATTCGCTCAAAAAGTAGGCAAATACCCTGTCGTAATACTGTTTTGCAAAGTTTACGCTGTAATAAGGTATATCCAATGCGGCGCACACGCGCTTTACGTCGGCGTAATCTTCTTCCGCCGTGCAGGCGCCGTTTTCGCCCTCTTCTTCCCAATTGAGCATAAACAGGCCCACTACGTTGTACCCCTGCCGCTTTAAAAGCAGGGCGGCAACGGAGCTGTCTACCCCGCCGCTCAGGCCTACGACTGCAGTCTTGCCGTTCATAAACACCTTCCCGGGCGAAGGCGCGCTCTTGCCACGCGACCTTTTTCGCCCTTTTAACGATTATATCACAAATAAAAGTGATTGCAAAATGTATCGGGGGTGTGATATAATGTTTTAGCTGCAAATGGCGGCGGAGGTGGCGGTATGTATATGCCCGCAGACAACGCTATACTGCTTTCGGCGGTGAACATGAAGCTGCGCGACGGCTGTGAGTCGCTGGAAGAGCTGTGCGCGGAAAACGACTGGGACAGGGAGGAGGTGTGCTCGCGCCTCGCCTCTATGGGGTATTATTACGACGAAGCCCGCAACACTTTTGCCTGCAAAGGCTGAATTTGCGCTTGCAATCTGTTTAAATTGTGTGCGCGTCGGCGCACGATCATCTACCTGTAGTGCAGCTGGATAACACGTCAGACTCCGACTCTGGAGACCCGCGGTTCGAATCCGCGCAGGTAGAC
>CALVPV010000016.1 GCA_944353935.1 uncultured Clostridia bacterium | reverse complement strand
CCCTTGCCGAGCAATGAGCTGAGCAGCCCCACTACCACCACAACGATGTTGAGCGGCCCAACATAGCTGTTCGCCTCTTTGACGCTCTTTGCCAGCGCGGATATACACGATATGATGGCAACGAGCAAAAGCACCGTGGAGAGCATGACGCCGAGCACCATAAGATAGTGACCAGCATTGAACATGGACAAGTCCATACCGTCGAGTACTCCGCTCATGAGATTGGGCAGCGACAAAATCAGCCCGAGGAAGCTGGATATGCCGCTCAGCAGCGAGATGCAGCTCAGGCTCACAATCTTGCCTATGGCGATGTGCGCGCGCTTTACGGGGGTCACGAGCATCGTGGCAAACGTGCCCCTCTCCTTTTCCCCGGCGACAGATTCGGGCGCGACTGCCATACAGCCGCTGTAAAGCAGCACCAGCAGCACCATAGGCACGATCGCGCTAAGGATGTACGTAGCCGCCGACTGCGCACCGCCAAGGTCATACCCTTCGCCCATATTGACGTTGAAAACGTTGGCTATAGTCTGTTCATACAGGTCAAGCACGGCAACGAACGCCGAATACGCCGCGGCGGAACTTTCGTCGGAAGAGCTGTAATACACCTCTACATTGGGCGCGTCGTAGCCGGGCTGCCCCGCCGAAGACGTTATCTCGTCAAAGTTTTCGGGGAAGACGACGTATATATCCAAAGTGCCGTCCGTTATCTGCGCCTTATAGTTGTCCGCGTCGCCTTGGGCGGCAGTAATGTCAAACGGGCTGCCGGCAAAATATGCACCGATGCTTTCCGGCATATTCTCTACCGCGGCGGCATAGCGTGATTCGCCGCCGGCAATGCCGGAGACAAACGTCCCCATGAGCGTATATACAAGATAGATTAGGAGCCCCGGCATTATCAATGTGGTTATGAGCATCCTTCTGTCCAGGAAAAAGCGGGCGAACTCCTTTTTTATTATTGCCGATATCCCCTTCATGCTTCACCTCCCGCCGCACCGGAATAGATATCAAAAAAGACATCCTCAAGATTCTTTTCCCTTGTGAGGTTTTTAACGGTATCGAGGGCAACAAGCCTGCCGCCTATGATGATGCCCGCCCTGTCGCATATCTTTTCCACAAGGCTGAATATGTGCGTGGAGAGTATTATCGTCTTGCCGCGCGCTTTAAGTTCAAGAAGAAAATCCGTCACCGTCTTTGCCGTGAGCACGTCGAGCCCGTTGGTAGGCTCGTCAAAAATGATGAAGTCGGGGTCGTTTACGACAGATATCACGAGCGAGACTTTTTGCTTCATGCCCGTAGAAAGGTTTGCAAGTTTGACCTCGGCAAACCTGTCTATGCCGAAGCGGGAAAAGAGCTCGTCCCTTCTGCGGCGGCGGACATTCTCTTCGATTCCGTAGAGCTCGCTGAAAAAGTTAAAGAGATAGTTTGGCGTAAAAAAGTCTTCAAGTTTTAATTCGCCCGTCAAAAAACCTATCTTGGAGCGTACTTTATCGGGTTCCTTTACAATACTGCACCCCTCTATGAACGCGTCGCCCGAATCGGGGGTTATCAGCGTTGCCAACATCCTCAGCGTGGTGGTCTTGCCGGCACCGTTAGGCCCGAGCAGTCCGAATATCTCACCTTTATTTGCGGTAAAGGAGAGCCCGTCCACGGCTGTCAGCACCCTCTTGTCCGTGTGCTGCAGTTTCTGTTGTTTGTACGACAGCCGAAACTGCTTTTTTAAGTTGTGCACAGATAAAATTACTTCCATAAATTCTCCGTCCTGCCGCACCGATGCGGCATTTTTACCTATGAATAAATTATATAATAATTTACCCGCAGATGGCAACAAAATGAGCGTATTTTTACGCGTGAACGGCGCTCACGCGTGTCTATTACAATAAAAGCATACATTTACCGACTAACGAAACAATGCCGAAACTGTTGCAATTTTCGCGTAAATGTGGTAATATATACATACAAACATATTATAATAAAAATATAGTTTAAGTATACTTTTTTACCATAAAATATAATGCGATGCACCGATCTGCATCGCATTTTTAAATTATAATATCCCGGCAAAGGACAGCGCCCCGCAGACTATCGAAAGCAAGCACAGATATACTATGAACGGGGTGTATCTTGCCGAAGAAATGCTCTTTATCATTATTTTTACGGACAGCAGTCCCGCCGCGGCAGACACGGCGATCCCTACCGCCGCGCACACGCCGAAATCGGGAACGGAAACGAGCGGCACGCCATCGGCAAACGCCTTATACAAATTTACAACAAAGCCGCCTGCTATTACGGGAATACTCAAAAGAAAGGAAAATTCGGCGACCTCCTCCCTGTCAGCCCCGCAGAGTATGCCTGCTGCGACGGTGGCTCCGCTCCTGGATATTCCGGGTATCACGGCTATCGCCTGTGCGACGCCCATGCACGCGGCATGGCGGAATTTCAGCGGCAGTGCGCTCTGCCTCTTTTTTGCGTATATCTGCGCGGCGGTGAGCGACGCGGCGGTTATAAGAAAGGCGCCGCACAGGTAAGCCCCGCCAAAAAATACCCTGTCTATCAAGCCGCCCAAAAACACCCCCGCTGCCGCCGCGGGAACGGATGCGGCAATGAGGTAAAAAAGTTTTTTGAACGGCCTTTTGAAAAGGGCAAAGAGCTGCCTGTGCATGACGACGCATACCGAAAAGAGCGTGCCGACGTGCAGGATTATGTCAAACAACAGGTCGGCGCCGCCCAGATCTACATTGAGCAGCTTTTGCGCGAGCACAAGGTGCCCGCTTGACGAAACGGGTAGAAATTCCGTGAGGCCCTGCAACAGCCCCAGGAGCGCGGCGTAGAATACATTCATAACTTAAACGGGGAAGATCCCTATTTAAATATATTCAACAGCCTCCATTTTATACCATCGGGCGGGAACAGCCGCCATGCAGTCAAAAAGGGCAGCGCCTTGGCGCTGCCCTTTTAACTTATCACTGTTTACGCATTGGAAGATGTGCTGCCGCTGCTCGAACTTCCGCTCGTGCTGCCGTCGGTAGAGGACGTAGCGCTCTGCGTGATGCTCGTAAGGTCGCTGAACCTGTCTTCGTAGATCTTCACGGACTTGTCTTCCTGATAGAGCTGCTGGAGAAGGTTGCTCTGAAGAGTCGTGGACGCGCTCGTCATCTCGGAAGATTTAAGCGCCTGATAGAACTCATATTCAAAGGTGCCCTCTTTGTCCATGTTTGCAACAAAATCAACGTTGCCGTACACATCGCCCGCATCGAAGGAGAACGTGACGTACATGAGATGCCAGCCGTAGTCGCCCGCGCAGACAACAAAGCTGCCGGCGCCCTCCCTGACCGCCTGCTGTGCGGCATATTCAAATTCCTTGATGTAGCTCGTGCTGTAAGCGCCTACGCTGTAGCCTATATACTGCGAGAGCACGGACGTATCCGTCGTATATGCATACTGAAGCTCGTTTACTGCGCTCATTGCCCTGAAATAATCGGAATCTTCGTCCATGAGCGACGCAGCCGTGAAGTTGCCGAGGTCAACTTTGCCCGCCGCATAGATGAACTTAGAGTAGTCTATATCGGACTTAGTATCGCCCTCCACGGTGTAGAAATCGGTGACGTCGTAATAGTCCGCATTTGTACCCGCATCGGAAGAATTTTCAACCGCCTTGCCGTTTGCCCAGTAAGCCCAATCGACCTTGTCGCCGCCGAGCGCGAAGTTGAGATAGCCTTCAAACTCAACGAGAAGATCGTCTATGCTCACATAGTCGGGAAGAAGCGTGTAGCTGTCGTCTTCGTTCTTTACGGCAATGCCGTTATAGCTGTAGAGACCGAGATACTTTTCAAGCTTTTCATACCTTTCGTTTTCGGTATCCAAAAGGTTGTCTTCAAAGAAGAGCGTATCGCGGGTATCCACGCCGCCGTCGTAATATTCAATGCCGCTTGCGGACGCGTCAAAGCTGTAATCCACGCCGCCGTTGAACCAGGACGAGCGCTGGTCTGTGCCGCGCACCGCGTTGAGCAAGTTGTTGCGCATCCTGTAATAGCCGTTCTGATCTATCGCGTCGTTTTCAAACAGAGTGGAGTAGGTCGCAAGCACGGACGACTGCGAAGAGCTGAACGGAAGAAGGATGTTGTATACAAAGCCGAACTTATTCTCGCTGCCCTTTGTCTCGGGTGCGTACAATATGAAGGAAGAATCGGAGAACGAACCCATTGCCGTTTCAAAAGACGATGCGGAAGCATCATATTCCGCCGTCTGCTGGCTGAGTATCTCGTTATACCTTTCGGAAACATATTCAGCGTCTATGCTGTCTTCAAGCGAGCCTTCATACAGCTCGTAGAAGTTGGAGAGCACCTGACGGCGAAGGAGGGTGACATATTCATCTTGAACGTAGTCGAGCGTCCATACATCCGTTATGTCGTCTTCATCCGTGATGAGATAGTTGGCATCGAGCATCTGGATAAATTCGTTGTAAGCACGGCGCCTTGTAAGGCTGGTAGTGCCTTCAAGCGCGTCATCCGCATATGCACCGCTTTCCTTAAAGGAATTTTTGCTGTAACCTGTGTAGATATCGTAGTCAAGCGCGCCGTCTTTGACGGGGTAGTAGTACTCGACCTCCGTATCCACCCCTCCGGGAAGGGTAGCGGAAGAAGTCCCGTCTTCGGAATCGGAATCAAGGATAGCCTCTTCATAGCTGTCTATCGTGGCGTTTACGGAAGATTTGAGGGAATATTCTACGAGCATGACGTAATCCACGTCATCCTCCCCCTCGTTGTCGTCGACTTCTGCCTGATAGTCAAGAAGCGCCTCATACCTCTCCGCCTCCTCCATGCCTGTAAACCAGGACACAGCCGCGGATGCGGAGGACTGTTTGCCGCTTTCAACCATGTCCCTCAAGGTGGCGATGGTCGCGTACTGAATAAGTATCTCGCTGTTGATGAGCGATTCGGCGAGCGTTTGGAACGCCTCGCCGTAAGTGCTGCCGCCCTGAACGAGCGAAGCCCCCGCGCTTAAAAAATATGCTACGAGGTCGCTCTTGTATATCGAGGTGCTCGACTCTATAGCGCCGGCGTACTCCTTGAGCCCCGAATCGATCTTTTCAAGGTTATCGGAATTGCCGATGTTTACTTCCGCAATGACCTGCTTCATATCGGCCTGGGCATTGGCAGAGACGAGCGAGCAACCTGCAAGCGTTACAGTGGAAGCCACCGCAGCCGCCGTGAGTACAGATAAGATTTTGTATTTCTTTTTCATCAAAGTTTTCTCCGAGATGAGTTGTGCCTGCAATGTTCCGTGCGCGCAGCGCGCACAAATACCTTATCATTATATAATAATTTGAGCGGTATAGCAAATCATTTTCCTGAATTTTAAGTGAAACTTGCCGCAAATTTCAAAAATTTTGTCATTTCGAGCATCGTCTTTGACGGATTTTTGCGAACGGCGAAATAAATTCTGGGCGAAGTTGTCATTGAAACCTGTATCCTGCCGGCAGCGGCGTCCATTGCCGCGCGCAATTTTTTGTCGCCGAGGGCGGCGAGCGAGGCAAATTCTATATACGCCTCCTTTGAGCTCACGCCTATCTTCACTACGGAAAAATGTGCCGCGTAAGCCTTCATCACGGCGATGATCATAAGGTTGGTAACTTCGTCCGGCATGGGGCCGTAATTTTCTTCTACGGAGAGGCAGACGCGCTTGTAGTCGGCAACCGTCCTTATTTCGGCTATCTGCTTGTAGCAATCCATCCTTCCGGCGGGCGATTCGATATAATTTTCGGGTATGTACGCCGTTGCCTTTATGTCGAGCTCGGCAATGCTCTCCCTTCTGCCTGAAAGCTCCTCTTTGAGCATCTTGGAATAGAGCTCGTAGCCGACTTTATCCATGTGGCCGTGCTGTTCGGCGCCGAGCACGTTGCCCGCTCCCCTTATTTCAAGGTCGCGCATAGCTATCTTGAAGCCCGAACCGAGCTCGGTGAACTGCATGATGGCTTTGAGGCGCGCGGAAGCGTCGCTCGTCATGACTTTTTCCGGCTTGTACGTAAAGTACGCCTGTGCAAGGCGGTTGCTCCTGCCCACCCTTCCGCGAAGCTGATACAGCTGAGATATCCCGAGCCTGTCGGAATCTATGACTATTATCGTATTGGCATTGGGGAGGTCTATGCCGTTCTCTATTATGGTGGTGGTCACAAGTATATTTTTTTCACCCTTGTAAAACGCCAACATGCTGCCTTCGAGCAGGTCTTTGTCCATGCGCCCGTGCGCATAACACACCTTGCCTTCGGGGACTATTTCGGCTATGCGCCCGGCGAACGACGATATTGTTTCCACCCTGTTATACAGTATGAACACCTGCCCGCCGCGGGCAAGCTCCCTGACGCACGCGTCGCGTATGAGCGTCTCGGTCTCCTCCACCACGTACGTCTGTACCGGCATGCGCTTCTGCGGCGGCGTGTTTATGGTGCTTATGTCCCTTATGCCGGACAGCGACATATGGAGCGTGCGCGGTATGGGGGTCGCCGTCATCGTGAGGCAGTCGATATCGTTCTTTATATGCTTGATCTTTTCCTTATGCTCAACGCCGAAGCGCTGCTCTTCGTCGAGCACGAGCAGTCCGAGGTCATAGAACTTTACATCCGCCGAAAGCAGCCTGTGCGTGCCTATTATCAGGTCTATATCACCGTCGGCAAGCATTTTGAGCGTCTTTTGCTGTTCCTTGGGCGTTTTGAACCTGTTGAGCTTTTCCACCCTCACGCCGAATTCGGCAAACCTTTCGCATGCGGTGTTGTAGTGCTGTTCGGACAATATAGTGCTGGGGCACATGATGGCTGCCTGCTTGCCGCCGAGTATGCAAAGGTACGCCGCGCGAAGGGCGACCTCCGTCTTGCCGTAGCCGACGTCGCCGCACAGCAGGCGATCCATGACCTTGTCAGAACACATGTCCGCCTTGATCTCCTGTATGGAGCTGAGCTGGTCGGGAGTCTCTTCATACTTGAAGGCGTTTTCAAACTCCTCCATCATGACGGCGTTTTCGGGGAACCTGTACCCCTTGCGCTCACTCCTTTCCGCATAGAGCTGTTTAAGGTCGAACGCCATCTTCTTTATGGACTGGCGCACCCTCTCTTTGATCCTTTCAAAGTCGGCTCCGCCTATCCTGGAGAGCTGCGGGTCGTCCTGCCCGACATACTTTGAAAGTATATCCATCTGCTCCACAGGCACGTAGAGCACGTCCCCGCCGCGGTATTCTATGGAGATATATTCCTTTATACCGTCCGTCGTCTCTATCTTCTGCGTACCCGTTATCTTGCCTATGCCGTGCTTTTCGTGAACGGCGTACTGGCCGACCTCGGGAGCGGTGAACATGTCGCCGCGCCTCTTGCGGATGCGCTTTGTGTTTGCCGATTTTGTATAGAGGTCGCCGCTGCCCAGAATGACGAGCTTGCTCTCATGCAGTATTATGCCGTGGGGCAGCTCTTCGGACGTGACGGCGATGCCTCGAAGTGCGTACAGGCTGTCCGGCAGGGCGTTTACAGGCAATCCTTCGTCAATGAACAGCTGTTCGAGCTTTTCCGTACGCGAGGGCGACCCGCTGAACGCAAGTATGCGGTAGCCGTTTTTCAGCCAATTGCGCGCGTCGGTGACGAGCGCTTCAAACACGTTGAGATAGGACGGCGCCGGCGTGGCTTTGAGCGTATACGTTTTAAGCGGGTTGAAGAAAAAAGTGCTGCCGAAAAAGGTCTGCAGGGCAACGCCGCGGAATGCGGACAGCTTTTGGCGCAAAAGTTTTTCCGGCAGGAGCTGCCCGAACGAAAAATCGAATACCTCCCCGCCGGCTTTGAGTTCGTCAAAACGGTTGGTATGTTCGGAATACAGCCCGTTTATCCTGTCGTTTATAAGTTTACAGTCATCGAAGTACAGCTTTGTGTCTGCCGTCAACGCGTCAAAGAGCGTAGCCGCGGACGAAAGGACGGGCATTAAAAAACTTGCCCCGGCAAACGGAGTGCCGCTCTCCGCCTTGGCAACGATGTCGTCGGCGATGGCGCGCGCCCTGCCGAACGCCTTGATGTCGGCAGATTTTTTAAGCCCGCGCGAGAGCGCATCCTTTATGGCGGGGAGGTCTTCCGCCGTGATGCGCGCCTCTGCCGCGGAAACTATCTTGATGCTTTCAAGCTCGCCGAGCCTTTCGCCGGATATGGCGTCATAGGGGCGTATCCTTTCCACGGTGTCGCCGAAAAAGTCTATGCGCAAAGGATTTTCGCTGTTGACGGGGAAGATGTCGATTATGTCGCCGCGCACGGCAAATCCGCCCTTTGCCTCCACCTCGTATTCGCGCGTGTACCCCATAGAAACCAGCCTTGCGGGCAGCGAAGTATAGTCGCATTCGTCCCCGACAGACAGCACGAGGGGCGGAAATTTTGCGGGGAAAAGCTGCATCGCAGCCTCTATATCGCATACCGTTATCCTTGCGCCCGAATATATCTTTTCCGCAGCGGTCAGCCGCGAAAAGAGCGCATCGCGCGAAACTGCCTCTTTATACAGCAACACGTCGTCCTTCGCAGTCAAGAGCACCGCCTCTTCGCCGCACAGCGCCGAAACGGAGAGCGCCGCCTTCTGCGCGGAAAGGGCGTCGGCGGTGATGTATACAAAGCGTCCGCGATCGAGCGCGGCGGTCAGATATTTATGCGGTTCCTGCACGCCGAAAACCGCCGTCGGAACACCGAGGCGGAGATCGTTTTCCAGGGACAGATAGTCCCCACCTAAATTTTCATACGTAAAGAATGCTTTTTTCAACGGTATTTACCCGAAGCGGCGCACTGTGCGCGCCGCAAAAACAGCAAATAGGCTTCACACGAAAATTTTTATCCGTTGAACTGCGTCATCACCTGCTCCACGGGGACGCCTTCGGCAAGTTTTACAGCCGCCTCCGCCGCCTTTGCGCACGCCGATATAAACAGTTCGTAATCTTCCTTTCTCACTTCCGCGAGCACATAATTTATGATCGGGATGTCGAGCCCGGGCTCGCGTATGCCTATCCTTATCCTGGCAAAATCCTGCGTGCCTATTTCGGACACGATGGAGCGCATCCCGTTGTGCGTACCCGCGCTGCCCGAAGGGCGTATACGTATCTTACCTTTGGGTATATCGTAGTCGTCATAGATGACGACAAGCTGAGAGGGCGTAGCGCCGTACTGCGCGAGCAACTGCTTTACGGCGACGCCGCTCAGGTTCATATACGTAAGCGGGCGCGCCACTATAACCTTTTCGCCCTTGACATACGCCTCCGCGATGTAAGAGGAACATTGCTTTTTTTTGAATTTTGCGCCGAGCAGCGCGGCGGCATCCGCCGCAGCGTTGAACCCCATATTGTGAAAGGTTTTGGCGTACTTTTCTTCCGGATTGCCCAATCCCACTATTATATACATAGTATGTAAATTTACCTTGCCTTGATTTTGCCCGTTCTATTTAAAACGCCACAGCTGTCACTGTGGCGCAACTTGAACTCAGTCGTAGATCTTTGACATCGGCCTGTCGAGGTAGACATTCTCTATCGCCGATGCAAAAATGGGTGCGGTGGAGATTATTTTGAAGGAAGGAAGCATCTTCTCTTCCGGGATATTGATGGTGTCGAGGATCGCGAGCTCCTGTATGGGGGACGCGGCGAGCCTCTCTATAGCGGGTCCGGAGAGCACGCCGTGCGAACAGCAGGCATATATCTCCCTTGCGCCGGCATCTTTGAGCGCCTTCGCGCCCTGTACTATCGTGCCCGCGGTGTCTATCATGTCGTCCACCATGAGGCAGTTTTTGCCCTCCACGTCGCCTATGATGTTCATAACCTCCATCACATTGGCCTTGGGGCGGCGCTTATCTATTATCGCCATCTTGGCATCCATACGCGCAGCGACCTTTCTTGCACGCGAAACAGAACCGATGTCGGGGGAAACGACTACAAAATTGTCGTCCACCTTGGGTTTGAAGTAGTTGTAGAGCGTGGGGCCGCCGATGAGGTTGTCGAGGGGGATATCGAAGAATCCCTGTATCTGCATGCAGTGCAGATCCATGGTGAGCACCCTGTCCGCACCGGCAGAGGTGATCAGGTTGGCAACGAGCTTTGCCGTTATAGGCTCGCGCGAGCGAGCCTTCCTGTCCTGCCTTGCATAGCCGAAGTAGGGGATAACGGCGGTTATCCTGCCCGCGCTTGCACGCTTGGCGGCATCTATCATGATGAGAAGTTCCATCAGGTTGGTGTTTACGGGCGCGCTTGTGGACTGTATGAGGAACACATCCTTGCCCCTGACCGTTTCATCATACCTGACGTATATTTCGCCGTCGGAAAAGTGAGTGACTTCCATATCGCCGAGCGAGGTATTGAGCCTTGCGGCGATCGCCTGAGCAAGAGGTTTGTTGGAATTGCCTGCAAAGATCTTGATCTCATTGCCGTGGTTAATCATTTTGGGATATGCCTCCGAAATGCTTTTGTATTTTGGGCGCGCCGCTTTGCCGCGGCAGGAACGCCTTATTTTCGGTATTGAATGATGTTTTTAGCGCCGTCAAGGCACTAAATATTTTATAGGTTAAACGTCACGTTGTCAACCTTAAAGCACGTTTGCCCGCAAATATTTTTTTACACATTTTTTGCAAAAAATTTACATACCGTGCACGGGCACCGAAAGCGCCCGCGATTGCCGCGCGGCCGATAAAATATATGCAATAAAAACGATAAGGCATATAAAAAAATCAACACTCATCGCATGCGGGAGGCGCACTCTTTTTTGTACGCTCCCTCATTTCGGTAAAAAACCCGGAAAGGATGGCTGCGCACTCCTTTTCCATTACGCCGCCCTCCACTTCCGCCTTATGGTTCAGGATGCCCGAATTTGCTATTACGTCCGTAAGCGAACGCCCCTTTGCCTCGTACGCGCCGAAGTAGACCTTTTTTATCCTTGCGTTTAAAATTGCACCCATGCACATGGGGCAGGGTTCCAAAGTGACATATATCTCACACTCGGGCAGGCGCCAGCTTTTAAGTTTTTTGCACGCCTTTTCTATCGCCTCTATTTCGGCATGCGCCGTTGCTATCTGCCTCGTAGTCCTGCGGTTGTGCCCGCGCCCGACTATCTTTCCGTCGCACACTACGACGGCGCCTATCGGCACTTCGCCTTCTTCATATGCCTTTTGCGCACACTTAAGGGCGCTTTTCATAAATTTTTTTTCCATAGCATTCCGTAAATATCTTTAATGCGTCATAGCATTTTTTAAGTTTTCTTACATCCTTGACGGGATGCGGCAAGCTGTCCGCCCCACACTCCACCGTGTAGGCGGGGATGTTCAGGCTCTGTATGCACCAGTCTTTGTAACCGCCCGCAGACCCCTCAATTTTTACCGCCCTGTACCCCGTCGCCGCGGAAAGTATCGCTGCCCCGCTTTCATCGCCCCTGCCGTTGAATTCCCAATAAATCTCCTCTCCCTTGGTATGAAAGGCAAGAGCCGCGTCGGGCATGACTTTTTCCGTAAAGCGTGCAAGTGCCCTGCTCTCCGGTTCGGAAAGAGGATAGTCGCCTATACAGTTTTCCGCTCCCCGGATGCGGGTATTCTTTACCCCTCCTCCCCAGTCGGCGTCAAAGTTGCAATTTATATCCACCCCGCGCGCGTTTGCCTTCCATAGGGGACGACTCTCTAAAGAGATCTGCGCCCCGTCAGGATTGACGAGCGGGACTATCCACCCGCCCCATCCGCCGGAAAGCCCTGCCTCTATGTGCTTGAGCGCAAGGCGAGCGGTTATCCACTCCCTTCCGTGAAAGGCATAAGCGGCAAGCAGCTGCCTGCCGGAAAGGCTGCCCACATGCATGGCGTAGATCTCACGCCCGCAGAGCGAATAACCTATAACGCACTTCTTTTTGCCATAGCGCCAATAAAAACCTGCGACCTCTTTATATATCATACAGATATGTTTATTTTCGGCCACGGCCGCATATTACTTTTGCTTTACACGGCAGAAAATTATTTATGGTATTCGCTTCCGCTGTTTATCATATAAGCCCGGTATATCTGTTCGCAGAGTATGACGCGCATCAGCTGGTGCGGAAAAGTCATGTCCGAAAAGGAGAGACGCACGTCGGCGGCATCCTTCACCTTTTGCGAAAGCCCGCAGGAAGAGCCTATGACAAAGGTCACCTCGCTGCCCCTGTCGTACTGTTTTTTAAGTTCGGCGGCAAGGGCTTCGCTGGAAAATTTTTTTCCCTCTACGCACAGCGCTATGACATAGCCCTTTACCGCGCGCAGGATATCTGCGGCTTCATCTTCGAGATTTTTCCCTTCGGGGATCTCGCGCACGGTAAAAGACACAAAGCGCGAAAGCCGCTTTGCATATTCAGCCACCGCCTCGCGGTAAAAACTCTCTTTTATCTTTCCCACACATACTACGTTGACTTTTTGCATATCAGAAAAACAACCCCGTTATCCAGAGCAGGGAACATATAAGTATACCCGCAGACGCCGCAATAAAGAAATTTTTTACGGCTCCCTTGACAGGTTTATCCCGACGTTCGCCGCCCCTGAACAGCAGAAAAGCAGCCAAGGTGAGCGATACCGCCGAAAGTACGGTCACAAGCACCGCCGCCCAAAGCGGGGCGATGTCAAACAGCGTCCCGTCCGTATCCGCGCCGCACGCCTGCATCACTATGAGCGCGCCGTTATTTAAAAAATGCGCTATCATGCACGGCAGCACCGAGCGGGCACGGATGGCGAGCAGCGCAAAGGCGCACCCGCACAAAAATTGGTAAAACGTCTGCAACGCGCTGGCGTGAAAGAGCGCAAAGCACAGCCCGCACAAAAGCACGGCGTTAACCTCGCCCACATGCCCCTTTATACTCTGCAAAATGACGCCGCGGAAGAGCGTCTCTTCAAACAGCGCGGGGATCAATGCCATCACAAACAGGGCGAGCACTACTCCGCCGCCTGAAAGGTCGGGAAAATAGACCGCATCGCCGCTATAGCCGGCAAGCCGCAGCAGTTCGCCGAACCCTATGTTCACCCAGCTGAGGGTAAAAAGCATGCCAAAAGCCAGAAGAACGGCCGCCCCGCACCACTTTGCGCCGTCCGCAGAGGGACGGGCGACGGGCACGAGCCCCGAAAATTTGACTTTCCTCAGTTTTAGCAGAATAGGCACGGCGATTGCCGTAGCCGCAGGCATTATAAGGTAACTCACATAGACGAACGCGCTGTTTACCGTGCCGTCTTCCGCCTGTGCGGAAAACCCCGTCGCCGCGGAAATCACGGAAAATATAAGGCTGAAAAATATGAATACGACGGCGACCGCGCTGAAAACCAGCCCGCCGGTAAAACTGCCGTCATTGGCTTGTGTCTTTTCCATATATCAAATTATACCCTAAATCGTCCGTCAAGTAAAATAATTGTTTTACTTTTATAATAAAAAGTATTAAAATATTACGTAAAGACACAAAGGATACTTGATATGAGAGTAATCAACACGGATATAGTCGAACAAGCCGTATACCGCGCGGCGCTGAAAGCGGGCGTAAATCTTACGGACTCGTGCAGGCGCGCGCTTAAAAGCGCCTACGAAAAAGAGGGCGAGGGCGCGGCAAAGTTTGCGCTTGGAGAACTCATTGAAAACAGCCGCATCGCCGCAGAAAAAACAATGCCCGTATGCCAGGACACGGGCATTGCCGTGGTACTTTTGGAGATAGGCAACGAGATATTTTTTGAAGGCACGCCGCTGCCCGAAGCGGTCAACGCCGGCGTCAGGAAAGCGTATGCGGACGGATATTTCAGAAAGTCGGTCTGCGACCCGATAACGCGCGTCAACACCGCCGACAACACCCCCGCCGCCATACATACAGAAATAGTGCGGGGCGATAAGCTGAAACTCACGTTCATGCCGAAGGGATTCGGCAGCGAAAACATGTCCGCCCTTTATATGTTAAAACCCGCGCAGGGCGTAAAGGGAATAACGGATGCCATAGTAGAAACGGTAAAAAAAGCGGGCTCCCGCCCCTGCCCTCCCGTCTATGTCGGCGTCGGGATAGGCGGCACGTTCGACGGCTGCGCCTACCTTGCAAAGAGGGCGCTGACAAGAGACATAGGCACGCACAACGAGCGCGAGGACATCGCGGAAATAGAGCGCGAAGCGTTGAGGCGTATCAATGAACTCGATATCGGCTGCCAGGGCTTTCACGGGAAGGTGACGGCTCTGGGAGTGAGCTGCGAATGGGCGCCCACGCACATAGCCGGACTGCCCGTAGCGGTCAATATACAATGCCACTGCGTGCGCTGCGTAAAGGAGGTTTTATGACAGAACTCACCCTTCCGCTCACCAAACAACAGGCGGAGCAACTGCGCGCGGGCGACAGCGTGCTCATTTCCGGGACTATACTCACCGCACGCGACTGCGCACACAAAAGGATATTCGAATACCTGGACAAGGGCATTCCCCTGCCACTTGAAATAGAGGGTGCCGTGATATACTATGCAGGCCCCTGCCCCGCAAAGCCCGGGACGGCATCGGGCAGCTGCGGGCCCACCACTTCGGCAAGAATGGACAGTTTTGCGCCCCGCCTTCTCGACCTCGGACTTTCGGCAATCATCGGCAAGGGCGAGATGAGCAAAGAAGTCGGAAAGGCGCTTATTCGCAACAGGTCGGTATATTTTGCGGCGATAGGCGGCGCAGGCGCGCTTTACGGCAACTGCATAAAAAGCAGCAGCTGCATAGCCTTTGAAGACCTGCTTTCGGAAGGCGTTTACAGGCTTGAAGTAAAGCGTTTCCCCGCCGTTGTGGCAATGGACTGCCATGGCGGAAATATTTACGGCTAAACTTTCACCAATCGTTTGACAAAGCGGTGAAAGTAAATTATAATCAAAGGGAAAATTAAAAGGCAACGACCGGGACAGACGCATTGCATCTCCCCATTCAGAGAGAGGGATCCGCACACGGCTGAAAGATCCCTTATAGGGAAAATGCGTTATTCACCCGCGAGCCGGACGGGCAAAATTATATTAAAGTAGTCCGCCCCGCACGTCCTGCGTTAACGGGCTTAATCGAGGCGGCATGCGCCGCAAATTCAGGTGGTACCGCGTTGACTTGGTAAGTTATCGCCCTGTGCTTTTGCACGGGGCGTTTATTTTTATTTTGCAGGAGAAAATTATGCAGGATATCGTAAATACAGACGAGATGAAGGCGAAGATAGAGAGCGCCGTCAAAGACATTTCATCGAGTGTGGAACTGCGCGAAACCAAGATGAAATTTTTAGGAAAGAACGGCGAGATCCCCTCGCTCATGAAGGGACTCAAAGACCTCCCCTCGGAGGAGCGCCCCGCAGCGGGAAAGGTGATAAACGCCCTGCGCGAATGGGCGGAAGACGCGTTCGGCAAATGCGAAGAAAGGATAAAAAACGCCGAACTCAACGCCCGCTACGAAAGGGAAAAGATCGATGTGACGATGCCGGGGAAAAGGCGCAAAAAGGGCGCGTTCCACCCCGATACGCTCGTTGTGGACGAGCTCGTTTCGGTATTTTCCGGCATGGGATTCGAGATATACGAGGGCCGCGAAATAGAGACGGACTACTACAATTTCACTGCCCTCAATACCCCCAAAGACCACCCCGCGCGCGATATGCAGGACACGTTTTACCTTGGCGGCGACTTTTTGCTCCGCACACAGACTTCGGCGGGGCAAGTGCACGTAATGGAGAACAAAAAACCGCCCATAAAGATACTTTCGCCCGGCAAAGTTTACCGTCCGGACGACGACGCCACGCATTCCCCCATGTTTTCGCAGATGGAAGGGCTTGTCGTGGACAGGGGAATAACGCTGTGCGACCTTAAAGGCATGCTGGACGAGTTTGCGAGAAAAATTTTCGGGAGCGGGGTAAAGACAAGGCTGCGCCCCTCCTACTTCCCCTTCACCGAACCTTCGGTAGAGGTCGACGTCAGCTGCTTTGAGTGCGGCGGCAAGGGCTGCAAGCTGTGCAAGGGAACGGGCTGGATAGAAGTCTTGGGCGCAGGGATGGTCAACAGGGCTGTGCTTGAAAACTGCGGCATCGACCCGGACGAATACACCGGCTTTGCGTTCGGCATGGGCATAGAGCGCATCGCAATGCTCAAATACGGCATAAACAATATGAAACTGCTGTTTGAAGGCGACGTTCGCTTTGGCAAGCAGTTCAGGGAATAAGGAGGCACCCGATGAAAGCACCTTTAAGCTGGCTCAAAGATTATGTAGATATAGACGTCACACCGCAGCAGTTGCAGGACAAGCTCTTTTCCTGCGGGTTCGAAGTAGAGGAACTGACGGAAGTAGGCAGGGACATCTCCGGCGTATACGTGGGCGAAGTTTTGGAATGCCAGCCCGTAGAGGGCACACACCTGCACGTATGCAAGGTGGATTGCGGCGATAAAGGCGTATTCCAGATATGCTGCGGCGCAGACAACGTTGAAAAGGGCATAAAGGCACCCGTCGCGCTGGATGGCGCCACCGTGTACGCCACGGCAAAGGATCACGTCACCATAGAGGGCGTGATGAAAATAAAAAAGGGCAAGCTGCGCGGCATTGAATCGTTCGGCATGCTCTGCTCGGGCACCGAGCTGGGCGTGAACGGCGACATGTTCGACGGCGGCGATTATAACGGGCTCCTGCTCCTTCCAAAAGAGTGCAAAAACGGCGACGACGTAAAGCCCCTGCTCGGGCTTGACGACTATATCTTTGACATCTCCGTCACGGCAAACAGGCCCGACTGCCAGAGCATTTTAGGCATCGCGCGAGAGGTCGCCGCCGTGCTCAAAAAGCCTTTAAAAGAGCCCGACCTCGGCTATACAGCCGTAAAAGAGAGCAAAAAGAGCCTGAACGTAAAAATCGAGGCCCCCGAGCTCTGCCCCAGATACATCGCACACTACGTAAAGGACATAAAGATATGCCCCTCCCCCCTGTGGATGAGAAGGCGCCTCGCCCTGTGCGGGTTGCGCTCCATAAACAGCGTAGTGGACATAACCAATTTCGTGCTCCTTGAAATGGGGCAGCCGATGCACGCCTTTGACCTTGACACCATAGAGGGCAGCGAGATAGTCGTAAGGCGCGCCCGCGACGGCGAAAAGATTGTCACCCTTGACGAAAAACAGTTTACTTTAAACGGCGAAAACCTTGTGATCTGCGACGGCAAAAAGCCCGCCGCCCTCGCGGGGATAATGGGCGGGCTCAATACCGAAATAAAAGAAAGCACCAAGGAAGTGCTCTTTGAAGCGGCAAAATTTGCACGCGACAGCGTAAGAAAGACTTCCCGTTCGCTCGGGCAGCACTCCGATTCTTCCGCCATATTTGAAAAGGGTACAAACGAATATACGACCGAACGCGCGATGAAACGTGCCCTGCACCTCATATGCGAACTCGGCTGCGGCACCGTGACCGACCTGTGCCGCGACGTTGCCACGGCATATTCGGATACGGCGGAAAAACATATGAACGTGAGCCCCGCCAAAATAAATGCGCTCCTGGGGATAGAAGTCCCCGTCAGCGAGATGAAAGCCATCCTCGAAAGCCTCAATTTCGGTGTAAAAGTGCGCGGCGAAGAACTTGACCTTACGTTGCCGCGCTACCGCGACGACATATTCGCCTACCCCGACATCGCCGAAGAGATAATAAGGATGTACGGCTACGAGCACATCAAGGGCACGTTCATGCCCACAGGCAAAATAACCAACGGCGGATATAACGAAAGCCAGAAAAACATCAATAAATTGAGGAGGCTTTTGGTCGCGGAAGGGTTATACGAAGTTTCAAACTACTCCTTCTGCTCCGAAAAGGACTACGACGCCCTGCGCTATCCCGCCGGCTCCGCAGAAAGAAAATATATAAAGATACTCAACCCGATAAGCGAAGAGTTGTCTGTCATGAGGACGACGCTCGCCCCCTCCGCCATAAACACGATGCTGCGCAATTTAAAGAAAGGCAACTTTGAAGGCGGGATATTTGAAATATCCAAAGTCTACATCGCAAAACAGCTCCCTTTGACCGACTTTCCCGAAGAGAGAGTGCATGTGTGCATAGGCATGTGGGGAAGCTCCGACTTTTTTGACGTAAAGGGCGTGACGGAAAACATTGCAGACAGTTTTAATACGAAGTTTGAATATGTAAGCGCCAAAAACAGCTTTTTACACCCCGGCATCACGGCGGACATACTCTGCGACGGCGAAAAGATAGGTTACATCGGCGCAGTCGATCCCGCAGTCCTTGAAAAGCTGGCAGCAGAAAGGCCTATGTGCATGGCGGAAATAGACTATGAACTGCTTACAAAACATATTAAACCTTTCAAATACACCCCCATGCCTAAATTTGCAGAAGTTCAGCGAGATCTTGCGCTGCTCGCGGATGAGAACGTAACATGCAGCCAGATAGAAAAGACCATATCGGACGCATGCAAATACGTGAGCGAAGTAAAGCTGTTTGACGTGTATTCGGGCAACCAGATAGAGAGCAGTAAAAAGAGCATGGCGTTCAGCATAACGTTCACGCCGGCAGAAGAAGCATTCGGAAGCGAAAAAATCGACGCGTTCGTAAAAAAGATACTCTCCAACCTCAAATACAAACTCGGCGTAACAATGAGATGATCCAAATTTAAATTTTAAAGGGAGGGCGGCAAACGGCCGCTCTCCCTTTAAAATTTAATAAATAAGATGTACTATGCCAGATGTAATATTGGATTCTAAGGCATAATTTACATGGAAAAATATTGAGCAACGGGAAAGGAAACGGCATACACGACCGGTTCGACCGCAAAGACGCCGTACGAATAAACGGTACAGACAACATTGAGGCATAACGTATTTAAACTCCGCTCGCCAAGAATTTGCGAACACCATACCGCGGTACAATCGGCAACGCAGTAACACTTCGGATAAACGGTGAACTTATTGCCGCATAGGGAAAAAGTACGCAACGCGGAAAAGACGCCGCAGCCTATCGCCACACCCTTTAACGCACGCATATCGAAAGCGTCCTGCACGGCAGAGGAAAAATTGAAGGACAGCACGTTTAAAAGCGCAGTATCCACAAGCACCATGCGATCGCCCTGCCCATTTGCCACTTTATGCAATAACTTATTCAATGTGGCATCATCCGCCAAGCCTTCATAGGCCGTAAAGCAGACCAAACGCAAAACTTCCGAATAAAAATCACAGCACCGCTCCCCTATCAATCGCCTTACCCTAAAAAAATAAAAGGACATAAACAGCACCAACATTATAACAGCGGCGGCAATTGTTAACTTGACCCGTTTACGCCTTTTGCGGCTGCGGTATCGCTTTAAATTTTCACATGCGTGTTTGCCGTGCATATATTTTTTTTATGCCGCAGACGTCCTTTATATGAATTTTTGTTTTTATGCAAAAAAATAAATTTACATAAAAAATGCGGCAAAATATGCTTATAATGAGTTATTTTGCCGCATTTATATCACGCATAGTACTACATATAGACCTTATATACTATATCCTCCCGCCATTTGCCGAGACGAATTTTTATTTAATTTTTTTGCCTGCGGCAAACGCCTGCCCGCAGGGCAAGCCGAGCCGGATATAATTATTGTTTACCGGGTCGAAAGTTATCGGCGTGAACTTTGACGGATCTATTTTACCGCTCCCGTCAAGAATGCTCTCGTCCGCGCTCACGTTTACTATCTCGCCTATGACAAGCCCGTCTTCATCGGTTTTTTCAAGGCGACATTCCAACGTCATGGGGAGCTCCTCTATCACGGGCGCGTCCACAAACTCGCTCTTCTTTGCGTGAAATCCCGCCCTGTAAAATTTGTCGGGAACATTGTTTGCCGAAACGATCCCAACGTAATCGCACTCCGCGACGTGCGCGCTGTCCGCCATGCTCACGGTAAACGCCTTTTTGTTCATTATATTTTTATAAGTCTTGTGCGATTTGGCAAGGCTGAGCATTATCTTGCCGGTATCGCATATACCGCCCCACGCCGCGTTCATCGCATCGGGCGTGCCGTCCTCTCCGTATGTTCCTATGATGAGCACCGGCATCGGGTACATAAACGTCTTTGAACCAAAATTTTTTCTCATGACAAAACTCCTTTTTGTTTTATTATAACGCACATCGACCCGTTCAAAACAGATTTTAAAAGTTTGACGGCGGCAAAGCGTTGACTGCCGCACCGCGGGCGTGTATAATTTAATTATGAGCAATATAATTCTTATAGGCATGCCCGCTTCGGGAAAGAGCACAGCGGGCGTTTTGATCGCAAAAAAGACGGGCTACGGTTTTATCGATACCGACCTTTTGATACAAAAGTGCGAAGGCGCCCTGCTGTGCGATATCTTAAAAAAACACGGCGCCGAGGGATTTATCGAGATCGAAGAGCGCGTCAACGCGCAGCTGGACGCCGACAGATGCGTAATAGCCACGGGCGGCAGCGTGATTTACGGCAAATCCGCCATGAAAAACTTAAAATCGCTCGGGACGGTCGTGTATTTAAAAGTCGGGCTCAAGGAACTTGAAAGGCGGCTTGGAGGCAAAGATATATTCAAACGCGGCGTCGTGATGAAAAAAAAGGGCGAAACGCTTGCAGAACTCCTGTCCGAACGCACCCCGCTGTATGAAGAATATGCAGATAAGACGGTAATATGCGACGGACTGTCTTTAGAGGGCACCGTGGCGGCAGTCATCGATGCGGTAAACAAATAAAAGCATGCGCCGATGTTGAAATAAAAAGACGTCCGCCCTTTTATACGGGACGGACATTTAAGTAAAAATACAGTATAAAAGCCCGCAAGGACGCGGGCTTTTTTGATAAGTTACTTGTTGAGTTCTTCTTTGAATCCCTTGCCGGGCTTGAACGCGGGGATCTTGCATGCGGCGATGGTGATTTTTTCGCCGGTTGCAGGATTGACGCCCGTCCTTTCTTCACGTTCTTTAGCTTCGAACGTGCCGAAACCTACGAGCTGGAGCTTATCGCCGCTTGCGATAACATCCTTTACGGTAGAAACGAAAGAATCAAGAAACTTTTCGGCATCGCCCTTTTTAAGGCCGGTATCTTCGGCAAGCTTTGCCAGTAATTCACTTTTGTTCATACACTTTCCTCCTATGAACACTAAAAATTTAAAATTGTAAGGATATTATACCACATCGTTACAGCAAAGGCAACTATATTAACATATTTTATTGAATATTGTGGATAACCCGCAAAACAGACGTAAAAACAGCCGAAACAAGCCGATTTTGAAGGCTTTTTGCCGCATTTTAAAAATTTAACACCTTATTAGCGCGCTTGGGTGGGATCTTTACCTTAAAACAGCAGCGGGACGGCAAAATACCGTCCCGCTGCTGTTTTAAATTAAACGGATAAAAATACTGCCCTCCAAAACGAGCAGAAGGGTTGCAGATTGCGTTCTTTCAAATGCGAGGGCGAGGGAATTTACTGAGGCGAAAATGACCGAAGCCCGAGACATGAAGAAAGGGCGCAAGATGCGCCCTTATCCTCGTTTTGGTCGAGGCGACGGGATTTGAACCCACGACCTCTTGGTCCCGAACCTCGTCGCAACACGCCTTTTGTGCACTTTTTTTGCAAAAAGTTGCAACTATTCGGCGGTTGCTCCTCTTCCCGCAAAATCCCGACACGGGATTTTGCGGGAGCCCTTATTTTTTAGCGCGCTTAGACGAGACCTTTACCTTAAAGCAGCAGCGGGACGGCAAAATG
>CALVPV010000015.1 GCA_944353935.1 uncultured Clostridia bacterium | reverse complement strand
TCGTCTATCAATGAAAGGGGCAGCCAGCGGCACTCTTCGTGCTCCTTTACGGTATAGCCGGAGAGCATGCGGCATAGATACACCGTAATGTTTACCACCTTGTCGGGATATTCGAAAGAGGCGCAGCCCGCCTTGCCGCAGACTTCTATATCCAACCCGAGCTCTTCATTACATTCGCGCACAAGGGCGCCCTCCGGCTGCTCGCCGTCCTCTATCTTCCCGCCGACAAATTCATATTTATGAATGACGTATTCGCTGCCGTATGCGCGCCTTGCGGCAAATATCCTGCCGCGCTCCACAAATGCCGCGCCGACTACGTTTATGATGCTCTTCATAAAAATATTTTACCACCGCAGGGGCGCATAGTCAATTTTTTGCACGGATAAGGCCGCCCGCGCGGCAAATTTGCGCGGGCGGCCGCATTTAAATTTTTACACGGTATCAGCCGCAACAGCCGTTGCCGCATCCACCGCGTCCGTTTTTCTTGCCGCAGCATGCGGCAAAAAGAGCCATGCAGCCGCAGATATTCAAAAGCCCGGGCCAGCACGCGCAGCGGTTTGTGCCAAAGCCGGCGGAATTTACCGCGGCGCCGCCGCAGCAACCTTCCGACCGTGCCGCACCCGCGGAGCGCAACGACCCGCCGCACCCGCAGTCATAGCCGTTACTTTGCACGCATCCGCCCGCATAGCCTTCCGCGCGCCCATACGGATCGTAATATCCGTCGCAGCAGCATCCGTAACGAAATTCAGAACACATTTCATCTACCTTTTGTATGAACTTTCCCCGCAGACGTTTTCCCGCCTGCGGATAATACATCATATGCCGGAACGCCGCCGAGCGACACAATATTTAAAAGGCGGGCATGCGCCCGCCTTCCGTGATTTGATTACTTAGAGAAATACCTCTTTAAAAGGCCTGCAAAACCTGCGCCGTGGCGGGCTTCGTCCTTTGCCATCTCGTGAACGGTGTCGTGAATGGCGTCATAGCCGAGCTGCTTTGCGCGCTTTGCTATGGCAAACTTGCCTTCGCATGCGCCCGTTTCGGCAGCGACGCGGAGCTCAAGGTTCTTCTTGGTGCTGTCGGTCACCACTTCGCCGAGAAGTTCCGCAAACTTGGCTGCGTGTTCCGCCTCTTCATAGGCATAGCGCTTGTAGGCTTCGGCAATTTCGGGATAGCCCTCCCTTTCCGCAACCCTTGCCATTGCAAGGTACATGCCTACTTCCGTGCATTCGCCGTTGAAATTGGCGCGAAGCCCTTCCATGACTTCCTTATCTTCAACCACGCCGTCGCCTACGTGATGTTCACAGGCAAACTTGGGGCCGTCCGTCTCTTCTACGGGAACAAACGTCTTAGCCTTGCAAACGGGGCAAACTTCTACATCATCGGCAACTATTTCGCCGCATACTGTACATCTTTTCATTTTTATCTCCTTTTGGATTTTTATTAGAAATCAATCTTAATAAGATTATATCATACACATTCAAAAAAATCAAGCCCTGAAAGAAAATTTTTCTTGTAAAATTTGTAAATATTGTATGTAATTTTCCGCAAAAACGGTGGCGCCCGCACGCTCAAGGGCATCGCGCGCCCTGAATCCCCAAAGGACGGAGATGCACGGCATCCCGGCATTGCGCGCCGTATGCACGTCCGTTTCGCCGTCGCCCGTAAATACGCACTCCTCCCTTTTTACGCCAAGGCTGCGCATTATGTATTCCGCGCCCGCGGGATCGGGCTTTAACGGAAACTTGCCCTGCCCCAGCACTATATCAAAGCCGTAACTGCCGAGCTTGTCGGCGCAGACGTTTTCCGCGGCAGCCTGCGGTTTGTTGGAGAGCACACAGAGCTTTACGCCCGCCTTTTTAAGGCGGGAAAGCACTTCGTCTTCCCCGGGGTAGAGGACGGTGTTGGCATTGTCGCAGGCGGCAAAAGCGGGAATGTAGTCGCGATATACGTCCTCCACAAGTTGCTGCCTGTCGGAGGGGACTGCCCGCTCTATAAGTTTGTGCGCCCCGTCGCCCACCATCGTATACAGACTGCCCAAATCGACTTTAGGCAAAGAAAACTTTTCAAGGCTGCGGTTGAGCACGCGCAATATGTCGGGAGCGGTATTCAAAAGTGTCCCGTCAAGGTCAAATATTATTGCTTTTACCATACTTATTTATAACCATACCTAAGGAGAACAAAACAGGCATCACCCGAAACACGCCCCGACAATATGTACGGTTTTCAGGATATATCGTCTATCACGCCGGAAAAGAGCGTCGTGCCGTACCTGTTGCACAGTATAAAGCCGAACGTCCCGTCCACCACGAAGTCGAGCATGACTTCCGGCGGCTCCGCCGAAGTGGCCCCGTCTGACGCCACGGTGACAGCCGCGCCCTCTATGCCCTTTCTGTCCGCTTTGAGTTTTGCCGCATGCGTCACCTGCCTGCAATACACGCCGTCGCTCTCCTCGCCGAGCATGGCGCTGAGATCGCACCGCCCTTCTTTAAAGAGGTCGGTAATGCCGAGCTGCCTGAGCTGCTCTATCACGTCGCCGCAAAATTCCGCTTCAAAGGCGGGAAACAGGCAGCGGGTGACGCGGCGCGCACCCTCTTCCGCATCCGTGCGGTATTCCGCAGAGAGTACCTTTGAGATGTTTTCCGCTGTAAAGACGTCCTCCGCCGCATACCCTTCTTCGGGGAGAACAAAATACAACTTGTAGCCGCTGTTCGTCTGCGTATAGCACGACGTGAACTCGCCGCCGTCATACGCCGCTATGCCAAGGTATTCGCCCTCCATGAGGCGCACGCTTTCGCTGCTGCCGTCCGCATGGGTAAACGTATAGCCGCGGTCGGTCAGTTCAAGGTCGCTGCCGTCATAGTACCAGTAATCTTTTAAATAGAGAGTATTTATCAGCGCGAAGTATGTGTTTTCGTCGAGCATGAAATCCCTGTCTATCAGCCCGCGCGTGTTATCCTTTACAAACTTCCTTATGGCGCGGTTGGCGCCCGCGTTGTCGCCGTCAAAGTCGGCGGAATACGACCAGCAGCCGAACTCCTCGGCAAGGGACTTAAGGCACTCTCTGTAAGGGGCGACATCGTCGTCAATCCATACGGAATTGGTGAGCAGCGAGAGAGCGCGCCCGTCTTCGTGAAGCACGGAGCGGTACAAGTCGTTGAAGCCGGCGGTAAGCGCGGCATTGTCAGTGTGCATTGCGTCCAGGATCTCTTTACGCGTGTTGCCCGCCGCGCACTGAGCGGAGAGCGCGAGCGCGGCATATACAGATATCGGCGAAAGGACAATATTACCCTCGGACAGAGGCGAGGACGATATTACCGCCTCGGCAAATTCGGCGGCAAACTTTTCGGCGCTGTCCCTTATGCCGACATACCCCTCGTTTGAGTTTTCCGCAGACGTAAATTCGAGTTGTTCCGCGGGCTTAAACAGAAGTTTATCGCCGTTGCACGCGGACAATGCCGCTATCGCCGCCGCACAGACGAACGCAAATGTAAACGAGGCAAATCTTTTTATACGGTTCATACATTCTCCTCCTTAACGCATTGATGCGCTCTTTTATTATAGAGACGAACGTGCGAAGTAAAAAGTATCGGAATTTTGAACTTTTTAAACGGGCGCCGCAAAAAAGTGCGGCGCCCGTTAAAAGAGCTGTTACATTTTATCGGGAACGCCTATACCCAAAAGGGTGAGCGCGTTTTTGAGCGCGGTATGCGCGGCAGCCGTGAGGGCGAGGCGGAAATTCTTTTTATCCCCTTCGGCGGTGAGTATCTTGCAGTCGAAGTAAAATTTATTGAACTTCTGCGCAAGGTCAACGGCAAAGCGCGCCACCATGCACGGTTCATATTTTTCCGCCGCATCCTTTACCGCCTGCGGGAAGGAAGCTATCGCCTTGACCACTTCCGCCTCCTGCGGGAGGAGTTCGCCGACTTTGTATTCCGCGGGCACGCCGCCCTTTTCCATGACAGAATTGGCGCGCGCGCAGGTGTACTGGACGTACACGCTCGTTTCGCCTTCAAAACTTAAAACTTTGTCGTAAGAAAAAACTATGTCCTTTATCTTGCTGTTGTACAGCGCGCCGAAGATGACCGCGCCCACGCCCACCTTTTCGGCAACGTCGCGCTTGTTTTCAAGCTCGGGATTCTTTTCCGAGATGATGGCATACGCCTTTTCCACACAGCGCGAGATGACGTCCTCCAGCCATACTACTTTGCCCTTGCGAGTGGACATCGCGCCGTCTTCCAAAGATACCATGCCGTAGGCGACGTGCACAAGGTCTTTTGCCCACTCCTTGCCCATCAGTTCGAGCACCTTGAAGACCTGCTTGAAGTGCAGGTTCTGCTGGTACGCCACCACGTAGAGGCACTTGTAAAAGTCATAAGTGTCTTTGCGGTATATCGCCGCCGCAAGGTCGCGCGTGGCATACAGCGAGGCGCCGTCCGAACGCAGGATGAGGCAGGGCGGCATCCCGTACTTTTCAAGGTCTACGACCTGCGCGCCCTCGCTCTCCTTTAAAAGCCCTTTTTCGCGGAGCTCGTCTATTACGGGCTGCATCTTGTCGGTATAAAATCTTTCGCCGGCGTAGCTGTCGAACGTGACGTTGAGCTTATCGTATATGCCCCTGACGTACTTTAAAGTGAGCTCTTTGAACCAGTCGAACAGTTCGTTTGCCTCTTTGTCGCCGCTCTCTATAAGGCGGAAATATTCGCGCGCCTCGTGCTCCATCTCTTCTGTGGCTTCCGAATTGAAGCGCACGTACAGATCGTTTATGGCGTGTATGCCGCCCTCTTCCACCTGCTGCCTGTCGCCCCAATGCTTGTATGCGCATATGAGCTTGCCGAACTGCGTGCCGTAGTCGCCGAGGTGGTTTATGCCCACCGCCTTATAGCCCAAAAAGTTGAATATCTTATACAGCGCGCCACCTATGGCAGTCGTTGAAAGATGGCCTATGTGGAAGGGCTTGGCGATATTTACGGAAGAATAGTCTAAGCACACCGTCTTGCCGGCGCCGATATCGGAAGAGCCGTATTTTTCGCCGGCGGAGAGCACTTCGCCTATCACTTCGCGTGCGAGCGCGGCTTTGTTTATTGTAAAGTTGACATACCCGTTGACCGCCTCTGCTTTTTCTATCACCCCGTCGGAGGGATAGCCTGCCGCCAGCGCTTGGGCGATGAGCGCGGGGCTCTTGCGCATCACCTTTGCAAATTTAAAGCAGGGAAGCGCGTAGTCGCCCATATCGGGATTGGGGGGCAGCGCTATGGAGGCGTAGACCTCCTCTTCGCCGACGCCCTCCGCGTTTATCCTTTGTGCAATATACTTTTTGTAGTCCATATTTTACTCTCTTTGCGTTATTTGAGATAATTTTAACACAAGAGCAAAATTATGGCAAGTTAAGCCGCAAAGCGTTTTGATAATTTTTGAAAATAAGGTATAATATCACTATATAAAAGTTGAGTGCGGCGGCGCGGCGATTGCCGCGCCGCCGCAAAGAAGGTAAAAATGAAATTAGGCGTCGTGGGACTGCCCAACGTTGGCAAGTCCACCCTGTTCAATGCAATAACTCATGCCGGCGCAGAGGCAGCCAACTACCCCTTCTGCACCATAGAACCCAACGTGGGCATAGTTGCCGTGCCGGACGAGCGGCTGGATAAGCTCGCTGCACTCTATGCGAGCAAAAAAGTCACGCCCGCCGTAGTGGAATTCGTAGACATCGCCGGGCTCGTAAAGGGTGCTTCTCACGGCGAGGGGCTGGGCAACAAGTTCCTTTCGCACATACGCGAATGCGACGCCATAGTGCACGTGGTGCGCTGCTTTGAAGACGCCAACGTGACGCACGTTTCAAACAAGATAGACCCCATCGCCGACATAAAGACCATAACGCTGGAGCTGATACTTGCCGATATCGAAGCCGTTGCAAAGCGCGAAGACAGGATACGCAACACCGCCAAGGGCGGCAACAAGGAAGCCGCGGCGGAATACGCGTTTTTGGAGAGGCTGAACGCCTTTTTGGGCGAAGAAAAGCCCGCAAGGCTGTTTGAATGTTCCAAAGAGGAACAGCCCTTTATGGACAACCTGTTCCTGCTCACGGACAAGCCCGTGATATACGCGGCAAACATCTCCGAAATGGATATGGGCAAGCCGGAGGACGAGATACCCAACGTCGTAAAAGTAAAGGACTACGCAAAGGCGGAAGGCAGCGAAGTGCTTGTGATATGCGCAAAGACCGAAGAGGAACTTTCGCAGATGGCGCCCGAAGACAGCGCGATGTTTTTGGAGGAGCTCGGGCTTGAAGAGAGCGGGCTCAACAGGCTGATAAAAAAGAGCTACGAGCTTTTGGGGCTCATCTCCTACCTCACCGCGGGCGAAAAGGAGACGCGCGCCTGGACTATAGTAAAGGGCACCAAAGCGCCGCAGGCGGCGGGCAAGATACACAGCGACTTCGAGCGCGGCTTTATACGCGCGGAGGTCGTGGACTACGAAACGCTTTTGGAGTGCGGCGGCTACAACGGCGCGCGCGAAAAGGGCAAAGTCCGCAGCGAGGGCAAGGACTACGTTATAAAGGACGGCGACGTAGTGCTGTTCAGATTCAACGTATGACCCTCACTTTGTTTGCATAAAAGTAATAAGTGCTGTCCGCAGTGCGCGGACAGCACTTATTTTTAGTTATAAGCCCATTGCATTAAAGATGCCATACCAATATGAAGAATTACGCGTAGCTTCCTGCGCCTCACGACTTGTCTGCCTACTCTTTTTCCTATCATTATATAACCGATAGATTGTTTCCAAGTCATTTTCTTGCAAGCGTCTGCGACCAGTTATGTTTGACTTATCAGGATGCTCTTTGCCGCTTTCCACATATAAGCCATTATTCTCTACATAGACATAAAACCACTTTCCTGAAATATTTTTATTTACCGGAACAGTCTTTACGTCCTGCGGATTGTCTTTATAATAGTTTATTATCCAGCTCCATAATTCTTTTGTTTCCATATATCCTCTTTAATCTTTACAAGCCCGCAGGAAACCTGCGGGCTTGTACTTTTTTTGATATAAAATTACTTGAGCTCGGCGAAATACTTGATTGTACGAACCATCTGGGAGGTATACGAATTTTCGTTGTCGTACCAGGAAACGACCTTTACAAGGGTCGTGCCGTCGCCCATGGGCATGCACTTGGTCTGGGTGGCATCGAAGAGAGAGCCATAGGTCATGCCTACGATATCGGAAGAAACGATCTCTTCTTCGGTGTAGCCGAAGGACGCGGAAGCAGCAGCCTTCATAGCGGCGTTAACGCTCTTTGCGTCAACTTCGCCTTCGCAGATGGCGATGAGCTGGGTGAGCGAACCGGTAGGTACGGGAACGCGCTGTGCGCAGCCGTCGAGCACGCCGTTGAGTTCGGGGATAACAAGGCCGATAGCCTTTGCGGCGCCGGTGCTGTTGGGAACGATGTTAACGGCGGCAGCCCTTGCACGCCTTAAATCGCCCTTGCGGTGAGGGCCGTCAAGTACCATCTGGTCGCCGGTGTAGGCGTGTATGGTGGTCATGTAGCCCTTCTTTATCTTGGCGAACTTGTTGAGGGTATCTGCCATGGGAGCAAGGCAGTTGGTCGTGCAGCTTGCAGCGGAGATAACGGTATCGGAAGCCTTTAAGGTCTTTTCGTTAACGCTGAATACCACGGTGGGAAGGTCGTTGCCTGCAGGTGCGGAAATAACGCACTTCTTGGCGCCGGCCTTGATGTGTGCGGAAGCCTTTTCCTTGGAGGTGTAGAAACCGGTGCACTCAAGCACTACATCTACATCGAGGTCCTTCCAGGGAAGGTTAGCTGCATCCTTTTCGGCATAGATTTTGATGGTCTTGCCGTTTACGGTGATGGAATCTTCACCTGCGGTAACAGTTTCGGCATACTTATATCTGCCCTGTGCCGAGTCATACTTTAAAAGGTGAGCCAGCATCTTGGGGCTGGTTAAATCGTTGATTGCCACGATTTCATAGCCTTCGGCATCAAACATCTGCCTGAAAGCAAGGCGGCCGATACGGCCGAAACCGTTGATTGCAACTTTTACGTTTGCCATAATGTTTGTATTCCTCCGAATTTAATAAAAATTTAATTTAAACTGAGTTTTATTGCAGATTTTGAAGCAGATCTTGCCCTCTGCCCCAAATCCGATAATATTATATCAAATACTTTTTTTCAAGTCAACAGTTTATTTGAGGTTTTCGGGGTTGAGTGCCTTTAAGCTGTCAAGAACAAACATTCCGTCCTTTCTTATGAGCACATCGTCGAACCAGATTTCGCCGCCGCCGTATTCGGGAGTCATTATAAGCACAAGGTCCCAGTGCACTCCGCTCTGGTTGCCGTTCCACGCCTCGTCATAGCAGCAGCCCGGCGTGAAGTGTATGGAGCCCGATATCTTCTCGTCGAAGAGAATGTCGAGCATGGGCTTTGTAACATAGGGATTGACGCCGATTGCAAACTCGCCGACATAGCGCGCGCCCTCATCGGTATCGAATACCTTGTTGAGAGCCTCGTCGTCGCCGTCGCAGGTGGCCTTTATTATCTTGCCGTCTTTGAACGTGAGCGAAATGTTTTCAAACTTCTTGCCGCCGTTCATGGTGGGCGCGTTGTAGGTGATTACGCCGTTTACGCTGTTTTTTACGGGTGCGGTGTACACCTCGCCGTCGGGAATGTTTCTGTCGCCCGCGCACTTGACTGCGGGTATGTCCTTTATGGAGAAGGTTATATCTGTATTCTTTGCGACAAGGCGGACTTTATCCGTCTTGTTCATAAGCTCCACAAGCCCGTCCATCGCGCGGGACATCTTTGCATAGTCGAGAGTGCATACGTTGAAGAAGAAATCTTCAAACTTTTCGGTGGACATTTCCGAAAGCTGGGACATTGCGTCCGTGGGGAAACGGAGAATTACCCACTTGGTCTTCTTCACCCTTATCTCGTGGTGTACGGGGAAGAAGAACGAACGCTGATATTCCGCAGAGATGTCCTCGGGCACGTCAGAAAGTTCAAAGTTGTTTTTAAAGCCGCGCACGCCGATGTACGCGTCCATATCATTCATTATATACTTGTCGTATTCTGCAAGCTTTTTTATGCTCTCTTCGCTTGCGCCCATAAGCAGCGAACGCTGGATACGGTTCGCGCCGAGCTTTACATAGGGTATGCCGCCCGCCGCATATACCTTTTCAAGCAGGGCGCATACAAATTCTTCGGGGGCGTCGATTGCTTCTATGAAGACCTTCTCCCCCCTTTCAAGGTGGACGGAGTAATTTACAAGGCCGTCCGCAAGTTTGTTGAGTCTTTCGTCACGCATAAAATCGCTCCTTGATAAAATTTTTCAACAATGATTATATACCCGCAATCCAATGCCGCAAAACGTTTTTCGCTATTTTTGTAACAAATTTATAAAAGCGCTTGAATTTTACCGCCGCATGCATTATAATGTCTATGTCAATAAAAATGAAAGCCGCCACAGGCGGCCATACACTTTCCGGAGGTTAACATGGGATTAGTTTCGGCAAAAGAGATGCTTGAAAAAGCAAGGGACGGCAAATACGCGGTAGGCCAGTTCAACATCAACAACCTTGAATGGACAAAGAGCATACTTGCAACTGCACAGGAACTCAACGCGCCCGTAATTTTAGGCGTTTCCGAAGGCGCGGGCAAGTACATGACGGGCTTTAAGACGGTAGCCGCAATGGTAAAGTCCATGATAGAAGAGATGAACATAACGGTACCCGTTGCCCTTCACCTTGACCACGGCACATACGAAGGCTGCTACAAGTGCATAGAGGCAGGCTTCTCTTCCATAATGTTCGACGGTTCTCACTTCCCCATAGAGGAAAACATAGAAAAGACCAAAGAACTTGTAAAGGTATGCGCAGAAAAGGGAATGAGCCTTGAGGCCGAAGTGGGCGCCATAGGCGGCGAAGAGGACGGCGTTATAGGCAGGGGCGAATGCGCAGACCCCGACGAGTGCAAAAAGATAGCCGACCTCGGCGTTACGATGCTGGCTGCCGGCATAGGCAACATACACGGCAAGTACCCCGCAGACTGGCCCGGCCTCTCCTTTGAGACGCTTGCGGCAGTCAAAGAAAAAGTAGGCGCGATGCCCCTTGTGCTCCACGGCGGCACGGGCATACCCACCGACCAGATCAAAAAGGCTATCTCGCTCGGCGTTGCCAAGATAAACGTAAACACCGAATGCCAGCTTGCATTTGCCGCAGCAACGAGGAAATACGTTGAAGAGGGCAAAGACCTTGTAGGCAAGGGCTTCGACCCCAGAAAGCTGCTTGCCCCCGGCGTGCAGGCGATAAAGGATACCGTCAAGGAAAAGATGGAGATATTCGGCTGCATAGGCAAGGCGTAAAACAAAATAAAATTTTGCGGCGGAGCATTTGCTCCGCCGTTTTTACGTTTAAAACGCCGCTTATGCGGCATACTGTATCTATGAAAAAGTATATCACCGCCTGCGCGGTGCCCGTTGCGGCGGCATGCGCATTGTTTTGCTCCTGCACGACAGACGCGGAGAGCTCTTTAAAGGAACTGACCCACCCCTACATCGCAAGGTACGAATGCACCCGCCTGAATTACGGCGGCGTTGAGATGTCCGACAAATTCGACTATATACGCATAACGCTTGAAGACAGGGACGAGATGCTTGCCGAATACAAACTGAAGGGCGGAAAGCCGCACGAATACAGATGCGGGTACACCTACGACCAAAAGACGGGCGAATTTTACGCCGATTGCGGCGCGGCGGGGTTTATGCCAAAACAGCCGATAATTATAGAAAACGGCAGCTTTACCATATCTTTCCCCGTTGCGGGAAGGCAGCTGACAATGCGTTTTGAAAGTTAAAAACAGCGCCCTGTGCCGGCGCTGTTTTTAAGCGCGGAAAGGGGCGCCGTATATACATTATATAAACAGGCTTATAAATTATATAAACAGGCTTATAAACTTGCCCCGCCTTTTGCGGGAACGAGGCAAAGACACGCGGAACATTCGCGCCTTAAAGGCATAGCGGTGCGCGCCGTAAAACGCGAGCGCGCGGGCTTTTAATACCTTGTACAAAAAATACCCGGCGACGCCGCAGAGCGTGCCTATGACGATGCCCGCCGCCACGTCGGTGACGTAATGTTCCGCAAGGTATATGCGGGAGAGCCCTATTAAAAACGCGAGGACGACCGCGGGAACGGCCTTTGCCCTGTAAAAAATGACGAGCACCGCCGCCGCGCAGAACGTCACCGCAGTGTGCCCGGACGGGAAACAGTAGTCGAGCGAAAGTTCTATGCCGTACCGCGAATAGAAGTCCTGCGTCCACGCAAGCTCTTCGTGCGTCCACGGGCGCTCCCTCCCCACTATGTTTTTGAGCAGGACGTTCACCACGAGCACGTCCAGGACGAGCGCAACGGCAAGCGCGAGCCCGCACTGCCGCGTTTTTTTGAACAGAAGAAGGATAGCGCACGCCGCTATGCTTATCGCCCCGCCCGCGGCAAGGGCAGAGATGTACTTCATCGTATAGTTGAGCCACACGACGCCGTGGAACATAACGTGTACGCCGTTTAAAATTTCAAGTTCCATCAAAAAGCAAGTTCTCCCTCTTAAAATAAGGCAAATGCGGGCAGAGCCCGCAATTTTTACTGATCTTCAGGTTCGTAATGTCCGGAAATTTCTTCCATGCCGTCGTCCGCCTTGGTGAAAATGGCGCTTTCGCCCGCGGAGAGCGGCTCTTCGTCCGCGCCGATGACGTCGTCTATCGTCACCTGCTTGTCCTCCCCCGGTACGCGGGGCACGGGCAGTTCGTCGTCGTAAAAGGCGATGTCGTACTCCATCTTTGCAAGGCGCGGGTCGGAATAGACCGCATCCCGTTCGGCGCGCAAAAGCTCATCCAGCCTGCGCTGCTTTGCGAGCACGTAAAAACATATCATCAAAAGCGCCACCATTACCGAACCGGTGACTATAGAAACAATGTAAACAGCATCCATATCCATATATATTTTAGCACCGAAAAGCGGCGGATGTCAACCCTAAACAAAAAATAATGTGCCCGTAAAGCGAGTAACGTTACAAAACCCAAGCACAATAAAATGCCGCCGCGCTCATATAATGCCGCGGAATAAAATAAACTAATTGTATGAAGACGATAATGTTCTGCGGCGGAGGCAGCGCCGGGCACGTGATGCCCAACATAGCGCTGATGCACGCCTTAGAAAAAAAATACAACGTGGCGTACATGGGCACGGACGGCATAGAGCGGAGCATAGTCTGCGCGGAGGGCTATCCTTTTTTCCGATTTGAGGCGCCAAAACTTGTGCGCGGAAAGATAAAGCCCAACCTTACGCTGCTGCCGAGGCTCAAAAAGAGCGTGGCATGCGCCACGGAGATACTTGAGCAACACACGCCCTGCCTGCTGTTTTGCAAGGGCGGATACGCCTCCCTTCCCCCTGCGCTTGCGGCAAAAAAGCTGGGCATACCCGTACTTACGCACGAGAGCGACCTGAGCGCGGGGCTCGCGAACAAAGTAATTTCGCGCTTTGCGCTTGCAACGCTGACCTCCTTCCCCGAAACGGCGGAAAAGTTTGCGCGCGGCATATATTGCGGCCCGCCGATAAGGGCCGAAGCGGCAAAGGGCAGCCGCGTGCGCGCAATGGAAAAATTCGGGCTGGACGCGCGGCAGACGGTGCTCGTGTTCGGCGGAGGCAGCGGCTCTAAAAAAATAAACGAGGCGGTGCGCGCCGCCGCGCCGCGCATATGCGAAAAGTACAACATACTGCACATCTGCGGGCGCGGCAACCTTATAAAGAGCAACGTAACGGGCTATGTGCAGCGGGAATACGTAAAAGAAATGGGGCTTGCGTATGCGTGCGCCGACATGGCCGTGGCAAGGGCGGGTTCCAACTCCGCCTTCGAATTGATATCCTGCAAAATACCCACGCTGTTCATCCCGCTTGAAAACGGCGCATCCCGCGGCGACCAGGTGAAAAATGCCCTCTACTTTAAAAAGCTGGGGCTGTGCAGGGTGCTGCGCGAACGCGACCTTACGCCCGAGAAGCTGACGGACGAAATATTTTGCACGATGGATTCGCCCGCGCTGATAAAAAACCTTGAAGAGAGCGCCGTGCGAAGCGGCAACAGACAGATCGAAGCCGCAATAGAACGCGCGGCAATATTCGGCAAAATCCATTAAATATACCGATAAAATCGGCAATTATATCACGCATAGTACTTTAAAAATTAGAATTTTGGCAAAAATCGGCACAAAATTTACATGAAAAATACGGAGGCGGCGCCATATAGGCGCCGCCTCCGTACCGCCGATAAGGTCAGGTGAGGACGGTATTTAAAACGGCGTCAGCCGCAGCGAGCTGAAAGTACAAGAGCTCGCGCACGAGCAGCGCCTCGCCGTAGGCACACTCCTCAGCCATCGCCACAAGTTCCGCCAAAGCGGAGGTAAAGCAGTCGGAACGGTTTTCCTGCAAAAGCGCATCAAGTTCGTCGGCGACAAGCCGCATATTCGCCCTCGCCTTACCCGTACCTCCTCCGCCTTCCAAAAATTCCGTACAGTCGCCCGCAATACGCACGGCGCCGTCCAGCGCGGAAAGATTTGCGGCATATAATTTTGCGTTGCGCTCCGCATTGTAATTTGTAAGCGGGAAGGACGTCCTCTCCGCGACCAACACTCCGCTTTTCAAGCCGCGCGCGGTGAGTGCCGCCGCGCGCGCTTCTGCCTTTCCGTGCAGAACATAGCACGCCGCGCAGGCATACGTTTTGCCGCCGTAAGAGAGCATATACCCCGCGCCGCCCTCCCCCTTTATCACATCGGCATACGCGCCGCTTTCGCCCGCCGCAAGGGCATAACAGTATACTATGTAGTACCTTACCCGATACCTTATGGAATCTGCGGCACAGGAACAAAGGCAGATAAAAATTGCAGCGAAAACCGACAAAAAGGCGGCGCAGATGCGGACGGAAGACCGATGCGGCAGCGTTTTTACATTCATACCGTATTTTATTCGCATAATCAAAAAATATGTTGTATTACAGGCAACAAAACGCTTGCAAATTTATGAAATTCTGCTATAATAATAAAGTCGTATGCGTGTTATGATAATACGACCACAACCGAACATAGTATATATACGTGCTACTGTGGCTCAGCTGGTAGAGCAGCTGATTCGTAATCAGCAGGTCGCCGGTTCGAATCCGGCCAGTAGCTCCACGAAAAAGAAGAAGGATTTTTTCCTTCTTCTTTTTTTGTTGACATTGTTTAAGCAAGAACCGTAAGACCTGCCGATTATATTGTACGGGACCCCCAAAAAATTGAAGCGAAGCGAAATTTTTTTGGGTGGCAACTGGTCGCCGGTTCGAGTCCGGCCGGCAACTCCGTCTGAGTCATCTTAATAATCTGAACACCTGAATCGGGACAGTTGTGAATGCGATTCTTATGTACCATTTTACATGGTTCTATATTATTAATTTCATTCTTCAATCCCTGCTGTAAAGCGTCTTGTATTTTTTATAGGCAAAATAGTAATAGTTACGCATAAAAATGCCGAGTTTTTTTGGAGAGAGAATGATTGCACTGTCGCCGAAACGTTCAAAGTAATACAGAAGCTGATTTGCCGAACAATTAAATGTATATATATCGCCTTCAACACCAACAGGCGTCGGCCGATACAGATAAATTTTTTTGAATAGTTCTTTCCCCTTTTCTGTAAGCTGTACTTTTATAGGCTCTCTGTCGGTATTATACATGGGATACTGCGGAGCACACTCCACTTGCCGCTTAAACAGCGCAACGTTATCTTCAGGAATTTCGCTTTTTTCGGCAAGCAAAGCTACTGTTTTTACCGAGGCGAGCCTTGCCGTAACATTCTGTTTGCCGTTATAGAAAAGCACATAATTGAAAAGCTCCTCCTTTGCCGCGCATACAGTATAAACTGATGCACCCTTTATAACATTGTCGTTCGCAAAAGAAATGCACACCTTTACTCCCTTTTTAACCGCTTTCATCAAAAGAGTATAATTTTCTTTGAAGAGTATTTTCTCGCGCTCGTTCTTCGTCTTACGCGAATAGGCGGTAAACAATCTTCTGTAATACGAAGAGAGCGATTCATTTTGTAACAGTAAGGTTTCTATGTATATTACCGCCTTTTCCGCATTCCTTGTCGGCTTGAAAGCAAAGACCTCACTTTGTTTATTATCACTATCCGACTGCTTTTTAGTAAGTATCTTCAATGTATTCAGAAACACCGACTCACGATAGCGGTCAGGCACTATTTCGACGGCCTTTCTGACCTCGTCGCGCAATTTTTCTTCCGCGCCGGAAAACTCCTCATAGTAATTAGAAACTATGCCATTCAGAAACGCATTCATGTTAGGGGAACCGTCAGGCTTGGTTATTTTGAAATCTTCACAGTCCTTTTTTAAAAGTTCGTACACCGATTTTGACGCACTGATCTTTATTTTTTCATCCATAAATCTCCCTCCGTTTATTTTATTGTACCCTAAAAGGGGTCATAAATCAAGCAAATTGAGCTAAACGCAAGCATAAAAAAGGGGTCAAAAATATTTAACATTTTGCGGTATTACACTTATATGCAGATGGTGTAAAATGGAACTACAAACAAATTTACGGAGGTAAAAACATGAATTGCAAATTAACGGATGTAGCAGGCTATGCGCAGGAAAAAGAGGAACTTAAAAGGCTTTGCGAAATAATAAATAACAGGGATATGTACTTGGCGCGCGGAGCAAAACTACCAAAAGGTATAATTTTTTACGGCGAAACGGGAACGGGCAAAACATTGTTCGCCAAAGTAATGGCAAGTATATGCAATCTTGAAATGATAAGCATAGACCTTGGCAATCTGGCGGATAAAAGCTCTCTGCTGAAAAGAATTAAGAAGGCCTTTGAAAGTGCGCGCAAATGCAGCAAACCGACGATGATTTTCTTTGACGAAATGGACAAAGTGCTGCCTAACGTAAGCGAAGAATACTACTCCGACCACTCAAAAGCCATTCTTGCGCAACTTCTCACCCTTATCGACGGCATGAACAGCAATAAGAATTTCATTTTTGTTGCGACCTGCAACGACTACGAAAATCTGCCCGCCACCCTCGTCCGTCCCGGCAGGATCGACAAGAAAATACATATCGGCCCGCCCGATTACCCTTCGCGCGTGGAGATACTCAGATTTTATGCGGGAAAGACGAGCTGCACATTTGAGATGACAATGGAAGAACTTGCAAAACTGTGCACCGGTTTTTCGTGCGCCGCACTCGAAACATTGGTAAACGAATGTGTTTTACAGTCGGACGGAAACGGTTTTATTTCAGAAAAGCTGATCAAAGAGCGCATACTTGAAAGCAAGTCGGAAGATTTACCGCGTAAAATACCCACACAGGCCGATCTGATAAATGCCTGCCGCAACATAGGTTGCTTTATAGTTGCGCGTAGCTTAAATTCCGGTGATTATCTGTTGCGGCTTGGCAATGATACGGTCTGCAACCTGTACTTCAATGCGGCGATAAGCCGATATGACGACGACTTCGACGATGAAGACGGCATTGATTTTGAAATAAAATCAGACGATGAAACTCTGAAAAATAGCGGCATAGGGTTCCGCGACAGAAACTATGACAATGAGGATGACGACGAATATGACGATGAGGATGAAGATGATGAGGATTTCAACTTCTACTACACAAAATCAGACTATCTTAATGCCATTTGTGCGCTCATAGGAGGTTACGTCGCCGAGGAAGTAGTACTGAAAAAACTTTACAATAATACATATTGTCTGCTCACCACGGTGGATTGTATCCTTTTGGGCATGTCGAGAGACGGACTGATGGGCCTGGCATTAAGGTATACGAGCGGCCGCAACGACGACATTGAATATACCCGGGAAAAACTGAATAAAATTAATGACGAGTTCGATAAAATAATTGACTATTGCTATAAAAGAGCAAAGCCGATTGTTGAAGCAAACGCCGAACTTATCGGAAAGCTGATGCCCATACTCGTAGATAAAAGAAACATTTTTAAACCCGAGTGCGAAAAAATTCTGAGTGATCTGGGAGAAATAAAAACAATATCTTAGAAAGTATCCAGATATTTACCGCTGTTTTTTCTTGCACAAGCACTTGTAAGCGCGACTTTTTCGCACATCAAAGACAAAAACCGAGGGGACAGATTTTTCTGTTCCCTCGGTTTTTGGTACTGCCCGCCCTGTAAAAATTCAAGGCGAAGGCAGCTTCCTCTTTCTATGCCGCCGGTCATTCGTCAAATTCGTAATGGCAGCCGCCGGACTGTGTGGGAGGCATTGTTTCGCCCTCCGCGATATATATCTTGTTTACCGTTTTGCCTTGGCTGTCCACCACCTTGTAAGCTCCGCTGCGGGGAGCATAATCGCCGCTGTTGAGTTTCATATATCTACCTCCGATACAAACAGTATGCGCCGCGGCGCCGCCTTTAAACGCGAGGCATAAATATTCCGGCAAATATTTTCGCGGCGCAATTATTTTAAAATTTTCTGCACATTATTACTTATATGAACAGGAAATATTTTGCAGCCGCGGCGGCGATACTTGCCGTAGCTTTTGCCGTGCTGTGGATAGCTTACGGGGCGGGCAGCGCAGCACGCCAGACGTTCGCGCTCGCCGATTCGCGGACGCCGCGAAAGACCGTATACCTTACGTTCGACGACGGCCCGAGCGACAGGGTGACGCCTAAAATACTTGATATTTTAGACAGCGAGAACGTAAAGGCGACATTCTTTATAATAGGCTGCCAGGCGGAGACGCGCGACTACCTTGTAAAGCGGGAGTCCGACAGCGGCCACACCGTTGCGGTGCATTCATACTCCCACCGATACAGCGACATTTACCGTTCGCCCAAAGCCCTTATAGCCGATATAGAGAGGTGCAACGACGTGATAGAGCGCATCACGGGCAAACGGGCTAAAGTTTACCGCTTTCCGGGAGGTTCACACGGGCTGGACGAGCGGTTAAAGTCCGCCGTGACGGCGCACGGGATGAAATACGTGGACTGGAACGCCAGCATGCGCGACGCGGAACAGCCCGCGGCGGACGCGGACGGCCTGTTTAAAAACGCCGTGGAGACTTCTGCGGGGCGCAACGACATTGTGCTGCTTTCACACGATTCCACAAACAAGACGTCCACGCCGGAGGCGACCAAGCGCATAATAAAATACTACAAACGCAACGGATATACATTCGGCACACTGTAAAAAAGCGCGTAAAAACGGCATTTTGCCCTGTTTTTACGCGCTTTTTATGTCAAATTCAACAGACTTACAAATTTAGGCACCGTATACGGAGCGATATTCCTTCATCTTTTCAAGGTACTGCTTCCCCTCTATGATGCCGCCCTCTATGGCGTCGATTATATCCTGCATCGTCACTATGGAGTACACCTTTACGCCGAATTCCTTATACGCCTCCTGCACGGCGGAAAGTTCGGAACCGAGCGCCTTTTCCTGCCTGTCCACGCTTATGACCATGCCCGTCACCTGCACGTTTGCGGCAGCCGCGAGCTTGGGGAGCATTTCCCTGAGCGCCTTGCCCGAAGTCATGACGTCCTCTATGAGGATGACCTTTTCGCCGTCCTTTAACTGCTTGCCGACGAACATGCCGCCCTCGCCGTGATCCTTGACTTCTTTGCGGTCAAAGCAATAGTTGAGATCCTTATTGTGATTGTTCCAGAGCGCGACCGCCGTTGCCACGGCAAGCGGGATGCCCTTATACGCGGGGCCTACAAGCGTTTCGCCCTCTATTTTATTCTCCGCTATGCACTCGGCATAATATTCGCCGAGGCGGGCGAGCTGCGCGCCCGTCTTGTAGTTGCCCGTATTTATGAAGTAGGGCGCCTTGCGGCCGCTTTTGAGCGTAAATTCACCAAATGTCAGCACGCCGTTTTCCACCATAAACCTGATAAAACGCTGCTTGTACGTAAGTTCCATAACTGCCTCCTGTTTGTTCCGCGCCGTTTTTTGCGCCTTTCAATTTAATTTTAGCGTATCCACTATATCGTTCACGTCGGCAATGCCGTGCGCGTCCAGCCATTCGTCCGTTTCGCGGACTATGCGGGGGATGGCGTAGCTGTCCGTAAAGTTCGCCGTGCCCACCTGCACCGCCCTTGCGCCCGCCATCATAAAGGCGATCGCGTCCTTGCCGCAGGTTATGCCGCCCATGCCTATCACGGGGATATCCACAGCGTGAGCCGCCTCGTACACCATGCGCAGCGCTATGGGCATTATGCCCGCGCCAGACACGCCGCCCGTATTGTTGGCTATGACCGGCCTGCGCCTCTCTATGTCAACGACCATGCCCGTCAGCGTGTTGATGAGCGAGATGCAGTCCGCCCCGCCGCTTTCGGCAGCGCGCGCGTTTACGGCTATGCTCTCCACATTGGGCGAAAGTTTTACTATAAGCGGGGTGGTTTTGAGCGCCGCTTTGCACAGCCTCGTCACCTCCTCCACGTTCTGCGGCTTTATGCCGAGCGCCATGCCGCCCGCGCGCACATTGGGGCAAGAGATGTTGAGCTCTATCATATCGACGATGCCGTCCAAACGCGCGCATATACCCTGATAATCTTCCAGCGTGCGCCCCGCGACGTTGGCTATGACCGTGGTTTTGGACTTCAGCCACGAGAGGTCGTTTTTTATAAATTCTTCGACGCCGGGGTTCATCAACCCGACGGCGTTTAAGATGACGCTCTTACCTTCGGCTATCCTGGGGACGGGGTTGCCGGGGCGCGGCTCCAACGTCAGCCCCTTCGTGCTCACGCCGCCCGCGGCGGAGATATCGTAAAGCTCGTTGTACTCCCTGCCGAAGCCGAACGTGCCGCTTGCGGCTATCACGGGGTTGGAAAAGCCGACGCCGCATATTTTAACAGATAACTGAGCCATTTTAATACCTTTAACCTTTTTTACTGCCGCCTATGAGCGAACAGAATTTTTTGTAGCTGTTGCGCGCATCCGCAACGCCGCGGCAGACAGCCCTCTTTCCGCCCTTGAAATATACATATATGTCGCCGCAGGAAAATTCGCCCGCCGATTTGCGGCGCTCTTTGAGTTCGGTCGCGGAGATATCGGCAACGGAATACTTTTCGCCGTTTATAAACACGTCCTGCCCGCTCACCGACAGCGCCTCGCTCGGGGTGCGCGCGGCAAGCAAGGCGCGCACGGAATAATACACCGCCACCGCGCAGGCTATTGCCGAGACGATCGCGCCCATGACTATCGTGCCGGTATCTTTTGCCGTACACGACATATATAAGAGGTATATGAGCGCCGCCCCGCCGACGGATGCCAGCACTATATCCATGACGAGCGAACTGCCGTTCCTGCGGGCGATCACCTGGCGCGCCATCAGAGCTCCACCTCTTCTATGCCGAATACCGGCCCGTCCTTGCAGACGCGGGCATTGCCGCCGTCCGCCTTTTTGCATACGCACACGAGGCATGCGCCTATGCCGCATCCCATGCGCTCTTCCAGCGAGACGAGGCACTTTGTGGCGATGCCGTGCCCTGCAAGCGCCGCCTTGAGCGCGCGGAGCATGACGGGCGGGCCGCAGGATATGATGAGGTCGGCGCCTATGTTTTTATAGTCGTTTAAAAACGCCTGCACGGCGTTGCCCTTGAAGCCGATGCTGCCGTCGTCCGTCGCCACCGTAAGCCTGCCGCCCCTTGCGAACATGTCTTCAAGGCAGGCGTAGCCTGCGGAACGAAAGCCTATATAGGAATAAAAGTTCCTTTTGCCGAGGTGTTCTTCCACCACCGCGGCGAGCGGGAAGATGCCCACGCCGCCGCCTATCACGGCGATATTTTTTGCGTCGCCGAGGTCAAAGCCGTTGCCGAGCGGCAAAAGGACGGAGAGCTTTTCACCCGCCTTTTTTTCGGCTATCCTGCGGGTGCCGTCACCCTTGAGCTGATAGCAGAGGGTGATGTCGTCGCCCTGCACCGAACATATGCCGAGAGGCCTTTTAAGGGGAAAAGAATCGTCCCCGACGGACAGGTTGGCAAACTGCCCGCCCTTTATTTTGCCGACTTTTTCGGGCAAAGTGAGCGTTATCGCCCAAATGCCTTCGGCTATCTTTTTATTTTCTTTTATCGTTGCGAGAAGTTCTTTCATCGACTTACTTTCCGATGACCTTCAAGGTCTTCAACAGGTCTTCCTTCATATCGAGGCATGCCGCACGGGCGGCTTCGTAATAGCTCATGCCGCTGTAACGGGGTTTTTTATACGCGCAGATTATCCCGCGGGAATTGTTGACGATGCCGCCCAGGCCGCGCTCGTCAAAGCAGCCCTTGATGCTCTCCGCGGAGCCGCCCTGCGCACCGTAGCCCGGGATGAGGAAGAATGTGTTTTTAAGGCGCTTTCTGAGCTCCGCCCCCTGTTCGGGATAGGTGGCGCCCACGACGGCGCCGATATCCGAATAGCCGTACTTGCCGATGAGGTCTTTGCCCCACTCCGCAACGAGGTCGCCCATATGCTCGTACACCTTTTTGCCGTTTTCCAGCACGAGATCCTGAATTTCCCCGCTGGAGGGGTTGGATGTCTTGACGAGCACGAACGCGCCCTTGTTGCAAGCCTTGCACTCCTCCACGAAGGGGGCGATGCCGTCCGTGCCGAGATAGCCGTTGACGGTGAGCATGTCCGCGGGGAAGGCGCGCATGGTCTTTTCGTTGATGCGCGTACTGCCGAGGAACGCCTTGGCATAGCAGGCCGCGGTGGAGCCTATGTCGTTGCGCTTGCAGTCGGCAATGACTATCATGCCCCTGCCGAGCGCATAGTTTATGGTATAGTTGAACGCCTTGAGCCCCTCATAGCCGTACATCTCATAGTAGGCGACCTGCACCTTTATGGCGGGAACGATGTCGCTGATCTTGTCTACTATGTTCATGTTGAATTCGGTTATTGCCTCGGCGGCGCCTTCAAAAGTCGCCATATCTTCGCGCATGTTGTCCGGAAGATATTCAAAGCCGGTATCCAGCCCCACGCAGGTGGGGTTTTGCATATCGATTATCTTTTTTATGAGTCTGTCTATCATATCCGCTCCTTAAAAATTTATATTTTCTCCCGTAGGCGGCGCCGCAACGCTCAGGCGCCGTATTTTATGTCGCCGTCCACTATGGTGTAGGCTATCTTGCCGTAAACTTCCGTTCCGTTGAAGGGCGTGTTCTTGCCCTTGGAAATAAACTTTTCGCCGTCTATCACATACTTTGCCGCAAGGTCGGCTATCGTGATGTCCGCAGGCGCCCCCTCCTTTATCTCGCCGCCGACGAGCCCGAGGATGCGCGCGGGCGCACCGCTCATCCTGTCGGCAAGTTCGGGAAGGGTCAGCTCGCCGTCCTTTACGAGTTTGGTGTAGGAGAGGGCAAAGCTGGTCTCTATCCCGCTTATGCCGAACGCGGCAAGGGAATATTCCACCTGCTTATCCTTTTTGGCATGCGGCGCGTGGTCTGTTACGATGCAGTCAAGCGTGCCGTCTTTGAGCGCGGCGACAACCGCCTGCCTGTCTATCTCCTCCCTCACGGGCGGATTGACTTTGGTGTTGGTATCAAAATCCCTTATCACGTCGTCGGTCAGCCAAAAGTAATGGGGACAGCTTTCTGCGGTGACTTTTACGCCGCGCGCCTTGGCGCCGCGTATGAGTTCTATGCCGCTGTAGGTGGACACGTGACATATGTGAACGGGGATGTTCAAACTTTCGGAGAGGGCTATCTCGCGCGCTATCATTATATCTTCCGCCGCGCGCAGGCTGCCCTTGAGCCCCGTTATGGTGGAATTGAGCCCCTCGTTGACGACGCCGCCGTCCACAAGGTTCTCGTCCTCGCAGTGGCAGAGGCACTTTAAGTTGAAATCGTTTGCATACTCCATTGCAAGGCGCATTATCTTGGAATCCATCACCGACCTGCCGTCGTCGGATATCGCGACGGCGCCGGCTTCCGCCATCTTGCCTATTTCGGCAAGTTCTTCGCCCTTTTCGCCCTTGGTTATGCTGCCTATGGGGTTGACTTTGCA
>CALVPV010000014.1 GCA_944353935.1 uncultured Clostridia bacterium | reverse complement strand
GGAACGTTTGCGCCGTCGAAGTAAGTCGTGTACGCGGAGAGGCGCGCCGTCCTTCTTTTGAGCTGCGCCATACTGCCGCCGTGCGGCACCCTTTCCACGGCGAGGCGCACGGGCGCGAAGGCACCCCCTACACTCCTTTGCGACAGCGCGGAGAGAATGTCACGTTTGAGCTCCCCGCCGCAAGGCGCGGCGCCGTCCGCCCCCTCTTCATAGCAAAACGCCTGCCCGTCCCCGGGATTGAATATTGCCGAAGGAGCGTACACCTCGCGGTATTCGGCGGCACATATGCCCGAAACAACCTCATCCAAGCCGTTCATATAGTAGCCGATGTGCGCGCCGTACACGCCCGCGCGGCGCACGGAGGACAGCACCGCGCGCAGGTCGTCTTTAAAATTGACCTCGGGATACCCGTAGACGTATTCCCTGCCGCCGCAGGTCACAGTCAGCGGGTGCCTGTCTATATCGGCGGCTATTTCGCCGCGGATGCCGCCTATGGCGCGCGCCCGCGTGAGCCCGCCGACGTCCACGCCGCACACGCACGTGCCGCGCGGCAGCTTTGCGCCCGCCCCGCCGCATAAAAATATGCCCGCGGCGAGCGCGGGCAATACCGAAAATATGGCAAATGTCTTAAAAATAAAGCCTTTCAATTTATTCCAAGCGCCGCCAAAAGCTCTTGCGAAGGCAGGAACAGGGGCGTACCCACCGAACGAGAACCTTCGGCATAGTGGGTGTCCGACCCGCCCGTGACGATGAGCGAAAGTTTGGCGGCCATCTCCTTAAAGTAAGCCGTCTCCCCCTCAGTATGCCCCGAATACACCGCTTCTATGCCGCGCAGCCCGCACCCCGCAAGGCGCTTTGCAAGCGCAAACCGCTCCGACGGGGCGAGCTCCAGCCTGCCCGGATGGGCGAGCGAGGCAAACCCGCCGCAGGCGTTAATCACCTCTACGGCATACTCGGGCGACGGCCTGCCGGCGTCCGAATAGGCGGGGCGGCCGGGAGCCAGCATTTCGGCATAGAACGCCGCCGGCGAAGGGGCGTACCCCTTTCTTGCCGCGGCGCGCGCTATATACATGGTGTGCACGGGCGAGTGCGGGCACTTCCTTTCGCGTATGACGTCGTCGAACGAGAGGCCGATACCACGCTTTTTGAGCTTGGAGAGTATCTCCGCCGTGCGGGAGAGGGCGCCGTCGCACACAAATTTTTCAAACTCCCCGTACTCCGCGCAACCGTCGTCCACATTGTAGCCGAGAATGTGCACCTTCACCTGCGTATAGGCGGAAATTTCCAGCCCCTTTACGCCCCTTATGCCGCGCAGGGCGCACTCCTTTACAAATTCCGCGCTGCCGTTCATGTTGTCGTGGTCGGTGAGCGCGGCGACATCCACGCCGTTTTTTACGCACGCGCAGGCGATATCCGCAGGAGAGAGCATGCCGTCGGAATAATATGAATGTATGTGCATGTCCGCCCTCATCTTTTTACGGCACCCCCTTCTATGCGTATCTTGTTGGACTGCCTGCCGCACAGCACTCGCTCGGCGTGGGTGCAGGTGAGTATGGTCTGCATGCCCTGAGCGCGCTCCGCCAGCTTTTTGCGGCGGGGCAGGTCGAGTTCGCTCATCACGTCGTCCAATATGAGCACGGGATATTCGCCCGAAAGCTGTTTGAATATCTCCATTTCGGCAAGTTTTACGGAGAGCGCCGCTGTGCGCGTCTGCCCCTGCGAGGCAAAGTTTTTGGCGTCCTGCCCGTTTATCACAAAGTCCAGGTCGTCGCGGTGCGGCCCGCAGGAGGTATACCCCAAGCGTATGTCGCGCTCGTAGTTGCGCCGCAGCTCGTCAAAAATGACGTCCCTCACCTCTTCATCGCTGCCCGAATACTTCTTTTGCGGGCGGACGGATAGCTCTTCCGCGCCGTCGGTAAGCGTAAAATGCTCCTGCATGGCAAGGGGGGCGAGCCGCGCCACAAAGTCCGCACGGTGCCTTACCACCACCGCCGCATACTTTGAAAGCTGTTCGTCCCACACGGGAAGGGTATCGTATATCAGCCCCGTATCCCTGTCCTTTAAAAGGTTGTTGCGCTGTTCGAGTATCTTGTTGTAGCGCAGCAGCGCGGTGTAATACGGCCTTGACAGCTGCGATATGGATATGTTCAAAAACCTGCGACGCTCGTCCGGCCCGTCCTGTATCAGCCGCAGTTCCGAAGGCGAAAAGAACACGCTGAAAATATTTCCCAGCAGGTCGGCGTTTTTGGATATCTTGTTGCCGTTCACCCTTATCTCTCGCCCGTTTTCCCATATGGATGCAGAGATGTTCACGTCGCCGTACCTGCCGCACGCCGTGGCGGATATCTCTGCCCGCTGCTCGCCGTGCTTTATGAGCTGCCTGTCCCTTCTGGCGCGCGGGGATACGCCCGTGCAGAGGTAAAAAACCGCCTCCGCGCAGTTGGTCTTGCCCTGGGCGTTCCTTCCGTAGAGCACGTTGAGCCCGTCCGTAAAAGTAAAACTTTCGTCGGAATAATTTCTGAAATTTTTAAGCGTAAGATTTTTTATGTGCATTTTTTTGAAAAAACTCTTTCATTTTGCCGCGTTTTGTAGTATAATCAAAAAAACGGCGGCGCGGCGCCTTCGCGCATTTTTTACTAAAACATTATACCACAATTTTTTTTGATTTCAAAGGAACTTTCAGCAAAACTTATGTCACCAAAGGGAAACTTCGATTTTTTATTCAACCCGATAAAGGAAAAGATGCGCGAGCTCGTATCCTACATCACCTACACCACCTTTATCGAAAAGCTCGTCCCCGTAGACCTGGACGGGCGCAATATAGTGCTGCAGGCGCCCAACGAAAGCCTTGCAAAGATGATAACGGGCACCCTTGCGGACAAGATGCGCGAAGCCATCGCGGAAGCCAACGTGGGGCTTTCCGACTTCCGCCTTAAAGTGGAGGGCGCCGACGGCTACGCGTACAACGGCCCCGAAGAGGAGCCCGCTTTTTCCGCGCCCGAAAACCTTGACCCCAAATTCACCTTTGAAAGTTTTGTGGTCGGCCCCGGCAACGAATACGTATACGCGGCGGCGCAGTCGGTGGCGAGCGACCCCGCGGGCACGTACAACCCCCTGTTCATATACGGCGGGACGGGACTTGGAAAGACGCACCTGATGCAGGCGATAGCCAACAGGATAGTGCGCGAAAAGCCCTACCTTAAAGTGATATACGTTACCTGCGAACAGTTTGTAAACGAAATAATAGACACGATGTTTGCAAGCCGCGGCCCCAACACGCGCGACAAGAGCAACAAACTGAGGCAGCACTACCGCACCGCGGACGTCCTTATCATAGACGACATACAGTTCATAGAAAACAAAAAGGCGGTGCAGGAAGAATTTTTCCACACCTTCAACGAACTCGTATCCAAGGGCAAGCAGATAGTCATCTCCTCCGACCACTCCCCGAGGGAGCTCGCCGCGCTGGAAGAGAGGCTGAAGACGCGCTTTTCCGGCGGGCTGCTGTTTGACATACTTCCCCCCGACTACGAGACAAAGGTAGCCATTTTAAAGCGCAAGGCGTTTGAAAAGAAGTGCATCGTGCCAGACGACGTGCTCAACTTCCTTGCAAAGGACAGCGGCGACGATGTGCGCACGCTCGAAGGCAGGCTCACGAAGGTGATATTCGCTTCCCGCCTGCACGAAGTGCCCATAACGATAGCGCTGGCGCGCTCGGCGCTGAGCGAGGCGGTATCCGAAGGCGGCAAAGAGGAGCTCACGCCCGAGGCTATAATCTCCGCGGTGACCTCCTTTTACCACGTGAACAATACCGACATAACGGGCAAGAGCAAAAAGAAGGAGGTCGTCATACCCCGCCAGATATGCTGTTACCTGATGTGCGAACTGCTCTCCCTCCCCCTCGTCTCCATAGGCAAGGAGCTGGGCGGAAGGGATCACACCACCGTGCTCTATTCGCGCGACAAGGTGGAAGAGATGTGCCGCACCAACGACAGGATAGCCAAGGACGTAGACGACATAAAGAACATCATTTTAAAAAAATGACCCGCATATATTACCCGATCATCACCATTCGATATGCCTGAGCGCGGCTCGGGCATATACTTTTAAGGACGACATATGTTAAAATTTGAAGAAGGACGGTTCGACGCCGTGGTAGTCGGCGCCGGGCATGCCGGATGCGAAGCGGCGCTCGCCTGCGCGCGCACCGGGCTGAACACCGCCGTTTTGACCCTGAATTTAGACAGCATAGCCTTTATGGCGTGCAACCCCTCCGTGGGCGGCACGGCAAAAGGGCACCTTGTGCGCGAAATAGACGCCCTGGGCGGCGAAATGGGCATAAATGCCGACAAGACCGCCCTGCAGATGCGCATGCTCAACGTGGGAAAGGGCGCCGCCGTGCAATCGCTGAGGTGCCAGTCCGACAAGCACGCCTACCACACGGAGATGAAGCGCACGCTGGAACACACCGATAATTTGCGCATATTGCAGGCCGAAGCCGCCGAAATACTTACCGAAAACGGCAAGGTATGCGGCGTTAAGACCACCTACGGCGGCATACTGCGCTGCCGCGCCGCCATACTGTGCACGGGCGTATATTTAAATGCGGAAACGATAACCGGCGAGGTAAAGCAGAGCAGCGGCCCCAACGGGTTCGCCCCCGCCACCGCCCTCACCAAAAACCTTACGGAGCTCGGCTACAGGGTGCGCAGGTTCAAGACGGGCACCCCCGCAAGGCTGGACGGGCGCACCGTCCGCTTTGAAGAGTGCGAGGTGCAGTACGGCGACGACGACATCCTCCCCTTTTCCTACATGACCGAACACCCCGTCAAAAACGCGCTGCCCTGCTACCTGACCTACACGAACGGCAAAACGCACGAAATAATCCTTTCAAACCTTGACCGTTCGCCGCTGTACAACGGCACGATACTCTCCACCGGGCCGCGCTACTGCCCCTCCATAGAGACAAAAGTAGTGCGCTTTTCCGACAAGGAGAGGCACCAGCTTTTCCTGGAGCCCGAAGGGCGCGACACTTTGGAAGTGTACGTACAGGGGATGTCCTCCTCCCTCCCGCATGACGTGCAGAGGGACATGTACCACTCCGTCGCCGGGCTTGAAGACTGCGACATAATGCGCTACGCATACGCCATAGAGTACGACTGCATAGACACGCTGGACGTATACCCCACCCTGGAATCCAAAAAGGTGGAAGGTCTGTACACCGCGGGGCAGATAAACGGCACGTCCGGCTACGAAGAGGCGGCTGCGCAGGGGCTGATGGCAGGGCTGAACGCCAGCCTGAAAATACGCGGGAAAGAGCCGCTGATACTCAGGCGCGACGAGGCATATATAGGCGTGATGATAGACGACCTTGTCACAAAGGGCACGGACGAGCCCTACCGCATGATGACCTCACGCGCGGAACACAGGCTGGAGATACGGCAGGACAACGCCGACTTCCGTTTGACGCAAAAGGGGTACGACTGCGGGCTGGTAAAGCGCGAGCGCTACGAGCGGTACCTTGCAAGAAAGCGCAACTACGAAGACGATCTTAAGGCGCTCTCCGGGCGCGTCGCACAGGCGGACGCCGACGGGTTTTTGCGCTCACTCGGGCTCGACGGGACGGAAAAGCCCCTGACATATGCCGATTTTATCCGCCGCGGAGTCACCCTTAAACAGATAGAAGAGCAGTTCGGCAAAGTGTGCGGGGAAGACGAGAGCGCGGCGCAGTCCGCCGAGATATATATAAAGTACGAAGGCTATTTAAAAAAGGGGCTCGACCAGATAGCGCGCGCACGCAAGCTGGAAGAGCGCAAACTGCCGCCCGACATAGACTATATGCAGATAAGCGGGCTGAGGCTGGAAGCGCGCGAAAAGCTGGATAAAGTCCGCCCCGCGTCCATAGGGCAGGCGTCGCGCGTACCGGGGGTAAACCCCGCCGACATCGCCGTGCTGCTGCTCCTTTTAAAGTGAGGGATATATGAAGAGCAAGGCATTTACCGCCATGCGTGCGGCGGCATGCGCGCTGTGCGCTGCGGCGTGCGCCGCGTTTGCAGGGTGTTCGCTGCTGCACGACCACAGCGACCCTAAAAGCGTAAAAATAGACGGGATGACTTACGTCACGGGCTTTTACGAAAATTTATGGACGGACGGCATACCATACCTCCGCGAAGAGCCTGCCGACTACGAGAGCAAGACTCACCAATGGTGGAAATTGCGGGATACCCCCTTTGACATGTACTGCGCCGAGCACAAGGAGGCGCTCATATGGCAGCCCGCCGTATATTGCCTTGAAGGGCAGTACGACGATGCAAAGGTTTACTATAAAGATCCGCAAAACTACGACTATTATATAGGCATATACCTTGACGACGTCAACCACGTGAAGGCGGACGGCGACAGGCGGCTTTTGGAAGAGGTGGTCTCCGCGGCGATGAAGTTTGAACAGACCGCATTCAGGGGAGGCGTTTTCGACCCGTACAGGGACAAAAAAGTGACGTACGGCGTGGCGTGGCTCGAATGGCAGCGCCCCACCGTTTACAGGGTCAGCCGCGACGGGCTGTTCACCACCATACACCTTGAACTTGCGATATATGACGGAAAGCTGCTCGTACCGCAGACGGGCGGCGAGAGCGAGTCGGCCTTTTACGACCTGTTCCCCGAAGAGGCAGGCAGCTACGTTATAGAACTTTTTTATAAATACGGCATTATTTAAAATTTATGGCGGACGCTGTTGCGTCCGCCCTTTTTGCGTTATTTGCGGCATATATACGGTGCAATTTTATTCATACAACGCCATAAATCGCCAAAATAAATGCTTTTTTGCGCGTATGCCCGCACTAAAATATGGGTATGCCCATAAAGATAAACATAAAAAGCGTGCCGCCGTACCTTGCGTACGCGGCGGGCTGCATATTTTTAAACGGCGCGGCGAGCGGGGTGCCGCTCTCCATCGGCTTGTACTTTTCCCTGCTGATATGCGGCGGGAACATTATTGCATGCCCGCTGATATATATAGCCTGTTCGGCAATACACATAGACCTTACGGCGTTTTTGTGCTCGCTGTTCGAAGGGGCGCTGCTTGCAGGCATTACCGCGCTGTACCGCCGCACCGAAAAGAAGATCAGGTTCGAGGCGGCGGCATACGCCGCTATCGCCCTTGTGCCCTTTATAGTGCTGTCCGAATGGGACGCCGGCGGAGCGCTGTACTTTATAAACAGCGGTTATGCCGTGCGTTCGATAGCCGCCGCGGTCACGCTGCTGTTCTTTATTTTCTGCTACAAAAGCGTATACGCCTGCCTGTTCCGCTTAGGGCGGTGCCTTTTGAAGGAGGACGAACTGTTCAGCCTTGCAACGGTGTGCGCGGGCATAGGCATAGGAATGGTAAACCTTGCCGGCGGGTTTGCGTACTGCGCCTTTTCGGCATTCGCAACGGCGCTGTGCGTGCGCTTTTTTAAAGGGCCCTCCGCCCTTCTTTGCGCGCTTGCGCTGAGCGTGGCGCCCGCCGCCGTGTATGCGGATATCGGATATGTGACGGCGTACGTGCTGATATGCACCGCGGCGCTGCCGTTTGCGCGCGCGGGCAGAGGGGCATCCCCCGCCGCCGTGTTTGCCGCCTTTTGTGCATTCGGATACTTTGAAGGCTGGTATTCAAGCGGAGCGGCGGCCGCAGCCGTAAAGGCGACCGCCATAGCGATATGCTGCATCCTCGCCGCCATACCGTCGCAAAAACAGCTCGGCGCAGCAATGGACGCCCTGACGGTAAAAAAGGTGCTCTCGGAGGCGGCGATAAACAGGGAGCGCGGCCGCACGGGCGAAAAACTGTTCAAGATAAGCGAAGTGTTCCGCGAAGTGGAGTGCGCTTTCCGCGGCATGGACGGGCAGGCGGACGAAGCGGGCGCAAAAAAGCGCGTCGCGGCAGAACTTAAACAGCGGATGTGTTCGGGCTGCGAAAAAAAGGCGCGGTGCGAGCGCAGCGTCGTATATACGGGCTTTGCAAAACTCGTGGAATCGGGCGCGGCAAAGGGCAAGGTGAATCTTATAGACCTCCCTCCCGCCGTCACGCAGAACTGCACCCGCTCCGCCGAAATAATACGCGAACTCAACGCCCTTCTTGTGGAGTACCGCCGTTTTATGGCGGAAACGGAGAACATGCGCGCGGGCAGGGCAATGCTCGCCGACCAGGCGCGCGGCGTAGCCGCCGTGCTTAAAAACAACGCCGTGGAGCTGTGCCGCAGCCGCCGCGCCATGGGCGAGGCGGAAAAGAACATCGTGCGCACGCTCGCCTCCTACGGCATCTCCTGCCCGGAGGTGTACTTCAACGGCGAAGAGAACGCCGAAATATGCGCCGTGATAGTAGGCAGGGCGGACATAGACAGGCTGATGGCAGCCCTCAGCCGCGCAACTGGCACGGACTTTCAGCTGCGCGAAAAGACCGACTACGGCGGCGGGAAAAGGTGCTACGTGTTCTGCCGCCCGCCCCGCTACGACGCGGTGTTCGGCGTTGCCGCCGTAAAAAAGAGCGGCGAAAAGACCTCGGGCGACACGCATTCCGTGATAAGGATAAACGAGCACCGCTTTTTGATGGCGCTTTCCGACGGGATGGGCAGCGGCGAATACGCGCACAAAGTTTCGGATACCGCCATTTCGCTCATAGAGGCGTTTTACCGCGCGGAAATGCCCGAAGGCACCGTGCTGGACACAATAAACAAACTGCTCGCCTTTTCGCGCGACGAGCGCTTTGCCTGCATAGACATCTGCTCCGTAGACCTGAACACGGGCGGCGCGGAATTTGTAAAGATAGGTTCGCCCGTCGCCGTGATACTGCGCGACGGCAAAGTCAGGGTGCTTGAAAGCGGCAGCCTGCCGATGGGCATACTCGACACCCTCCGCCCCGCGGTGGCGCAGGAAAAACTTTCCGACGGCGACATGCTCGTGTTCATGAGCGACGGCATAACCTCTGCATTCGGCTCCACGCCCGAACTCATAGAATTTTTACAGCCGCTTAAACCGCTAAACCCGCAGAACCTTGCCGACAAGCTGCTCGCCGCCGCCCTGGAGCGCACGGGCGGCAAGGCGGAGGACGACATGACCGTGCTCTGCACGCGGATATTCCAAACGGCAGCCACAGCGGAGGGCAAAGATTTGGCTGCCGTATAAAAATTACACTTTTAACAGGGCGCGCAAACGCCCGCCAATACTACATTTGCAAGCTATGCGATATGCAAAACGTAAATTTTTTACACAAATAAAACATCCGCTGCGCAAGATGCAACGCAACGGATGATATGTTCATTTGTCCCGATAGAAAGTCCTGCCGCCGTCCTCCGAATACCAATACCTGCCAAGGTCGTCGCGGAATTTATAGCGGCTTGCGCCGACGTGCCCGTAGTAGTAACCTTCCGGAACAAGCGTCCTTGTGTACCCGCCGTCGTTTATCTGTATCGCGTTTTCAGGCAATTGCGTGCCGCTGTAACCCGATTTGAAGCCCTGAACAAAGCTATTGTCCGAAAATCCTGTTTTTGCGACGGAAAAGAACCCGCGGATAAAAAACAATATTATATACAGCACAAAGGCTATCACGGCAAGCACGGCCGCCAGCGGAAACAGGATGATGCCCGCTATGCCTATGCCGGCATACCACGCAGACGGCAATCCCCTGCACCAACCTACAAAGGCAAAAATATATCCCGCGTCGGCAAGGAGGAGCGCAAAGCTCACAAATATACACACGACAGGCTCAACGACATCGATATACGACGTAAAGATCAAGTATATCCCGACGGCCGCACAGCAGACTGTTGCCATTATACCTAAAACAATGAGCGCCTTAGCGGCTTTTTTCCCGAAATCAAAGGGATTGTGCGAGCCAAAGTACACAAAGTATGTAGGTGTAATCATTGCGTATGCAAGCGCTATCATATCGCCCGCTTCGCCGCCTTCGGCGTTGAACGCCCCGAAACAGTGAATAAAAAATATGGTGAGCGACAGGGCGAGCAGAATGGCGTAAAAAACCGTAAGCAGCACAAAGACTGCCGTCTTGGTCTTTTTTGCCTCATCCCCGACGAACTTGCTTTTAAATTTCCAAAGGACGCCGCGCGTGCCGCCTGCGGGGCCTTCGGCAACAACGGCGCCCTGCGCGATGCCTGCGCCGCCCTCTGCGGCGATCTTCCCGCCGTCAACACGCTCCTGCACGCCCTCTGCGGCGCCGCCCTGCCGTTCCGCCTTCCGCGAAGCCACGCCGGCTATGCCGCCCGCAAGGACTAATATCCCCGGCAACGAGAGCGGGGTGAACAGCCCCGACAAAATACCCAGCGAACCGAACACTATCATCGCTATCCTTGCGCCTTGGCTCTTTTTTGAAGCGCAGGCGCAGATGACGTCTATGAGCCCCAACACAGCCATGGCGATCCCGCAGACGAAAAATACAGGCGGTATTCCCGCAAAAAATATAAGGGCGACAAAAGCAAAGCCGAAAATCATTGCCAGGATGCCGCCGGCAAGCCCCAACCGGAAACATCGCTTTAAAATTTTTGAACTCACCATAAAACCTCCGCAATATCCGCTTGATCGTGGTTCAATTATAATTTAAGCCTTGCCTAAATGTCAAGCAAATTTAAGCAATACCTAATAAAATATGGAATATGAAGACCGACCTCGATTCAATAATAAGCGAAAACCTCAAGCAGGAAATAGAGCGCTCGGGCAAGCGGAAAAAGGACATTGCCGAGGCGATAGGCGTTTCCTGCCCGACGATATCGCAATACTGTTCCGGAAGGGCGCAGCCGACCTTGGCGACGCTTTCGCGCCTGTGCGCGTTTTTGGACTGTTCCGCAGACGACATACTAAACATTAAATAAAATCGCGCGGGCGCGGCAATAAAATGCCGCGCCCGCGCTCATATAAATATAGCATTAAAATTATTTTACGCCCTGCCGCTCTCCTTTACCGCCTTCCTGAGCCACGCCGCCGTCTTGCGGCCGGGGATATCTTTGAGCCTGAACTGCCAGTTGCCGCCCGGTATCGCGGGCGTGTTCATGCGGGCGGAATTATCCATTCCCAGCACATCCTGTACGGGGATGATGCAGATATCCGACTTTGTGCCGAGCGCGCACATGACGAGCGCCTGCGCCGCGTCCGCGCGCGATACTATGGGGAAGCTGAGTTTTTCCTGCCTGAGCGCCGCGCGCAGCATCTTTACAAATGCGGCAAAGCGCTCTTTGGGCATCTCCTCTATAAAGCCGAAGGCGGTGTCGTTATCATGGGTGCCCGTATACGTCACCGAATTGGGCTTTATGTTTTTTGGCAGGTACTCGTTTTCCTCATTGCCGTCAAAGGCAAAGAGCATTATCTTCATCCCGGGGAAGCCCGTGCGGTCGCGCAGATCAACCACGCCTTCGTCTATCACGCCGAGGTCTTCTGCTATGACGTTGAGATGCCCCAGGGCGCGTTCGGCAGCTTCAAACAGCTTTAAGCCGGGGCCGGGCAGCCATTCCCCGACCTGCGCTGTGGCAGCGCCCGCGGGCACGGCATAGAACCTGTCGAACCCGCGGAAGTGATCCATCCGCACGATATCGTAAAGTTCGTAGGCGCGCCTTATGCGCTCGATCCACCACGAATAGCCGTCCCTTTCGGCAGCCTGCCAGTCATACAGCGGATTGCCCCAGAGCTGCCCCGTGGCGGAAAAATAGTCGGGCGGGACGCCCGCCACCTTTACGGGGTTGATGTCTTCGTCCAGCATGAACATATCGGGGCGCGCCCACACGTCGGCGGAATCCGCCGCCATATACAGCGGGATGTCCCCTATAAGTTTTATGCCCTTGGAATTGACATATTCGCGCAGCTTTTTCCATTGGATAAAAAATTCATATTGCAAAAACAGCCAAAAACAGTACTCCTTTTTGTACATGTTTTTGCGAAATTCGGATATGGCGAGCTCCTCTTTATGCCTGTATGCCGCGGGCAGCTCCCTGAAAGTGCCGCCGTACACCGATTTGAGCGACATAAACAGCGCATAGTCGTCAAACAGCCCGCTCTCCACAAACCGCACAAAGCCCTCTTCACGTATATTGAACCGCGCATATGCCCTGCGCAACGTGGCATAGCGGGCATTGTAGAGCGCGCCGTAGTCCACCCTGCCGCCAGGCATGCGCGCATTTGCAAGCTCTTCATCGTCCAAAAGGCCCTGCGCACGGAGCTGTTCGAGGTCGATGAAATAGGGGTTGCCCGAATTGCAGCACACCGACTGGTAGGGAGAGTCGCCGTAACCCGTCTGCACGAGCGGAAGTATCTGCCAATATTTTATTTTGCTCTTTTCAAGAAAGTCGGCAAACGCGTATGCCTCCTTGCCCAAAGAACCTATGCCGTATTCGTTGGGCAGCGAGGATATGTGGCAAAGTACGCCGGCGCCCCTTTCAAATCTACGTTTAAGCATAAAACACCTCACGGAGCGCTTGGCGCGCCACGCGGTAAAACATTGTAAGTCAGTTTATTTGCGGCATATATGCCGCCCGATTTTGTATTTTATTTTGAAAGCAGCCTCTTTATGCGCTCCACCGCCTCTGCGGTCACTTCCCTGCTTCCGAACGCGGTGAGGCGGAAAAAGCCCTCGCCGTTGACGCCGAAACCGGCGCCCGGCGTGCCGACGACCTGAGCATTTTCCAAAAGGTAGTCAAAGAACTGCCAGCTCCCCATGCCGCCGGGGCATTTGAGCCAGACGTAGGGCGAATTTTCGCCGCCCGTGAACCAGATGCCGAGCTCCTTGAGCCCGTCGGCGATGAGCTTTGCGTTCTGCCTGTAATAGCCGATATTTTCGGCTATCTGCGCGCGCCCTTCCGGCGTGAATACCGCCGCCGCGCCGCGCTGAACGATGTAGGGAACGCCGTTGAACTTTGTAGTCTGGCGCCTGAGCCACATCTTGTTTGCCGAAAGGCCGCCGCACGCAAGCTCCTCCGGGACGACCGTCCAGCCACAGCGGGTGCCCGTAAAGCCCGCCATTTTGGAAAACGAGCAGAATTCTATGGCGCAGGAACGCGCGCCCTCTATCTGGAAAATCGAGCGGGCGAGCGAATCGTCGGTTATAAAGCATTCGTATGCGGCGTCGTACAGGATTACCGCGCCCTTTGCCGCAGCGTAGTCCACCCACTCTTTGAGCTGCGCCTTGCTGTACGCCGCGCCCGTGGGGTTGTTGGGCGAACAAAGATAGATTATATCGGCGTCCACCGAATAGTCGGGCATCGGCAAAAAGTTGTTTTGGCTCGTGGCGTTCATATAGGCTATCTTCCTGCCCGCCATAACGTTCGTATCCACATATACGGGATATACGGGGTCGGGGACGAGCACGGTGTTGCATGCGTCGAACAGGTCTAAGATGTTGCCGAGGTCGGATTTTGCGCCGTCGGATATGAATATCTCGTCGCCCTTCACGTCGGCGCCGCGCTCCGCATAATAGCCCGCAACGGCGTCCTTTAAAAAGCCGTAGCCCTGTTCGGGGCCGTATCCGCGGAAGGTCTCCTTTGCCGCCATTTCATCCACGGCGGAATGAAGGGCGGAGATGACCGCGGGGGCAAGGGGCAGCGTGACGTCGCCTATGCCGAGGCGGAGCACCTTTTTATCCGGGCAGGCGGCCTGGTAAGCCGCCACTTTTTTTGCTATCGTGGAAAACAGATAGCTGTCGCTTATATTGGAATAATTTGTATTGAATTTCATCTATTTACCTTTGATTTTATTATGACCGCGCCATATATGCGGGCGTATTATTATTTTATGTATGCAAATCGCCGCCCCGCCGCAGGCGGGGCGGCGACTTTTCCGCTCACGTAAGCCGTTGCGGGCACTTAAAAGCCCGCCAAATTACTTGCGCTTCTTTTTACTATATTTTACCGCGGAGGCTATAAATTCCCTGAACAGCGGATGCGCCGACTGGGGACGGGACTTAAATTCGGGGTGGAACTGTACGCCAACGTAGAAGTCGTTGGCGGGTATCTCCACCGCCTCCACCAGGAGCCCGGAAGGCGAAGTGCCCGCGATCTTCATACCGGCAGCCTCTACCTCCTTGCGGAAATCGTTGTTGAATTCGTATCTGTGGCGGTGGCGTTCGGATATCTCCTCCCTGCCGTATGCCGCCTTCATCTTTTCGCCCAATACCTTGCAGGGATACGCGCCGAGGCGCATCGTACCGCCCATCTTTACGCCGTGCTGATCGGGCATGAGGTCTATGACGCAGTGCGCGCTCTCCGGGTCGAATTCCGAAGAGTTGGCATCCTTGTAGCCCAAAACGTTGCGGGCAAATTCCACAACGGCGGTCTGCATGCCGAGGCATATGCCGAGGTAGGGGATGTTGTTTTCACGCGCGTACTTTGCGCACGATATCTTGCCCTCTATGCCGCGCCCGCCGAACCCGCCGGGGACGAGTATGCCGTCGCAGCCGCCGAGCACGTCCGCCACGTTACCGTCGTTTACGACCTCGCTGTCCACCCACTTTATCTCCACCTTGGCGGCGTTTTCATAGCCGGCATGGGCGAGCGCCTCCGCAACGGAGAGGTATGCGTCGTGCAGCTGGACGTACTTGCCGCAGAGCGCTATCCTGACCGTCTTGTCGCGCGCGTCTATGCGGGCGAGCATCTTGTTCCATTCGGTGAGGTCTATCACCCTCGGATCGAGCTTGAGCCTGTCGCACACTATCTTTGAAAAGTTGCTCTTTTCCAGCATGATGGGAGCCTGGTAGAGCACGGGAAGGGTGAGGTTTTCTATGCAGCATTCGGGCGCTACGTTGCAGAACATGGAAATTTTGGCGCGCACGTCCTTGGGCATATGCGAATCCACGCGCGCGATGATTATGTCCGGCGTTATGCCCATGCCCTGAAGTTCCTTTACGGAGTGCTGGGTGGGCTTTGTTTTAAACTCTTCCGAGCCGGATATGTAGGGCACCAGGGTAACGTGTATAAAGCAGCAGTTGTCCCTGCCGACTTCGCGCGCGACCTGGCGTATCGCCTCTATAAAGGGCTGGCTCTCTATGTCGCCTATCGTGCCGCCTATTTCGGTGATGACGACATCGGCGCCCGTCGTCTTGCCCACGTTGTAGATAAAGGTCTTTATCTCGTCCGTGATGTGGGGGATGACCTGCACCGTCTGGCCGAGGTATTCGCCGTTGCGCTCCTTGTTCAAAACGTTCCAGTAGACCTTGCCCGTGGTGAGGTTGGAATATTTATTCAGATTTTCGTCTATGAACCTTTCATAGTGCCCGAGGTCGAGGTCGGTCTCCGCGCCGTCGTCGGTGACGAACACCTCGCCGTGCTGGTAGGGGCTCATCGTGCCGGGGTCTATGTTGATGTAAGGGTCGAGCTTCTGCGAAGCCACCTTATACCCCCTGCACTTTAAAAGCCTGCCGAGTGATGCGGCCGTTATGCCCTTGCCGAGCCCGGAAACTACGCCGCCCGTAACGAAAATGTACTTTGCCATTGACTATCTCCCAGTCCGCACAGCCTGCCTGCGCGCACGCGTTGTATACTGCGTACATTATAACACACGCGCGCGGTTAAAGCAAATGCAAATCGACATAATTTTTTTATTTTTGCGCCGCGGCGGCAGCCGCGGGAAAGTTGCAAAATCGGCGCGGCGTTTGCGCTTATGCCCCTAAAAAAAACCGCACGCGCTCGTGCGGTTTTTTTATATCGCCGTACCTTTTTAAATGTCCACCTCTCCCGTGAACACGAGCGTGGCGGGCCCCTCCATATACACCGTTTCCGCGGTGTACGTTATGCGGAGTTCTCCGCCGAGCAGCAGCACGGATATCTCCTTATCCATATCGCAGAACCCGTTTAAAACGGCTGCCACGGCCGTGGCGCACGCACCCGTGCCGCAAGCGAGCGTTTCGCCGCTGCCGCGCTCCCATACGCGCATCCTTAACCTGTTGCGGTCTATGACGCGCACAAATTCCGTATTCACCCTTTCCGGGAAGGCGGCGTGCCTTTCAAACAGGGGGCCGAAGTGCTCTATGCCAACCCTGTCGGGATCTTCAAAGACTACGCAGTGGGGATTGCCCATGGATACGAGCGTGGCGCCGAACGTTTTGCCGCCTACTTCTATGGGCGCGTTGACCACCTTTTCGCCCCCGAACGTGCTGGGGATATATCTTCCGCGCAGCTCGGGCGCGCCCATATCCACCTTTGCCGAACTCACCTTGCCGTTGCTGTCCGTATACAGCGACAGCGTCTTTACGCCGGAGAGCGTCTCCACCGTCACGGTATCGCCCGAGACATACCCGAGGTCGTGCGCGAGCTTGCCTATGCAGCGTATGCCGTTGCCGCACATCCTGCCCTCCGACCCGTCCAGGTTGAACATCCGCATGCGGCAGTCGGCGACGTCCGAAGGGCACAGCAGTATGACGCCGTCGCCCCCTATCCCGAAGTGCCTGTCCGACAGGCGGACGGAGAGTTTGCCGGGGTCTTCAAGCTGTTCGTTCATGCAGTCGAAATAGATATAGTCGTTGCCTATGCCCTGCATCTTATAAAATCTTTTAAGCATGGTCTACCTTTTAAAATCCGCGCGCGGCTGACATCCCGCGCGCGGCCGAAAATTATTTTAATACATCTTTATGCAGGCTTCGCGCTCTGCGCCTACGGATACGTAGCGTATGCGGCATTCGCACAGCCTTTCAAGCAGTTTTATGTAGTCGAGCGCCTCTTTGGGCAAATCTTCCGGCTTTCTGCAGCCAGTTATATCGCAATTCCAGCCCTTGACCTTTTCAAACACGGGCTTGCAGTAGTCGAGCACGTCCGTAAAGGGAAATTCGTCCACACGCTTGCCGTCAAGTTCGTACGCGGTGCATACCTCTATCTCTTCATACCCGTCCAAAACGTCCAGCTTGGTAAGCGCTATCTCGTCCGCGCCCTGGCAGCGTATGCCGTAGCGGGATGCGACCACGTCGAACGGCCCCACCCTTCTGGGCCTGCCGGTGGCGGCGCCGTATTCGCCGCCGAGTTCGCGCAGCTTTTCCGCCTGCTCACCGAAGTATTCGCAGGTGAACGGGCCGGCGCCCACGCAGCTCGAATACGCCTTCATTATGCCTATGGACTTATCCAGCTTGAGGTTGGGGACGCCCGCGCCTATGGGGGCGTACGCCGCTATCGTGGACGAGCTCGACGTATAGGGCACGATGCCGTAGTCTATGTCGCGCAGGGCGCCGAGCTGAGCTTCGAACATGATGTTCTTGCCCGCCTTGTTCGCTTCGTTCAAAAATACGCCGGTGTCGCAGATGTACTGTTTGAGCGGTTCGCCGTAGGTGATGAAATAATCCATCATGTCATCCACCCTGATCGGGTCATACCCGTAGGCGGTGACGGTGAGGTTCTTCCATGCCACTATGTCGGGCAGGCGCTTGAACATCAGCTTTGTATTTAAAAGTTCGCCCATGCGGAACGCCTTTTTCATATATTTGTCCGCATAGACGGGCGCTATGCCGCGGCGGGTGGAGCCGTAGGGCTTGCCCGTCGCCTTGGAGAGCCTGTCTTCCTCCATCACGTCCTGCAACACGTTGTAGGGCATGGTTATTACGGCTTTGTCGCTTATTTTAAGGTTTTCCGGCGTGATCTTTATGCCCGCGTCCCTCAATTTTTCTATCTCTCCGCACAGGTGCTTGAGGTCTATGACCATCCCGCAGCCGAGCACGTTGACGACGTCTTCGCGCAGAATACCGGAAGGGAGAAGGTTTAAAATGAACCTGCCCCTTTCGTTTATTACGGTGTGACCGGCATTGTTGCCGCCCTGATAGCGGCATACCACGTCGAAATCGCGCGAAAGCAGGTCTACCATCCTGCCCTTGCCTTCGTCGCCCCAGTTGATACCACAGATACTTGTCAACATGATTAAAATCCTTCGGTTATAATTTTTTTCTCCGCCGTGCGGCGGGGAACATATGCGCATGTCTGCCGCGGCGCGGGCGCATTACTCTTCCGCGCGGCGCCGCCGCAAAAAAAACAATTACCATTCTAAACTATTATATAAACTATTATATAAAAAACGCGCCTTCAAGTCAAGCGGTTGCATTCGCCGCGCACATTTTGGCGGGGCGCAAAATTCACTCTCCCTCCGGATCGCCGATTATATCCGAAAGGTATGCCTTTACATCCTCTTCCGAGGCGGCGAGGCATTCAAAGGTTATTCTATCGCCCGCGGAGAGCACCGTCTTGCCGTCCGGGACAAAGCGTTCGCCGGAGGAAGACACCACCTCCGTCACCACGCCCCGAGCCGGCCACAGCACCGAACGGATGTCCCTGCCGTCCGCGTAGGAGCCGCCCTCCACTTCGAGCGTGACCTTGCGCATCCGAGCGCCCGTCTTGATTTTGGACTCCTCCACGATGAGGTCGAGGCACTTTTCAAACGCGGGGCGGGTGCGGAACGCTTCGCCTATGACAAAGCCGATGCACACCCCCAAAAGCGCGGGCAAGAGATTTTGGAACTGCCCGGTGAATTCAAACACCATGACGAGCGCCGTGACGGGCGCGCGCACCACGGTAGTAAAGTACGCCGCCATCGTTACGATTATGATATAGTCCGCCATACCCGCATCCATGCCCGCCGAGCAGAAACCTGCGCACAGCAGCGCGCCGAGCCCGGCGCCCGTGGCGAGCACGGGCACGAAAATGCCGTACGGCATTCCGCATCCGACCGCAAGTATGGTGGAAATAAAGCGGAAGAGCACCACTATGGCGAGCGTTGCGGCAACCGATATGCCGAATATGCCCCGCACCCCTTCCGAGCCCGAGCCGAGCGACTGGATAAAGTCATGCCCGCCGCCCATGGCGTATACCGAGACGAGCCCGAACGCGCCCGCCGCCATGAAGGGGATGACGTACCTGCCCGCGCCCTTTAAAAAGGTTATTTTGGAAAAGCCCCTGCGGGCGAGCAGCATCAGGTGATAGAACGCGACGCCCAATAACCCCGCTGCGACCGCGGCGGCCGCGACGTACAGGTAGCCGACGGGCTCCATGGGCGAAAAGGTGAACGTCGTGAACGTAAAGCCCACGGGAAAGCCCATGGCGGCGCGCATGAGGTTGCGCACCGTGAGCGAAACGAGCACGCTCACCGCCGAACAGGTGAACACCTGCGCGGAAAAGGAACGGAACGCCTCTTCCATGGCAAACGCAAGCCCCGTGACGGGGGCGTTGAACGCCGCTGCAAGCCCCGAGGACGCGCCCGCGGCTATCTGCAGCCTGCGCACCATTAGCGAACGTTTAAACGCCGACCCCACGCCGTCGCCCGCGCAGGCGCCTATTTCAAGCGAAGGGCCCTCGCTGCCGGCGGGCAAGCCCATGAAAACGCACGCCACCGAGGCGGCGAACATAGAACACATCACCACATACCACTTAAAGTGCAGTATGCCGCGCGCCGCGCCCTCCGTCTGGGGCACGCCGCTGCCGCGGATCATGGGCACGAGCCTTGTTGCCGTGCCTATCACGAGCGCGCCTGCAAACAGCCCCGCAAACAGAAGCGGCACAAAGGCGGGGTTTTCCCGCACGAGCACATACAGCTGCGCCGATTTTTCCTCGCCTATCCCTGTGACGATGTTGTACAGCGTCACCACCGCACCGGCAAAAAGACCCGTAAGTATGCTCAAAACAATCAGGTTCATGCCGTATTCGCGCAGAACGCGCAGCCTTGTTTTTTTATGGCTTTTTCCCCTCATATGCCCTCCGCCGCAAACGATGCCTTACATACATAGTATACCCATTATACCGCCCGACGCGCCGTTTGTCAAAATAAAAACGCGCGGCCCGGCGCACTCAGTGCGCCGGGCCGTATGCAAAACAATGCTCATTTTACGCTGTATAAAATATCGGTATATGAAGGATAGGGCCAGTAGTCTTCCGCCGTGAGCGTCTCCATCTCGTCGGCGATGGCGCGCACCGCCTGCATCTGCGGAAGTATCTCGTGCGCCATTGCCTTGGACGCGGGGCGCACGTCCTCCTTGTCTACGGAGGCGAGCATGCCTTCCAGCTTTGCCACCTGCTTTGAAAAGTCGTCGTTCAGCGCGGACAGGCGGGTTATGAGCGCCTTTTCCGTTTCGCAGGGGATGTTCTCCGACACCGCCTTCTTTGCCGCCACGTTGGAGCACAGCTCCGCAACGTAGTCCGAAACGGCGGGGATGATATCCTGCTTTGCCATTTTAAGCATTGTAAGCGCCTCTATGTTGATTATCTTCACATAGTTTTCCAGGCGCACCATTGCGCGGGCGAGCGTCTCCTGCTCGGTATACACGCCCTGGCTGACGAACACGTCTATATTCTTCCTTTCAAAGAACACTTCCGTAGCGTCCGCCGTATCCTTGTTGTTCAAAAGTCCGCGCCTCTCCGCCTCGGGCTCCCATGCGGGGCCGTAGCCGTCGAGGTTGAAGATTATCCTCTTGTGCGCCTTTATCGTCCTTGTGATGAGCTCGCGCGCGGATTTTTCTATATCCTTTTTATTTTCAAGCTCGTCCGCGAAGTCGGAAAACGCCTTCGCGATGATGGTGTTGAGCACTATGTTGGCGTCCGCCACGTTTGCCTGCGACCCGAGCATGCGGAATTCAAACTTATTGCCCGTGAACGCAAAGGGCGACGTCCTGTTCCTGTCCGACGCGTCCTTGGGGAAGATGGGCGATTCGGGCACGCCTATGGAGCCCTCCTGCGCGCGGAAGGGAACGTAGTCCCTGCCGTTTGCTATGCTGTCCACGAGCTCGCCGAGCTGATCGCCGAGGTAGATGGAGATTATTGCGGGGGGAGCTTCGTTTGCGCCGAGGCGGTGGTCGTTGCCCGCGGACGCAACGGCGCCCCTTAAAATGCCCTGATAGTCGTCCACCGCCTGTATAACGGCGGCAAGTATGAGCATGAAGAGCGTGTTCTTTTCCGGATTGGGGCCGGGTTCGAGCAGGTTGATGCCCGTGTCGGTGGACATTGACCAGTTATTGTGCTTGCCCGAACCGTTTATGCCTTCAAAGGGCTTTTCGTGCAGCAGGCAGATGAGCCCGTGCTTTTGCGCGACCTTTTTCATCAGCTCCATCGTGAGCATGTTTTCGTCTATGGCGACGTTGGTCGTGGCGTAGATGGGCGCCATCTCGTGCTGGGCGGGAGCCACCTCGTTGTGCCTCGTCTTGGAGGGTATGCCGAACGACCAGAGCGCTTCGTCCAGATCCGCCATGAATTCGGATATGGCGGGCTTTATGGTGCCGAAGTAGTGGTCTTCCAGCTCCTGCCCGCGCAGCACGGGCGCGCCGAACAGCGTCCTGCCCGTCATCCTCAGGTCTATGCGCTTGAAGTACTCCTCTTCCGAGATGAGAAAGTACTCCTGTTCGGGCCCGACGGTCGTAGTGACCTTTTTGCAGTCTATGCCGAAGAGTTTAAGTATCCTCTTAGCCTGCATGTCCAGCGCCTTCATGGACTTTAATATGGGCGACTTTTTATCCAGCGTTTCGCCCGTGTAGGATACGAATATAGAGGGGATATACAGCGTGGTGCCCTTGACGAACGCGGGGGACGTGGGATCCCACGCCGTGTAGCCGCGCGCCATGTACGTCGCCCTTGACCCGCCGGAAGGGAAGCTGGATGCGTCCGGTTCGCCCACTATAAGGCTCCTGCCCGTAAGGCGCATTATCACCTTGTCGCCCTCCGGTTCGATGAAACTGTCGTGCTTTTCGGCGGTGAGGCCGGTGAGCGGCTGGAACCAGTGCGTATAGTGCGTGGCGCCCTTGGAAATCGCCCAGTCCTTCATTGCCGCGGCAACGGCGCCCGCGATGGACACGTCGAGCTGGGTGCCCGCCTCTATCGTGGCACGCAGCGACTTGTATACTTCTTTGGGGAGCCTCTCCTTTTGCACGGCGTCGCCGAAGACGTTTTCACCGAACTTTTCAGGAAGATTCATAGCTGTATTTCTCCTTATAGATAATTCATACGTAAAAGAGGGCGTGCCCTCCCCGCGGGACTGCCGCGGAAAATCCATACAAAAATTATAAAATAAATAATCCGAGCTGTCAAACGATATGCGCAAAGTTGATTTTTACATCTTTTTATGTTTGACATAAGCCGCGCTTATGATTTTTTTGCACAATATTTGCGGCGCGCCCGCCTTGATCCGCGCGGACGGCGTTTTGCGCCGAACTTTATCGCCTTCCGCCCGAAGCGGTACCGCGTAAAAAAGGCATATATGCCGCCGCAGAGCGTGCGCACGTCGGAGGCAAAGTGAGCGCCCTCCCAATACAGGCACATCAAAAAGCCGAGCGGGCAACCTATTATGACCGCGGGCCCGAGCTGCCACAGCGCGGGCGCATAGTAGGGATTTTCCGCCGTGGGCGTGAATATCTTTGGCACGAACAGCAGCAGGAAATCCAACACGCCCGTCCCCTCCAGGTCGGAATAGGGGCCGAACGCCATCCCGCCGTTGCCGTGGTCTACAGAGAGCAGATACTTTGAACTGTCCAGCCCGAACGCAACAAGGGCGACTTCGTTGAAAACTATGACGGCAAGCACAAGGATGTATAAAAGCGGGGCAAATATTATCCTGCGGTAGTCGAGCCTGTGCAGCCGCAAAACGACCATGAGCATGGGCACCGCCCACAGTACCGTGTGGCAAAAATAGTAGCGCATGCAGTCAAAGTCGAAGGGCGTGCACTCCTCTATGCTCATCGGCAGCCAGCACGCCGCAATGCCGCTCAGCGTCCCCACATAGAACATATAGTCGCGCAGGGCACCTCCCTTCTTTAAAAACAGGAAGGGGAATATCATGGTGTTTACGGCGCACACGTTTTCCGCGGTTATGCTTTGCAGGGCGTCCGCGGGGTCGCGCTCCGCATACGGCGGAAACAGCAGTTTTAAAAAATGCAGCGCAAAGTTTGCCGCAAGCAGGCAAAACAGCACGATGTTCTGCGTCCTTGCGCTCCTGCGGCGCAAGGCAAAGTATAGCACGGCGAAAAACGCCCCGCTTAAAAGCGGAAACAGATAGTAATACGGGTCGGAAAAATCTACCGTCATGCTTCACCTGCCATATAATGCGCACGGCATACGCCCGCGCATATGTACACGCCTTCCGCCTAAGTGAGGGCGGCGATCATGCCGTCCAGGACGGAAAAATATTCGGCAAACGTCTTGGAACACACCTGCGCGTTCTTTATGACGATGCCGGGCGCGCGCAGCCCCGTTACGGCAAAACTCATGGCGACGCGGTGGTCGCCGAACGTATCCACCTCCGCGGGGCGGGGAACGGAAGGATAAACCGTTACGCCGCCGCGCTCCTCTTCGCACTTCACACCCATGGCGCGCAGGTTTTTAATTATCGCCTCCACCCTGTCGCACTCCTGCCCGCGGATGTGTTCGATGCCGCATATGTGCGTGGGTTTTGAAAAATAGGGAGCTATCGCCGCCATGGTCAGAGCCTGGTCGGAAAAGCGGGACATATCCACCTCGCCGCCGTCGAAACGGTTTTGCATGAGCTCTGTAAACCGGATATCGCCCTGGCAGCTGTGCGGCAAAACGCCCTTGACCTTTATGTCGGTGCCGAGTATCCTGTTCATCGCATAGAAGTAGCACGCCGCGGAGATATCGGGCTCGATGTCGTATTTGCGCGCGGAATATGCGCCCGTGACGGTATATTCGCCGCCTTGCGGGAACCGCCGAGCAACGCCCGCACCGAACGCCTGCATGATAGCGCACGTCATATCCACATAGTTCATGCCGTGCGCGCCTGCGGCTTTTACCGTTATGCCACCCTCCGTGCACACGCCCGCCATCATGATCGCCGACATGAACTGACTGCTCTTTGTTATGTCTACCGCTATCTCCTTTGCGGGAGCGGAGGTGCCGTAAATTTTAAAGGGGAAGCAGTTTTCCCTCTCCAAAAATTCAAAGCGTGCGCCCGCCTCTTTGAGCGCGGATATCAAATCGCCCATCGGGCGCCGTTTCATCTGCTCGGACGATTTTACAGTAAATTCGCCTTTGGAAAATGCCAAAAGCGCGGTAATAAAGCGCGCGGCGGTGCCGGCGCTGCCCACGTACACCTCGCCGCCGTTTACGGG
>CALVPV010000013.1 GCA_944353935.1 uncultured Clostridia bacterium | reverse complement strand
TGGTTCGGAATAGTGTAGTGCTGGCGGTCTATCTCTTGTTTTCGGTTGCTTGCTTCCTTACCGTACATGAGCATTTTTTGGCGGCTTCCATACCGTTTTTGCCGGGGAGCTCTATATCCATAAAACATATGTCGTACTTAGGGGTATAGTTTTCAAGAAAGTCTTCGGAATTGCGCTCGCGCGTTACGTCAAAGGCGACGCCGTTTTCCGCGCCGAACCTGAGCAAAACATCGTTCAGCTCTGCCGCCGCGCCGTCGTCGTCCTCGACTATCACGACATTGAATTTACGAGACATGCCAGCACCTCCGCCCTTGTATTTATGCGTTCCGCATCGGATGATGTATCCCCGGCATATTTTAAAAAAGATACGCAGTGTTGCAAATGCCGCACTGCGGGGCACGCCATTAAAAACCCGTATTTTTTTAATATAGCACGGCTTGTACGATTTTTCAATATATAGCGCTAAAATTCAGTCAATTTTCGGTTCAAAAGCCCACAAAACAATTCGCCGCCCCGCTTTCCGCTCCGCTCCCCCATCCCTCCTCTCAGACGATATATAAAACCCCAAAATGACCGTAATGTGTATTTATGCTAAAAAAAGCGGGCGCGGCTTAAAAGCCGCGCCCGCTCACTTTATGCTGCATTTTGTTTTGCCCCGAAGGGCGCCGGATGTTTGCCGCAACGCGCCGCATGCGGCGTTGATCGCGGCATATATGCACACAAAGGCAGTCACCTTGCAAGTTTTAAAAGGCAGAGCTCTTCGTACCACACTTCCGTATTGGACTCAACGTGGTAATAGCTGAGATCTTCCACAAAGTCATAGCGGGAAAGTATGGTGTCCTTTTCGGCATTCCAATGCCTCATCTCGGTCACGACAAAATCCGCCTCGCCGTTTATCACATAGCTCTCCTGCGAATCGAAGAGTTCGGGGAAGTACTTCCTTTCAAAATTGTTAAGTGCAAAAAAGTAAAATTTTGGAGTTTCGTCATACCCGGCATAAAAGCCGCGGTCGTACGTCTTATATGTGAGCAGGCTGCCGCCGCCCTGTTCCCTGATTATCTCCGCCGCCTTGACCTGCGGATAATAGCTGCGCGGATGCAATATATCCAGCGTGCAATTGCCAAAAACAATGGTAATGCCTATAAACGCCGCGGCAATCACGGCGACCGTGCCGACATTTACGTTGAAATGCACCTTGGCGGCAGCTGCGGAAATTTTTTGGCTGCACCAAGCGCCGATCGCGGAGCGGCGGGCGGCGTACCTTTCGGCATAAGTGCACCCGCTTTCGCCTTTGAACAGGGCTGCCGCCGCAGATGCCGCCCCGATGACGCAGCAGACCGTTCCCGCGAGCCCAAGCGGAAGATATATCGCCATTACAAGGTGATAGTAGCGGATATCGCCCGCCGTTATGCACTGAAAAACAAACATCACGGCAAGCATCACGGTATAATAGACTTTATAACGGAGCGTGGTTTCGCCTTTCCAATAATAAATAGCGGCAAATACGGTAAAAATGTACAGCGGCGCGCTGCGCAATATGTTGGTAACAAGCCCCTTAAAGCGGGAAAATATCCTTCCGCCGTACCCGAAAATATTGTCGTGGATATAGACCTGCCACATATCGCCTATGGCGCCGTTGGCGCCGAGGTATGCCAGCCAGGGCACGCTGAACAGCGCGAACGCCCCGACAAACGCCGCGGCATATACAAGCCCGCGCTTTGCGTCGCGCTTTATGCAGCAGTCGATAAACACGCATACGGCAAACGCCGCGTAAAAGAATATCACGGTATACTTCATCCAGAATATGGCGGAAGCGCACAGCCCGCATACCGCCGCCGACGGCACGGACAGGACGCCCGTCTTTGCATACCTTAAAAAGGTGTACAGCCCGTAAGCAAGGAGCGGCAGGCAGTATTCCTCCACCTCTCCCGCTCCGCCCACATAGGCGAACGAACATACCGCAAGCAGGCATGAGAGCACCGCGGCCAACAGCGCGGGTGCGTAGGATATATACAGGCGGGCTATCTTATAGCACAGCCCCGTGAACGCAGCCATACATATGACCTGCACCACGTACACCACATACATGTGATTGCCGCATACGGCGTAGTTGAGCGCGAATATCATGTACGTTAAAAGGCCCTTTTGTTCAAACAGGTCTTTGTACGGCACCTTGCCGTTGACGATGCCCCTGCCCATGGTGAGGAACCAGTTTGCATCGTTGCCGTCGTGAAAGGCGTATAAAAAGGAGCTCTTTGAACCTATCGTCACGCAGATGAACGCGGCGAGCAGGCACAGTACCGCCGCCACAAGCGCCGCCTTTTTAAAAGAGAGCTCGTAAAAGCGCGCCTTAGACGCGCTAACGGCGCCGCCCTCGGCGGCGCCGCGGCTTTGCTGCGGCATATCCTGCGGGCAATTATCGTTTTTTGTGTTAAGCAAATTATCCATAGCCGTATATTGACTGCGGACGGCGCAAAAAATCTGCTCGCCGCCGCGATAGATTTATTTGCAATAATTTACCACATCGCAAATTATTTGGCAACATTTTACGCACGCACAAAAAATTTATGGCAAAATTATACAAAAAAGCACAAAACGGGCGGCAAAATTGCCGCCCGTTTTCATCCGGAGTTACATTCGGCAGGCATGAGCGCGGCGCGCGCTCATAAAAACGCCTTTAACCGCTCTTCAAACCCCTCTTCCAGCGAGATGAGGTCTTCGAGCAGCCTCTTGGTCTCGCCGTCGGTGTATGCCTCGGAATCGGTCTGCGTCGTCTTGAGCGACGTGACGCCCGTCACCGTGCCGCGCACCATGAGCTGCGCGATATGCTGCGGAGACCTGTCCGCCGCGGTGTTCATCTTTATCGCCGACCACATCATCGCCTTTTTCACCGGCCCGGGCTCCTTTAACTGCACGCCGTACTTTTTGGCGAGCTTTACCGCGTCGCCGCATATCCTTTGATATTCGCCGTGCTGGCGCATTATTTCGCGGCGGATATCGCCGTCTTCCGTCTGCGGAAGGATGTCCGCGATGGACTGCGTTGCGAGTTTTGCGTTGCGGTAAATTTCGGCAAGCACCTCTGCCCTGCTCTTTGTTTTGTGCATAAAATACCCCCTTTTTTAAGCAGTATGTTCCAAAAGGGCGGCACATATGCGCCGTTCAACGTATAAATACAGCAAAAACGCAGCCGCCGCGGCGGCTGCGCTGTTTACTTTGACTGTACGCTTTTTTCCTGCGCGCCGCCCCTGTTTTTAAAGATTATGAGCTTGCGCGTGATATAGTTGTACACGAGCACGACGAGCGTGAGCACTATCTTTATCACCCATTCGTTGAGCCCGGCAAGGTCTACCAAAAGATACATCCCCAAGACGTTTATGGCAAGGCCGCCGGCGCTTAAAAGCGCAAACAGCACAAAGCCGGACAAAGTCCGCGAACTGCCCTTTTCATCGAACACGAACAGTACGGACAGCGCATAGTTGACGCCGAGCCCGACCAAAAAGCCTGCGCCCGTGCCTATGCAGGATGCCGTTGCCGTAGGCGTCCCGCCGCCGTAGAACACGTTGAAAAAGTTGGGGTAGAGCGAAGGGTCTATCAGGTACAGCACCACGCCCATCGTTAAAAAGTCCACCACCGTCGCCACGCCCCCGACTATGCAAAAGCGCAACACCTCTGCCACCTTTTTGTTGCCGCGGCAAATTTTGAGCACAAGGCGGTACAAAAAGCCGCTCTTGCCCCGCACTTCCGCCGCACGGGCTCCCTGCCCCTTTGCATGCGACAACGAGCCGCCCGCAACGGCGCCGTCCGCCGCCTGCCTTTTAAGGGCGCTCTCTTTAAAATTTTCCTTTAACATCCTTTTTTGGGCGCAAACACTTTGCGCCGTTTCTCCTTTTACGATATTTTAAATTATAGCCGTATTTTTTTACAATTGCAACAAAAAATAATACCCCGCGGAAAAATTAGGCATTGTGCGTAAATTACGCCCATTTTTTGCTTGACTTATAACAAAATGTATGGTAGAGTAAACTTCGAGCCGCTCGGGACGGGCTCTTTTTAAAGTGCCAAAATTTTATTTTGATGGGCCGCCTGCGCCGCCATGCGCGCGTAAATCCCGGCGAGACTGGTCAGAGGAGGCATATTTACAATGTACGCTATTTTTGAAAACGGCAGCAAACAGTACAGGGTAAGCGAAGGCGACACCGTTAAGCTTGAAAAGCTCAACGCAAACGTGGGCGACACCGTTGAATTCCCCGTAGTGCTCGTTGCAGACGAAAAGGGCATCCAGGCAGGTGCGGAGGTAGCCAACACCAAGGTGACCGCCACCGTCGTTTGCCAGGGCAAGGCAAAGAAGATCATCGTCTTCAAGTACAAGGCAAAGAAGAACGAACGCAAAAAGCAGGGCCACAGGCAGCCCTTCACCGAAGTGAAGATAACGGCTATCGGCGGCGCAAAGAAGGCTGCAAAGAAAAAGCCAGCCGCAGAAAAGGCAGAATGATCACGGGAGGACGATAAAATGTTACTTTTAAATTTATTCGCACATAAAAAAGGTACCGGTTCGTCCCACAACGGCAGGGACAGCGAAGCCAAAAGATTGGGCGTTAAGCGCGCGGACGGGCAGTTCGTGCTTGCGGGCAACATCCTTGTAAGGCAGCGCGGCAGCAAGTTCCGCCCCGGCAACAACGTAGGCATCGGCAAGGACGACACCTTGTTCGCTCTTATAGACGGCACCGTCAAGTTTGAAAGAGTGGGCAAAGACGGCAAGCAGGTTTCCGTTTACGCCGCAGAATAATTTTATAAAAGACCCCCGCATATGCGGGAAATAAAGGCGGGCAAGGCATTTGCCCGCCGTATTTTTTGACCCGCCGTTCCCTTTACGGCGATACCGTTTTATAATTTTTAAATGCAAGGGACATTGAATGACCACCGCAGAAAATATACTTGCAAATCTGTTTCTCACGCTTGCGATGGCGGCATATATGACAACGGGCGCGCTCGCGGTGAGGTATGCCCTCCGCCACCCCGCCGACAACTTTTTTGTAAAACTGCGCCCGCGCACGCAAAAGCTGTGCGTTGCCGGCATGTTCGTTGCCGCCGCGGCGGCATATATGCTCGTGGCTGCCTTCGGGGCGGGGTATAACAGCGATCTGGACTGGTATAAGAGCTGGGGCGACTATGTATTGCGGCACGGAATATACGACTTTTACCGCGACTGCGATGCCGATTACCCGCCGCTGTTTTTGTATATAAACACCGCGCTCACGTGGCTCTCCGAGGGCGCACACATTTCCGCAAGGTTTGTATACAAGGCGTTTTTCGGGCTGGCGACGGTGGGCACCGCCATACCGCTGTACTTTATAGTAAAACGGCGGGCAGACGCGTTTTGCGCCGCGGTATTTACGGCGCTGTACCTGCTTGCGCCCGTAAACCTTGCGGACAGCGCCGCATGGGGGCAGAGCGACACCGTCATAGGCGGCGCGGCGATAATATTATACGACTTTTTGTCGCGCGAAAAGTGGATACCCTTTTTTGCCGCGCTGCTTGTTGCAATGCTCTTAAAGACGCAGATAATACTTCTTTTGCCCGCCGCGGGACTATACCTTGTGTACCTCATGATAAAAAAGCGGCTGTTCCTTAAATTTATAGCGTGCGCCGCGGGCGTGGCGGCCCTATACGTGCTTATGTACCTGCCGTTCGGCATGACCTATATACGCGAAGGCAAGTGGCTGTTCCTATTGGACATCTTTGCCCGCCAGGTGGGGCACTACCCCTACCTTTCCGTCAACGCGTCCAACTTTTGGATGATGATGGGGCTAAACGATTTTTCCACCGAGGCAGGCATAGGCGCCGTGCTGAAATATGCGGCATACGCCGCGACGACAGCCGTTTCCGTGTTGATATTTATTGCAGTAATAAAGAGCCGCGCCGAAAGGGGCACAAAACTTGCGCTCATGCTTGCGCTGCAGGGCACGGCGTGCTACCTGTTTTTGCCGGCAATGCACGAAAGATATTGGGTGCCCGTTGCCGGCGTGCTGATCATAGCGCTAACGCTGTGCAAAAATTACAGGATGTGCCTGTACGGATTCGGCATGATCTGCGGCCAGGGGCTCAACATCGTTGCCATACTTTTGGCAAAGTACGGAATGTTCCAAACATATATGTTGGTATTGGCAGTCATAGTCACCGCGGCATCGTCGGCGCTGTTTGCCGCCGCGGCGTACAGGGAGCTTTTCCCCAAGACTGAGACGACGGAAGGCATGGCACAAACAGCCGTTTCAGGCGGGGCGGACGATGCCGCACGCGAAGAAACCGACGGGGCGGACGATACCTCCCGCGGCTAAAATAGAACGCACGGAGCACGCCAAAGCGGCGCTTAGCACATTTGATGACGTAAAAAAGGAGTTTACGTAGATGGTGAGAGTTTTTCCGCTCAACGATAAGTACAGCGACCAGTTCGGCAAGATGTTTGCCGACTACTACGAGGAGCTCGGCTGCGACGAAAACGCCGCCCACCTTGTGGACGAATACATCCTCCCCGACCTTTTGGCGGGGCTGCTGCGCATAGATATTATGGAAGAGGACGGAGTCGTGTGCGGCTTTTGCATCTACCAGAAAGACGAGCCGGGCAACGAATGGAACTTTAAAGACGGCTGGGGCGACATCCGCGAGATATACATTTCGGCAGACAGGCGCCGCAGGGGACTTGGCAGGTTTTTGCTGTACACTGCCGAAATGCGTTTAAAAGAGGCGGGCGTGCAGAACATATACGCCCTGCCCGATAGCGGCGCCGTCGACTTTTTTGCAGCCTGCGGCTACGAGCTGACGGACGAGACCTGCGACGAACTTGACTGCAACGTCTTTTCAAAGACGGCGGAAAACGGCTGCCAAAACTGCAAAGACGCAAATCGCGGCATTTAGTGCCGTAGGGGGCGGACGCCCCCTTTTTTATTGCCGCGCGGCGGCACGACATATAGTGTAATTATTTTACACTAACTATAAATATACAATAAATTATATTTGTATTATTTTTACATATCGGCAGTACGCATGCAAGTGAATAGATCGCCGCACCTCAAAAGCCCTGTATTTATCGGCATTTGCGAGCAGTCTGACGGGCACAGGCAGGCGCAAAATTATACGTAAAAAATTTACGAAATGCTGTTATGGGGCCGCGTCGCGGCATTATACCGCTCATCTCCGCCCGCCATAAAAGTAATTTATGCTATGGACAAAACGGATATTTTATGGTAAAATACGGGTATGAATACCATAGTGTACGCGGGGACGCAGCGGGAACGCGCCCTTGCGCTTGCCAAACAAAAAGACATATGGCTGCTTATTAGGCGAGCCGATGCGGGGGAGCTCCACATAGACGGCCGCAGCGAAAGATATGAATGCGGCGACGTGATCGCCGTGCCGCCCGGCTGCGAATGCCCCTGCGCGGAATGCGGCGGAGATATTTACGTACTTATAGAAAACGCCGCGCTGCCGCTGCGCTCCCCCGCCGCCGTGCACGAAGTATACGGCGGCGGCTTTGAACACGCCTTTATGCAGGCGGAGCACCACCTTTCGGCGGGCGGCACAAAAAACGCCGCCGTACTTGCCGCCCTCGGCGACCTTATAACGGGCTATATCGCCGCGCAGGACGGCGCCGCAGCCCTTTCGCCCGTGGTGGAGAGCGTGCGCGCGGACATACTTGCCAACTTTGCAGACCCGTCCTACGCGCTGGACGCCTTTATGCGCACGCTGCCGCTCAGCGGCGACTACGTGCGCAAGCTCTTTAAGAGCCAGACGGGCGTCACCCCGCACGACTACCTTGTGGGAACAAGGATGCAGCTTGCGGGAAGGCTGCTCTCAGGCGGCGCAGGCGTGGCGGGCAGGCGGAACATCGCACAGGTAGCGGAGATGTGCGGGTTTGCGGAACCGCTGTACTTTTCACGCGTGTTCAAAAAATATTACGGCATCCCGCCATCCGACTACGGAAAAGACGGCAATAAATAAGGGGCGCACCCGCAGGTGCGCCCCTTTCACTATTTTTAAGTTTTGTTTGCAAAATGCATCGGTTTTGCAAATTTTTATATTCAGTTATACTTCAAAACCGAAGAAGTTTTTGGCGTTGTTGTAGCAGATGTCCTCCACTATCTTGCCCAGCCTTTCAAGTTCGCTAACAGGATACTGGCCGCCCTCTACAAGGTTGCCGAGCATGTTGCACAGCAGCCTTCTGTACAGTTCGTGGCGGGGATAGGACAGGAAGGAGCGGCTGTCGGTGAGCATGCCCACACTCTGCGCGATGAGCCCCACCTGCATCTGCGTCTCCATGTTCTGCTTCATTCCGTCGGGCTGATCGAGGAACCACCACGCCGTGCCGACCTGCACCCTGCCCTTTACGCCCTCCTTCTGGAAGCAGCCGGCGAGCACGCACAGCGCGTACGTGTCGCGCGGGTTGAGGCAGTACAAGATGGTCTTGGGCAGCGCGCCCTGCACTTCGAGCGCGCCGAGCAGCGCGGAGAGCTTAGAAATGAACACCTCGTCGCCCATGCCGTCGAAGCCTGTATCCGCGCCTATCTTTTCAAACATCGCCTTGGAGTTGTTGCGCGTGGCGCCGATATGGTACTGCTGCACCCAGCCGAGCTTTGCATACTGCTCCCCCAAGAAGGTGAGTATGTAGCCCTTGTACCTGTCGAGCTCATCTTTAGAGAGTTTTTCGCCCTTAAGCCCCTTTACAAAGGCGGCGTCCGCCTCTTCGTATGCGGCGGGGGCGTAATAGACCACTTCAAGCGAGTGGTCGGACAGGCGGCAGCCCATTTCGTTGAAGAATCGGATGCGCTCTTTGAGCGCGCCGCACAGTTCTTTAAGGGAAGATATCTGCCTGCCGACGACTGCGGCAAGCTGCTTTACCCAGGGGGCAAACGCGGGAAGTTCGGGGTTGAGCGCCCTGTCGGGGCGGAAGGCGGGATAGACTTTTACTTTGAGCGTCTTATCCTCCGCCATCTTTTTATGCCATTCAAGGCTGTCCGCGGGGTCGTCGGTGGTGCATACCACCTTGACGTTGAGCTTTTCCATCATCCTGCGGGCGGTAAGCGTCTCCAGCTTTTTGTTGGCGTTTTCCCAGATCTTATCCGCATTCTCCGGGCAGATGACGTCGTCAATGCCGAAGTAGCGCTGCATTTCAAGGTGTGACCAAAGATACAGCGGGTTGCCCACAAAGTAGGGCATGGAGTCCGTGAACTGCCTGTACTTTTTATAATCGTCGTCCGGGCCGGATATGGAATCTTCGGCATATCCCCTTGCGCGGAGCGCCCTCCACTTATAGTGGTCGCCGCACCTGTCGCCCGCGCCCAGCCATGCTTCGGCAAGGTTGCGGAACTTTTTATCTTCGTATATCTCCTTGGGGGAAAGGTGGCAGTGATAGTCTATTATGGGCATGCGCTCTGCGTGTTCGTGATATAACTTTTTCGCCGTCTCCGTCTCCAGCAGAAAATCCTTATCCATGAATTTTTTCATTACATTCTCTCCTGATGCGATTTTAAGCCGCGGCAATGCATACGGCCGCCGCACCTTACGGCAATGCTTTAAAAACAAATTGCCCCGCATATATGCCGCGATAAACGATATTTACAGGCGGGCGCGGCACAGAATTTGCGGGCGCCGCGCCCGCCTGAAAATTTACCTTTGAACGCGGCCGCTGCCGTCGCCGCCTGCAAGCGCTTCAACTTCCTTGCGGGAAACAAGGTTGAAGTCGCCGGGGATGGTGTGCTTGAGCGCGGACGCCGCCACGCCGAATTCCAGCGCGGACTTAAAGTCCTTGCCGTCCAAAAAGCCGCAGATTACGCCGCCGGCAAAGCTGTCGCCGCCGCCCACGCGGTCTACGATGGGAGCTATCCTGTATTCGCGGGAGTGATAGAATTCCTTGGTCTCGCCGTTGTAGATGCAGGCAGACCAGCCGTTATCCGACGCGGAGTGGCTCACGCGGAGCGAGCTTATGGCGTACTTGAAGCCGAACTTTTCCACCATCTGTTCAAATATGGACTTGTAGCCTTCAAGGTTGAGCTTGCCGGATGTGACGTTGGTCGCGGCGGGCTTGAAGCCGAGCACGAGTTCGGCGTCCTCTTCGTTGCCGATGCACACGTCCACGTACTTCATAAGCCCGGTCATCACCTTCTGCGCCTTTTCCGAGCTCCACAGCTTTTTGCGGAAGTTGAGGTCAACGGATACGGTCAGACCGTGCTTTTTGGCGGCTTTGAGAGCCTCTTCGGTGAGTGCGGCGGCGCTGTCAGAAAGAGCCGGGGTGATGCCCGTAAAGTGGAACCAGTCGGCGCCCTCGAATATGGCGTCAAAGTCGAAATCCTTTGCCGTGGCGGTGCTTATGGAGGAATGAGCCCTGTCGTAAACCACCTTGGAAGGTCTCATCGCCGAGCCCGTTTCAAGGTAATAGATGCCCAGCCTTTCGCCGCAGCGGGCTATGTGCTTTGTTTCTACGCCGTACTTCCTGAGTGCGGCAGCCGCGCAGTCGCCCAGCTCGTTCGCGGGGAGCGCGGTCACAAATTCCGATTCGTGGCCGTAGTTGGCGCAGGAGACTGCCACGTTTGCTTCACCGCCGCCGTAGTTGATGTCGAACTCGTCGGCCTGGATGAATTTTTCGTTGTTGGGAGTGGAGAGGCGGAGCATTATCTCGCCCATGGTTACAAGTTTTTTCATAATTTAAACTTTCTCCTTAAAAAACAAAGTAATAACTTTTATAAAAATTGTTTGATTATTGATTTAATTTTAAAACTAATTGACGGTGCAAGCAGGATTTCATTGCGCCGGCGCGACCCGATTTGCTGCGTCAGCAGGCTCACCGGAAGTGAATTTGCGCGACTATATAATCGCGGGCCCCTAAAAGTCGCGCAAAGAGAAACTTGGTTTCTCAAATCACGGAAAATTTAGTGCGCGGCCCGCGCTAAATTTTCGTGAACCTATTTTCTCTTTACAAGGTGCACGGCAAACCCGCCGAACTGGTCTTTGAGGTACGCAACGTTGAGCTCGCCGTTTTTATCGTATTTAAAGGAGCTTTCGTCCGCCTCAAAGCCGCGCTTTGCAAGCTGATATACGGCGCGCTTTACCGAATTGGCGGCAAACGCGATGTGGCCCATGTCGCCGCGGAAGGGCGTCTTCATCATCTCTACATAAGAGGAGGCGAACACCGAGCTGTTGCCCACCTTCTTTTCAAGGCCGAAGGCGGCTTCGAACTTGTCGGCAACATACTCCGCCTCGTCCGGGTTCTTGCAGTTGATGCCCACGTGGACGAGCTCAAAGCCGAGCATTTTGTTCACCGCCTCGCGGCAGAGGCGGGTTATCTCCGCCCAGTTCTCCTCTTCAAGCAGTTTTGAAGGCACTATCCAGCTGCCGCCGCAGCACACCACCTTGTTGAATGCAAGGTAGGAATTGAGGTTGTCCGCCGTTATGCCGCCCGTGGGCATGAAGCGCATGTTTTGATAGGGCCCGCACACCGACTTTATGTATGCCACGCCGCCCGCCTGCTCCGCGGGGAAGAACTTTACAAAGTCGAGCCCGAGCTCCATTGCCTGCTCTATCTCGCTTGCGGAGGAGAGCCCGGGGGCAAAGGGTATGCCCCTTTCAAGGCAGTGCGAAACGACTTTGGGATTGAGCCCGGGAGCCACGCAGAATTTAGCGCCCGCGGCGTAAGCCGCATCCGCCTGTTCGCACGTGAGCACGGTGCCCGCGCCCACGAGCATGTCGGGGTACGCCTTTACCATGCGCGCTATCACTTCGTCCGCGCCCTTGGCGCGGAAAGTCACCTCCGCGCAGTATATGCCGCCGTCGCGCAGCGCTTTTGCGAGCTTTTCGGCGTTTTCTACCTTTTCCAGCTTGATGACGGGCACTATGCCCACATTGGCAAACTCTTCGACCACCGCGTCTATCTTTGCTTTAACATCCGCTTTCATTTTTATCCCCTTCTGCGCGGGCGCCGTCAGGCGCGGCGCATTTTTGTTTGTACATAACTATTATAATGTTTCCGCGCGCGCAAGTAAATAAAAAAAACGGACACTTTGATATATTTTTCAGATATTTTTATTAAAACATTGCATTTTTTACACGGCAACATTGCAAATAACAGCCGCCCGTGCGGGCGGCTGTTTTGCCTGAAAATAATATCACGGAATCTGTACTGATAAATACGTGCAAATGCCGCAACACCGACGGCCATTTACCGGGTAGGGCGCCTGCCGCTGCACGCCGCCGCTTGGGATGCCCCTCCACACAGCTCACATACGCGGCTTACGCGCACGCCTTTATTCGGTTTTGGTATCTTTATCCTCGCAAGCGGGTTTTACGACTTCGGATATAAACGCCTCTGTGACATCCCCCTGCCATGTCAGCGTATCCGACAGCCTGCATATGAAAAAATTGATCACCATATGGACTATCGCGCTGCCGACAGATACTGCAAACATCACCCCGGCAAGCAACAGAAAGTACCCCGCGCCGGCGCGTTCGATAAATTCCTGCCCCCTGCCGAGTTCGAGCAGAAGTATCGCGCAAATATCGATAAGGAAAAACAACAGCCAGCTCGTAAAGGAAATGCCGTACCATTTGAACGTCTTTACCGAGGTATTGCCTCCCTTCCCCGAAATATAGCCATAGATATATGTAGGAAAGAGCGCACGGAACCAGTACTGTTCGCCGACAAACCTGACACCGAAAAACCTGCCGAGCCTCATCCCCGTATACATGCTGCGCGCAAACGTGCGCACCCAGCACCAGTTAAAGTTTAACCTTTCGCTTATCTCGCCCTTGACCTTTTCGGGCGAAGCATTTATTTCTATCCGCATATGCATCTCCTAAATTATAACAGCAAATCTCCCGGATATAAACAAGTATTAAATTTTACAAACACCTCTGTATCAACTGCATCCATTGTAACGCCCTCAATGCAATAATTTAAAGGGCGGTTAGTATGTAAATGAGTGCGATATTCCTCAAAATTATACAGTGCCCAATTCACATTATCATAATTTTCAGAGTGAACATTAAAATCAACATACGCAGTATCGGAATCAAAACGACCAAACTCATCAGTCAAATAATACATAATATCTTCACGCACATTGGTATAATGAGTCGTCATCATAAATTCCCAACCTTCATATCCTTTATTATCATTATAAACGAAGGTATACATCATCGTACTGTTTGTCCTAATTAATCCACTATACTTCGTAACTGTAAATTGAGTACTATCACCTTCAAACAATTCGTCGCCTATCTGTTCAAACGGAACAAGTTTCTTCAAAATATTATAAGCATCTTCCACATCGGAAAATAAATAGCCAGTTATTGAATCAACTATATTTCCTAAATAAAACCCTATTACTTCCTTTGTAAAATCTGAATTATAATTGTCATGACCGATTGTTACCTCGGAATAAAGTTTCCTATCAACATTCGCCGCAACTTCATTACCCGTGGGCATAGCCATTAACTCGAAGACAGTATAAGTTTTATCTCTATATTTTTTATTATATTGATAAGACCACCATTTTACGTCCTCTGTATCAGACGGATTCATTGGATTATCGATTAGCGGAACGATTTTATTATTTGTAAATATCGAGGAGACCTCGGAAGTGTCCATAGAATAGCATCCCGCCTCTTCCATCTCTTTATCTATTTCCTCTATTTGTTCCTTCAAATTATTATATTCGTCAGAATTTATAACGGCATATTTAATATCCATAGTCAATTTATTTCGTTTTTCCGCTAAATGTTTAATATATCTTGAATCATTTACTTTCTTTTTATTTGATAGAAAATCATCAATAGCAGTATTATTTATAGCAGTATTATTTATAGCAGTATTATTCAAATCTACTGAATCCGCAACTACATTCCTCGGGAATCCGTACAGAATCGATGCAGATACAATGACAAATAATATAATGCAAATAGCAAACAATAAAATTCCCCTCGCTTTAAGCCTAAACATTCCTAAATCTCCTTTTAGTTAATTAACAATATTATAATCTATTGCCATTTACATTATAGCACATACCATATCCGACGGTTATTTTCCGCTTGTAAAAATTTTGTAATATTATTGTATAAAAATAATACGATCACCCGCATATACGACTAAATTATCACATACACCCAAATACACTCAAAGTGCCCGCGGCGCAAAAAATGCGCCGCGGGCACTTTGGATTTTACCCATTATTTTATCAAATCACTATGCTCCTGCACATCGCCTTCATAGGCTTTTTTTGAAAGATCTGCGGCGGTCGCCCCGTCCGCTACGCCGTCGGCATTTTCGGCATACGCGGCGGCGAGTTCGTGCGCGGGATGACGCGCCCTTTTTAGTCCCTTTAAGCAGGGGATGTTGAAATAGAACGCCAGCGCAACGCCCATGCCGAGCGTCCAGCCGATCGCCCACGCCCAGCCGACGCCCGCAAAACCGAGCGGCCCGGTGAGCAAAAACACCAGCGCCACGCGCAGTATAAGGTCGGTAAACGTGCTCACGGTAAAGCCGAGGTTGCCGCCCGTGCCGCGCACGACGTCGTCCGCCACCACCTTGACGTTTACGATGAGGTAGAAGGGCGCGACTATGGTCACATATTTGGAGCCGCTGTCTATTGCAAGGTCTATATCCCCCTCCGCCGACATAAACAGCTGCACGAGCGGACGCGCACACGCCACGCATATGACGACGAACACCGCCGTCATCACCGTGGATATTATAAGCGCCGACCTAAAGCCCTGCTTTATCCTTTGGTATTTGCCCGCGCCGTAGCACTGCGAAACAAAGTTGGTGAGCCCGTTGGCGCACGTGCAGAAGCAGGTGGTGCAAAAGACGATGAGCTTGACGCCCGCCGTAAAGCCGTCCGTTATGCCCAGCCCGTTGGCGTTGGCAAGTTCGTTTATCCTTATCTGTATGACGAGGTTGCCCACGGACACAAAACTGTTCTGCAACATGACGGGCAGCGCGAGAATGAGAAGCGTTTTTAGCACGGAGGGGACGAACGTGCGCGGCCTGCCTTCCGCGGGCAGTTTTTTAAGCCGTAAAAAGACGAACACGAGGGTCAAAAGGCACGCCGCGCCCTGCGCGATGAACGTCGCCCAAGCCACGCCCGCCACGCCCCAGGGGCGCACCATGACGATATCGAGCACTATATTGCTCACGGAGGATATCACAAGGAATATAAAGGGCGTGCGGCTGTCGCCCAGGGCGGAAAATATGCCCGTGCCCAGATTATACAGGATGAGGAACGGCAGCCCGAAGTAGTAGATATTTAGGTAGGTCACGCTCTCTTCAAGCGCGTCCTGCGGGGTCTTCAACACGGCAAGCAGCGGTTCGCAGCTCAAAACGCCGGCAACGAGCAGCACCGCCGACAGCACGGCAAAGGCTATGAGCGCGGTGGAGACAGCCGTCTTTACGCCCCTGTTGTTCTTTGCGCCGAACAGGCGCGACACGAGCACGGCGCAGCCGGCGTTGGCGCCGAGGGCGACCGCCATAAGGATGTTGACTATGGAGTTGGACGCGCCTATGGCGGTGAGCGCGGTGGGGCCGGCGAATTTGCCAGCTATTATGGTATCGGCAAGCGTATACAGCTGCTGGAAAACCGCGCTGCCGAACAGCGGCAATATGTATATGAGCAACACCTTGAAGGGCTTGCCCTTTGTGAGGTCTGTATTCACGCTCTCTCCTTAAAACAAGTTTTTTACGTGCGCATTATAGCACCGCGCCCGCCCGTTGTAAAGCGTTTGAACGCCCCGCAAAACCGATATTTTTTTTATCTTTTGTAAGGGCGCGGGCGGCGCCTTACTCCCCCTTTCCGCACCGACGCGGGCAAAACCGCCGCGGCTCAAAATTTAATGTTTAGACGCGGGCAAAATGCGTTATAAACTAAGTGTAAAAGATTTTACGCATAGTTCACGCCCGAGCGGCGGGGCATGCGCAAAAGACCCATATAAGGAGGTAGCTCGATGAACGGAAACAAATTTACCCAAAACAGCATACAGGCGATAAACAACTGCGAAAAGGTCGCCGAGGAATACGGCAATACCGAGATAGTGCCCGTACATCTTTTGTACAGCCTTTTAGGCAGTGACGGGCTGATATACCGCATCCTTTCGCGGCAAGGGATAGATTCGGCGGGACTTGCGCAGGCCGCCAAGGAGGAGATAGAAAAACTGCCCAGAAGCTCTTCCCGCGGGAACGTGTTCCTTTCCTCCGCGGCAAACCGCATCTTTTCCTCCGCGGAAAAGACAGCGCAGAAGATGAAGGACGAATATATCTCCGTCGAACACCTCTTCCTCTCCCTTTTGGACGAAAACGACCCCGCCTGCGGCAGGCTCTTTGCGCGGTTCGGCGTGACCAAGGACAAATTTTTAATAGGCCTTAAAGCGGTGCGCGGCAACACCAACGTGACGAGCGACAACCCCGAAGATACCTACGAGGCGCTGGAAAAATACGGCACCGACCTGACCGCCGCGGCAAAAAAGCACAAGCTCGAACCCGTGATAGGCCGCGACGAGGAGATAAGGAACGTAATACGCATACTTTCGCGCAAGACAAAAAACAACCCCGTGTTGATAGGCGAACCGGGCGTGGGCAAGACGGCGATAGCCGAAGGGCTCGCGCAGAGGATAATAAAGGGCGACGTGCCCGAAGGATTAAAGGACAAGACGCTCTTTTCGCTCGATATGGGCGCGCTCATCGCGGGCGCAAAGTACCGCGGCGAATTTGAAGAGCGCCTGAAGGCGGTTTTGCAGGAAGTGACCAAGAGCGAGGGGCGCATCCTGCTGTTCATAGACGAACTTCACACCGTGGTGGGCGCCGGCAAGACGGACGGCGCGATGGACGCGGGCAACCTGTTAAAGCCGCTTTTGGCGCGCGGCGAACTGCACTGCATAGGCGCGACCACGCTGGACGAATACAGAAAGTATATAGAAAAGGACGCCGCCCTTGCCCGCCGTTTTCAGCCGGTGATGGTGGACGAACCGACGGTAGAGGACACGATATCCATACTGCGCGGGCTTAAAGAGAGGTTTGAGATTTTCCACGGCGTGCGCATACACGACGACGCGCTCGTAGCGGCGGCTACGCTTTCAAACCGCTATATCACCGACCGTTTCCTCCCCGACAAGGCTATAGACCTTGTGGACGAGGCGGCGGCGATGATACGCACGGAGATAGACTCCATGCCCTCCGACATGGACGATCTGAACAGAAAGATACTGCAGCTCGAAGTGGAGGAAAAGGCGCTTTCAAAGGAAAAGGACAACATCTCCGCCGCGCGCCTTGAGGCACTTAAAAAGGAGCTCGCCGAATACAAAGACCGCTTTGCCGAAATGAAGGCGAAGTGGCAGGACGAAAAACAGGCGATACAGAGCGAAAAGGAGCTCAAGGAGAAGGTCGACAGCTTAAAGGCGGACATAGACCTTGCCACAAACAGCGGCGACTTTGAAAGGGCGGCAAGGCTGAGATACGGCGAACTGCCCGCGCTTGAAAAGCAGCTTGAAGACGCCAAGGCGCAAAACGCAAAGCGCAAGGGCGACATATTGCAGGACGAAGTCACCGAAGAGCAGATCAACCAGATAATTTCGCGCTGGACGGGCATACCCGTGGCAAGGCTGAAAGAGGGCGAGCGCGAAAAGATACTGCACCTTGCCGACGACCTGCACAGGCGCGTCGTAGGGCAGGACGAGGCGGTAAGCAAAGTTTCCGACGCAATACTGCGTTCGCGCGCAGGCATATCCGACCCCAACAGGCCGATAGGCTCCTTCCTATTCCTCGGCCCCACGGGCGTAGGCAAGACCGAACTTGCCAAGGCGCTCGCCGAAAACCTGTTCGACGACGAAAAGAACATCGTGCGCATAGACATGAGCGAATATATGGAAAAGTTTTCGGTATCCCGCCTTGTGGGGGCGCCTCCCGGATACGTGGGCTATGAAGAGGGCGGCACTTTGACCGAAGCCGTGCGCAGAAAGCCATACTCCATAGTGCTCTTTGACGAGATAGAAAAGGCGCACCCCGACGTGTTTAACATACTGTTGCAGATACTCGACGACGGCAGGATAACCGATTCGCAGGGGCGCACGGTGGACTTTAAAAACACCATAATAATACTCACCTCCAACCTCGGCGCGACGGACATAATAGAGGGCATAGAGGGCGGCGAGATATCCAAAGCCGCGCAGGAGCGCGTGGGCAGGATATTGAAACAGTCCTTCCGCCCCGAATTTTTGAACAGGCTGGACGAGATCATAATGTTCAAGCCGCTCACGCGAGAAAACATAGGCGGCATTGTGGACATCCAGCTCGACAGGCTCAAAGCAAGGCTCAAGGAAGAGAACCTTGTTTTGGAAGTCACGCAAAAGGCAAAGGACTATATCGCGGAAAACGGCTACGACAACGTGTTCGGCGCACGCCCCTTAAAGAGGTTCATACAAAAGTATGCCGAAACGCCGATAGCGCGCCGCATCATAGAGAACAACCCCGAAGCGGGCAGCACCCTCACGCTGGACGCAGCCGAAGACGGGTTATACCTCAAATAATTTAAAAAAATGCAGCTTTTACGCAAGCTGCATTTTTTTATACAATAAATTTTACGCCGCGGCATATCACCCGATGAACGCAACACGCGCCCCGGATCATTCAGACGGGGATCCGGCGACGGTCAATGTTAACCAAATGTCGGACTCGACCAGGACGTAGACCGTTCTGCCCGCCCGCAGGGTAAACGTAAAGGTATACTTTAAAATTTCCCCCTGCTGGCCCGTCTCCACCTCCCGCTCGGCAGCGACGTCAAATTCTTCATCAAATACGCCTACCGTCGCCAGCAATCCGTCATAGCCGCCTACGGCAGTCACAGTGTACGTGACGGACTGGTTTGAATTATTGGTCACGGCATATACGGCATGCAACGGCGGTATTTTATTTTCATACGCGGCGGAAAGCTCCTCCGGCGGTGAAAGTTGCAGCGAGGCGCTGCCCGTAGTGCCCTCCTCCCCGTCGTAGCTGAACACCACGTAGCAGTAGTCGTGCGATTCGGACTGCGGGCGGCCGTCCCAAAACAGTATGTAGCCCCGGCTGTTATCGGGCCCGATGCCGTGCATAAACCCTTCGCCCGAGGCGGGGAAACAGCTGTCTACAAACTCTATCCGCGCGTTGCCGCTATACGTGAAATTCTGCCAGCCGAGGCCGTCCGTATCCATTTTGAACAGCCTGCTCTCCCCGGGCTCAATGCCGCCCTGCGACAGTTCTTCCGGGGATATTTCCGTATCGATTCCGTCGTAGCTGACCACGATGTCGTCGTCGCGGATATCGCGGTAAAACGTGTTGTATACCGTCACCTCATAATCGCCCGCGCCGAGCCGCGCCGCGTAACGGCGATTTTCCGTAGCAACTTCGGCGCCGTCTATCGTGAGCCCGCCCTCCACGTAGACGTATGCGCTGTTGTCCATTTTAAAAGAGTATGTGCCGCCGAAGTCGGTATGCAGCACAAACTTTTGCACCGAACGGGGATAGATATACAGCGGCACGCGCTGCGTAAACGTGGATAAGTCGTAGCTGTAGCCGTACATATTTATCTCTGTAGCGGGCTCCTCTTCGGGAATGCTCAAGGCGTCGGCCTGCAGCGTATTTACCGCGTATTTTCTGCCTGCAAGGCCCAGCGGGGACAAGACGTCGAACTCGCACGCCATGCACAGCCTGCCCTCGGCGTTTGTCTCCACGGAAAAAGATGCCGTTGCGCCCGCTTCGGAGAGGAATACTCCGCTATCCATATCGTAGTTGTCCGATACAGGGGCAAAGCCCGCAACGCGCACGCGCTCCACCTTGCCCAAGTAGCCGCCCGTGCCGTAGTCGGTGTTGTACAGGCGCTGTTCAAAGCCCGAACCCACGTCCGTATACCATCGCACGCTGCTGTCGTATTTGCGGTTATTAAATATGCCGGTGACGGTATATTCTTCGCCCATGGCGATATATTCGGCGTTTTCCGCGCATGCGGCGACAAGCGCGCTGCCCGCAAAGTATTTGCGCGGTTCTCCCCTTTCAAGGTATTCGGCGCCGTCGTACTTCACCCAGGATTGGTATATGTGCAACATTTCATCGTCGGTAAAGGACTCGGGAAGATATGTGCCCGCGACGGGGGAGTGTTCGTAAGTTATCATCGCCGAAAAGCGCGGGTTTGCCAGCTTTAACACGCTTTGCCCCTCCGCGGCAAACCATGTGTACCTGCCGTCCTTTACATCGCGGCGGAACTGACGGTTGAACAACACCGTTAAAGTAAGCTCGCCGCGGCGGGTTTTGGAGCAATCAAAGTCTATATCGTACAGCATCACGCTGAAAATATCGTCGTCCTCCTCCACGGCGTAGCCGTACTCCCGCCCGACATATTTGTGCGGCAACTGCAGCAGCGGGATAGCCGAAGAGAGGTCGGGTATCTCATCGCCCGCCTGCGCGGCGTTGACCCTTTCGGCAAGGTCGAATATGGATGTATCCGAGGGGTTGCCCTCGGCGTCCAGCAGATAGTCGGTGGCTGTGTACCGTTCAGGCTCAAACCACTTCTCCTCCTCCGCCGCTTCGGGCGGCGTTGTGCCGCATGCCGTAAACGCCATGCCGCACAGCGCACATATAGCTGCCAGAGCGGCGACTGCCGTCTTTTTAAACATTGCCTGTTGCCTCCTTTGCGCGGCCGACGCGCATAGAATTGCCTTTTTTTGAAGTTGCCTTATTTATATCATCCGATTATATTATACTACGGCTTTCAACAAAATGCAATACCCCCCCCCGCAAAAAAAAACCACACAAATTAAAAAAATTTTTTCGCGGCGGGATATCGCAGGCGAGGTTTTACGGGCAAAACGGCTTTCTATACAATAAATTTTACGCCGCGGCACCTTAACGGCTCGCGGCGGTATTTTACGCACGCCGCGGGCAGAGCGGCGCACATTACATATAAAAACGCAGGGCATTATGCCGCGTTTAACGCGCATTTTAAACTATACGATCGCAAAGATAAGGACTATGCCGGCAACGAGCAGCACGCCCAACGCGATCAGCGCGGCAGCAAGCCCCTTTACGCCGAATTTCATTTCGGCGAGCTTTTCGGGCGAAACGCTCCGTTTTGCCGACGTTCTATCCCCCGCGTACAGCTCCTCCACGCCCACGCCGAGCGCCTCGGCGAGCCGCGCGCAAATCTCTTCATCCTCCTCCGGCACGTGCGAAAGCTCCCACCGCTGCAGGGTGGATTTAGAGACATATATTTTATCCGCAAGGGCGCGCAGCGAAAGCCCGCGGCCCTGCCTGAGTTTTCTTAAATATTTTCCGTCTATTTTCATATTTTTTCCTTTATTTTTATATTATATCACACCGTAAAAAAATATAAAAGGGAAATTAAATTATTTTTAAATATTTTAATCCCGTATTTAAATTCATCGCTTTTGCGACAGCCAAAAAACAAAGCGGGACAAAAACGGGACAGCTTTTGCCGCTCTTACCGTTGACAAACGCCTTATGCGGTGGTAAATTAAACTTGCAATTGCAAAAAACAACATTAAAAGGAGCCTGATATGAAAAATCAACCGAAAATTTCCAAACGCGCGAAACTTATAATTTTTAATATTATCGCATTTTTGATCTGCCTTGGGGGCATTATCTTTGTCGGGGCAACTTTAATTTCTTATTACCCGATTTTTGAATTTGCAATTGCATACCTTGTGCTTGCCTGTTTAGGCATGCTCGTATACTACCTCTCCATTATCGCCGACGCGCTGTCCGCGAGGAGCAAAGACGAACGGGAAGAAAATTCTGATATTAAAAAATAACAATTTTTTGCAGTATTTTTTGCGAAAAGGGGCACAGGGAATATTTTGCCCGCGCCTACGCAGACATATGATATAATCCCCCCATACTATACACTAAATACCGCAAAAAAATAGCAAAAAATGCGGGCGCGGCAAAATTGCCGCGCCCGCATTTTTATAGATACGTAAATATTTATACCGAACTTACAAGGAACGTGGCAAGGAAGATTACGCCTATCACCCAGGTAGCTATGGATATCTCCTTTATCTTGCCGGTGCACAGGCGCACGATTATAAACGTGATTATGCCCATTCCTATACCCTTGGATATGGAGTAGCCGAGCAGCATTACCATAAACGTCATAAATGCGACTATTGCGTCCGCGGCGTCGTTCCAGTCTATCTTGGCGACGGAACTCATCATCAAAACGCCCACCCAGATGAGCGCCGTTGCGGTAGCGCAGCGGGGAATGAGCTGAGCTATGGGGCTCAAGAACATCGCAACTATAAAGCACAGCCCGGTTATAAAGGAGGTAAAGCCCGTCCTGCCGCCCGCCACTACGCCGGAGGAAGATTCCACGAACGTGGTCACGGTGGAAGTGCCGGCAATGGCGCCCGTGCAGGTGGCGATCGCGTCCGCGAGCATCATCTTTTCCATGCGGATGGGCGTGCCGTTTTCATCCAAAAGGTCGCCCTTGGAGCATGCGCCGTAGAGCGTGCCGATAGTATCGAACATATCTATCATGCACAGGGATATGGCGGAAGTAATGAGTATTACCACGAGCGAAGCGACGTTGTTTCCCTCCACCCCGAGGTAATTTGTAAAGTCAAAACCTTCATAGAACACGGCGCCGACAGAATCCTTGCCCCACGCCGCAAATGCGTTGAAGGGGTTGGAAATTTCTATGTCGTCGAACATTGCCTTGGCGGCAGCCACATCACATCCCACGGCAATGCCCGCGAGTATATAGTAGAGCGCCGCCGTGCCGAGTATGCCCCACAGCACCGCGCCCTTTACGTTCTTTTTAGAGAGAACTGCAATGGCAAGCACGCCCAAAATGGCGACTATTGCGGGAAGCATGCCGCCCACGGTGCCGTCCGTATAGGTCATAAAGGGGTTGCTGCCGCTTATGACGTTGAGCGGGAAGAATCCCGTGAGAGTGCTGGTATTGTCAACGATTATGCCCGCCTGCTGCATGCCTATAAAGGCGATGAACATGCCTATGCCCACGGGTATGGCGTGGCGAACGCCTGCGGGGATGGCTTCGAATATCTGTTTGCGCAGCCCCGTCACCGTAAGGAGCAGGAATATTACGCCGTCCAAAAGCACGAACACCATGGTGTTGGCGTAAGTCAGCCCAGTGGCATCGGGGCCTATATTGATGAGCGTGAACACTATAAACGCGTTTATGCCCATGCCCGAAGCCTGCGCAAGCGGCATCTTTGCCATGAACGCCATAAGCATCGTGCCCACTATGGCGCCTATCGCCGTTGCCACATATGCCGCGCCGTACGGGTCGCTGCTGTCCGTTATTACGCCCTGGAACATGCCCGCGTTGACCATGAGTATGTAGACCATAGCCATGAACGTGGTAAGGCCCGCCACTATCTCCGTGCGGTAGTTGGAACCGCTCCTTGTGATGCCGAACCATTCGTCCACCTTGCCCCAGAAACCTTTCTTGGGCGACGGCGACATCGCGGCAGCGCCCTGCGCGTTTTCGCCTTGGGCAGAAGGCTCGGAAACTTCCGTGCCCTGCTGCTCTAATTCGTCAGCCATAAAAAACCTCCGTAAAAATTAAATTATTCGTTGGCGTGCGTAAAAGGTGTTTTCACCTGCCTTTCACGCAACTCACAAACAGTTTAACACATAAAATGTCAAAAGGCAACCGCCGCGGCGAAATTTTATTGTAAATGACATATTATAAACGGCGCATCATAACGGCGCCCGCCTGCCGCTACTATTTTTAAAATGACATCGTTCCGTGGTTGTACCTCCCTTGCTAAAGGGAGGACGGGCGGACGATTTTTTATGAGACCGCCAAGGTGGGATATATTTTAAATTGCGCCGCATAACGTGGCGCCCTTTTTAAATGGAGCTGGCAAGTTGGAGCTATCGCAACAACTTGTCTGAGGGTTTCTAACCCCCTCTTACTCTCCCCCTTTACAAAAGGGGGACAAGATGTGGGGTAGTCGTCTCGCCGCCATTAAGGTAACGGCATGGCGACTCGGTCACCGTTCGCGCATTACTCTTGTTTTCTCTATCCCCCTTTTATTCCCCCTTTATCAAAAGGGGGACAAGATGTAGATGAAGCCCCCTTGCGTAAGGGGGGCAAGACTCCACAATTGTGCCTCCCTTGCTAAAGGGAGGACGGGCGGACGATTTTTTATGAGTCCGCCAAGGTGGGATATATATTAAATTGCACCATATACCGTGGCGCCCTTTTTAAAGGGAGCCGGCAAGTTGGAGCAACTGCGACAACTTATCTGAGGGTTTCTATTCCCTATTTTAATCTATCCCCCTTTCGCTCGCTATGCTCGCTGTTCCCCCTTTATCAAAAGGGGGACACGTATATGTATAGGGGGCGCCCTCTTTTCCAAGGGGGACAAGGTTGTGGGCGTGTCCTCCTTTCCAAGGGGGACAAGATGTGGGGGCGCCCTCTTTTCCAAGGGAGCAAGTATGGGATGGTCTTTTTGCCGCCTCCTCGCGTACGCACACGCACGCGACATAAAAATAAAATTTCTTATAATTATAAAAACACTTATTGACACGGCGCATATATTGCGTTATAATTAAACTACTACAAATGCCACAAATTTTGTAAATATTTTATGGAGGGAAATGCCATGAAAAAACTTAGAACAGCGCTTATTTGCCTGCTCGCCGCATTGGTATGCTGCAGCTGCAGCTTTGCCCTTTCGGCATGCTGGCCGGATAAGCCTACGACGGACATAGGCGGCTCCGAAGAACCGGGAGATGAACCCGGCGAAGACCC
>CALVPV010000012.1 GCA_944353935.1 uncultured Clostridia bacterium | reverse complement strand
AAATCAGATCATCCTCTGCGCCTGAACATAGTAGCTCCAGCGGGTGGCAGAGATCTCTTCTATCTTGGCGTAGTCGGACGCCGTGTGCAAAATGAGGTTTTCGCCGAGGTAGAGGGCGACGTGGCCTATGCGCTCCGTGCCCGTCTTGTTGTAGCGCTGCGCGTTGGTGAAGAACATCAGATCGCCGCGGCGCAGCTCCGAGCGGGGTACGGTCTTGCCCTGCACGACCTGCGTGCGGGTGGTCACGTCCAGCAGCAGACCGTCCGCGCCCATATAGAACATATACTGCATGAGCGAAGAGCAGTCAAAGGCGCTCGTCGTGAAATTTTTGAGCTTGTTGCCGCGGCCGTCGTGATAGCGCACCGCGCCGTAGACATATTTTACGCCGAGCAGTTTTAAGCCCTCCTCTATAACGTTCTCCACGACCTCGTTTTCCGACGCCTGCATTTTGACTACCTTGGCGTATTTACCCGATATGTACCCGACGGAGTTTTTATAACTTATCCTGTACCAGCCGCCCGTTTCGCCGAGGTATTCGTAGCGCGTGTCCTTTTCGGCGGCGCCCACGGCGGCATATGCCGTACCCGCGCCCTTGCGTATGTTCACGCCGTCGGCGGTTAGCCGGACATATTCCCTGTATTCCGGCTGAGGGGGAGCTTCGGGCGGCGTCCCTTCATCTTCCGGCGCGTCCCCGCCGCCTTCGGGCGCGTCACCGCCTTCATCTTCGGGCGCGTCCCCGCCGCCCGGCAAAACTTCCGTGCCGCCTTCGGGAGGCATCCCGTCGCTCTCCGCGGCACAGCCCGCCATCGTCAGCGCCACAAACGCCGCCAACAAGATAAATATCTTCCTCTTCATAAAATTCCTCCTGAAAAACTATTAGGCTCATCATATAGCCGAAATAATTATATATGAAGGAAATACGCGCCGTCAACGCAAAGATTTTTCCAGCCGTGGCAGGCAGCCCCATTCAAAAAAGGCAATAGTGCCGTATGAATAATATATTTGCAATATTTATTCCGATTTATATATGAAATTTGCCGCAGGCTCCGCCTGCGGCAAGACAGATGCGGCATATGTGCCGTTAAATTTCAGAAAAGAGCTGTGCAATGGGCGCGTCTATGACGATAGCGCCGCCCACGCCGCGCGCCGTGGCGCCCCTGTTTACCACAACAAGGTGCCTGCCGCCGAAGTAGTCCACGAGCCCCGCGGCGGGGTACACGTTGAGCGACGTCCCGCCTATTATGAGCGTATCGGCGCGGCGTATGTATTCCACGGAGCTGTTCAGCGTGGCGCCGTCCAGCGGCTCTTCATACAGCACGACGTCGGGCTTGATCACGCCGCCGCACGTGCAGCGGGGAATGCCCTCACAGCCGAGCACCGCCTCTGCGGGATAGCTCTTTTTGCACTTTACGCAATGGTTGCGCCATACGCTGCCGTGCAGTTCGAGCACGTTTTTACTGCCCGCCTTTTGGTGGAGCCCGTCTATGTTCTGCGTTATCACCGCAGCCAGCCTGCCCTCCCTCTCCCACTGCGCAAGTTTTATATGCGCGGCGTTGGGCTCTGCCTGCGGGTATATCATCTTATCGCGGTAAAATTCAAAAAATTCCCTTGTATGAGTACAAAAAAAGGTGTGCGACAGGATATATTCGGGCGGGTAGGCGTATTTTTTTGCGTACAGCCCGTCCTGCGAGCGGAAGTCGGGGATGCCGCTCTCCGTGCTCACGCCCGCCCCGCCGAAGAATACCATATTCCTGCTTTCGCCTACTATTTGCCTGAGTTTTTCAATATTTTCGTCCATGTCCGCCCCCATATGAAAGAAGCCGCCGCAGGCATGCCTGCGGCGGCAAAGTTTTTAGTCCTGAACGCCTTCGTTGAGCTTTTCAAGCAGAGCGTCGAGGTCGTTGCCGTGAACGAAGACGGCCTGTTCGATAGTTTCGCCGTGTGCCAGGGCGCAGCCTATGCAGTGCATGCCCACAGACTGAAGGATCTCCGCGCTGTTGGGATTGATCTTGAGGCAATCCACGATGAGCGTGTCCTTTGTTATCTTTGCCATATCGCTTTCTCCTATAATTATGATTTATTTTCTACGCCGTTATTATACCACGCCCGCGCAAATTTTACAACAATTTGAGGGCGCATTCCCGCTTTAAAAATGCGGGCGTTTACATCAGCTCTATATTGTTCTTGTCGCAGTAGTCAAGGTTCTTTTTGTCCCACACGGAGACCTGGACTTCGCCTATGTGCATCTTTTCCAAAAGGAACATGGAAAGGCGGGACTGCCCTATGCCGCCGCCCATCGTGAGCGGGAGTTTGCCCGCGGCGAGCGCCTTGTGGAAGGGAAGGCGCAGCCTCTCCGTGCACCCCTCCTCTTCGAGCTGCTTTTTAAGGCTCTTTTCATCCACCCTGATGCCCATGGAGGAAACTTCCAGCGCGCAGTCGAGCACGGGATAGTATAACAGTATGTCGCCGTTGAGGCTCCAATCGTCATAGTCGGGCGCGCGGCCGTCGTGTTTTTTGCCCGAACGAAGCTTGCCGCCTATGCCTATCACAAAGCCCGCGCCGCACTTTTTGGTAAATTCGCGCTCCCTCTCCTTGGATGAAAGTTCGGGATATTCGTCCTCCAGCTCCTGCGCGGTGGCAAAAGAGATATCTTCCGGCAGGGCGAGCGTAAGGCAGGGATATTCCTCCTGCAGCTTTGCACAGGTGTTTTTTATGGCGCGGTATATCTTGCGCACCGTCAACTTTAAAAATTCCAGGTTCCTGTCTTCGCGCCCGATGACCACCTCCCAGTCCCACTGATCGACGTATACAGAGTGGAGATTGTCCAGCTCCTCGTCGCGGCGGATGGCGTTCATGTCCGTATAGAGCCCGCTGTAGCGGCCGAACCCGTACTTTGAAAGAGCGTAGCGCTTCCACTTTGCAAGGCTGTGCACGACTTCCACCGTGTCGCCCGTGGCCTTTAAGTCAAAGGACACGGGGCGCTCCACGCCGTTGAGGTTGTCATTCAGGCCGCTTTCGCGCGTGACGAAGAGCGGGGCGCTTATCCTGGTGAGGTTCAAAGCGGCGGAAAGTTCGCCTTCAAACACTCCCTTTAAAAATTTTATGGCACGCTCCGTCTGCATAAGGTTCAATTTGGATGTATACATTGAGCTGCCTCCTTTAAATCATAAGTATTTTTGTAATTATACAACAAAATGCCGGCAATTGCAATTTATAACGCCCTTTTTTTGAACACGGGCGCCGCGGCAACATTAGTTTTTATTTATACACGCTATTAGTTTTGCTTATTTTACGGCAATTTTCCCCGCACTTGCCGCGCGGGGAAAGCCAAACGTAAAAAATTTACACAAGTTACAGCGGTAAAGTTACTTGACCTGCGGCAGCCCCGCAAAGCCGCGGGCAAGGTCTTCGTCCGTGGGGATATAGTCCTTCATCGTGCCTTCGTTAAAGGACTTGTACGCCGTAAGGTCAAAGTAGCCCGTGCCCGTAAGACCGAATAAAATCACCTTCTTTTCGCCCGTTTCGCGGCACTTTACCGCCTCGTCCATCGCCACCTTTATGGCATGGGACGATTCGGGAGCGGGCAGGATGCCTTCGCACTTTGCAAACTTTTCGGCGGCGGCAAAGACTTCCGTCTGTTTTACCGCCTTTACCTCCATGTAGCCGTCGTGATAGAGCTTGGAGACCACGGGGCTCATGCCGTGGTACCTAAGCCCGCCCGCATGGTCGGGCGAGGGCATGAACTCGCAGCCGAGCGTATACATCTTTGCAAGCGGGGTTATCTTGGCGCTGTCGCAGAAGTCGTATACATATCTGCCGCGCGACATCGAAGGGCAGCTTGCAGGCTCCACGCCGATAAAGCGGATATCGTTCTTGCCCTGAAGTTTTTCCGCCATATAGGGGGCGATGAGCCCGCCGTAATTGGAGCCGCCGCCCACGCAGCCTATCACTATATCGGGCTGAACGCCGTATTTATCGAGCGCAATCTTGCTCTCCAGCCCTATGACCGTCTGATGAAGAAGCACGTGGTCTAAAACGGAGCCTAAAACATAGCGGCAGTCCGGGGTCTTTACTGCCGTCTCCACCGCCTCGGCTATGGCGCAGCCGAGGGAACCGCCCGTGCCGGGGAACTCCGCAAGGATCTTCCTGCCCGCCTCTGTCGTGTCGGAGGGCGAGGGGATCACATCTGCGCCGTAGGTGCGTATTACTTCCTTTCTGTAGGGCTTTTGCTCGTAGGAAGTTTTAACCATGAACACCTTTAGATCGAGCCCGTAGAACGCGCACGCCATTGCGAGCGCCGTGCCCCACTGCCCCGCGCCCGTTTCGGTGGTGACCGACTTCAAGCCCTGCTTTTTGGCATAGTATGCCTGAGCGGCGGCGGAATTGAGCTTGTGCGAACCGGACGTATTGTTGCCTTCGAACTTATAGTATATCTCGGCGGGGGTATCTAAAACCTTTTCCAAAAAATAGGCGCGCACGAGCGGCGAGGGACGGAAATTGGTGTAGAACGAGCGTATGCCTTCGGGAATTTCTATCTCCTTATCCGTAAAGTTGAGCTCCTGCTCCACGCACTCCTTGCAGAACACCGCCTCAAGCTCTTCCGGCAGGCAGGGCTTGCCCGTGGCGGGGTTTAAAAACGGGTCGTGCTGTTCGGGCATGAACGCCTTTAAGTTGAGCCAGGTCTTGGGCATCTCGTCTTCGGTGAGATACATTTTGTAGGGGATTTTTTTTGCAGACATAATTATTACCTCCTGTTCTGTCTGACCGTGCGGCGTTGAATTTTCGCCGCGGCGAAAATTATTTAATAGCCCTAAACCTGTACCGTTTTGACGGCAGGGCGGCGCGGCGCGTTTACCGACGCCTTAAAACAAAAAACACGGGTAGATCCGTTTGGGACGAATCTATCCGTGTTGCCACCCAATTTCACTGTTAAAAACAGCCTCTTTGCAGGCATCAAACAATGCCCTCTTCCTGTAACGGGAAAGCCCCGTCGGACGCTACGCAGGGATGCCCCCTTCACGCCCGCTCTCAGTAACCCATTCACCCGCAGCCACCGCCCCGCTTCCACCGCCCGGGACTCTCTTAAAAGGAAACTATACGCGAGTTACTTTTTACTTCAACGATTTAGTCTATTAAATTATCTACATTATAACTTCAAAAAAAGCGTTTGTCAACGGTATGGCGCGATTTTTTTGCAGATTATGAAATTTTTTTACAATGCGCACAATCCGCACAGCCAAAACAGGCATCGTTAAAACACCGTTATTCAGGGCATATGTGGCGCCCTTTTTAATCACTTACCGCCGTTTATATCGTCTATGGAGAGCTGAACGTCCGCCTTTGCGCCCTTTGCGCGCAGCCTTACGGATATGGCGCTGTCCGCCGCAAACAGCGCGAGCACGGGCAGCAGAAGGGCGGCGCAGACAAATATGCAGTAATTGGAGAGCACCTGCGCAGACAGCACGCCGACGGCGGCGCCCGCCGCAAAACATACGATAATAAAGGCATATATGGCGCTCTTTTTGTATTCCGACCTGTCCTTTTGGGAAATGCCCTGCATCAGGTGCATGACGGTCTGCCTGAGGTTGTTGGTGCAGAACGTAGTCGCGAGCGCCACGCCGCTCAGTTTTGTAAAGGTGTTGTACTGCACGGCGCACACGAACGCCACGGTGACGTATGTATACCAGTTTTCCGCCGAAGCGGGGATAAAGGCTATGGCGAGCAGCACGGCTATCTCCCCTGCGGTGACGACGAGCGGCCAGTTCACCCTTTTAAAGCGGGAGGGAACGGCGGCGGAGAGCAGTATCCCCGCGATATATGCGAGCAGGGAATACAGATACCTGAGCCCGCCCGCAAAGTCGCCGCGCACAAATTGGATCACGAGCATCACGAGGTTGCCCGTCTGCGCGTTGCAAAACACCCCTCCGTGAAGGATGAACGTGAACGCCTCTAAAAATCCGCCCGTAAAGGCGAACATGGCAAAGACGTAAAAGGACATATCCCTTTTAAAATTTTTAAAAAGCATCTTGTTTTATCCCGATAAAATATTGCTCCTCATCTTCCCCAAAATTCAAAAGAGTCGCATATATGCCACAATCAACGCCGCTTTTTTCTGCCGACGTCAAATTCAGGGCGCACATACTTTATGCGCACGCCCGCCACGGGACATACGCCGCCGCGGCTGAATATACGGCAAACGCGCGCCCTTGCCGCGCGCATATCGGCGATAAACCTCTTGCCGTCGAGCAGCGCGCCGAGCGCAAAGCCGAGCACCCAGAAAAGCAGCGTGACGGGTATGGCGTACCAGAGCACGGGCACATACGGCTTGCCCGACGCGGCGTCGCCGAAGAATATATCCGGGGTAAACACGGCTATCACGTCTTTCAGCCAGCCGAAACCTTCGTCGGGGTGCATCATCCAGCAGGGGTTGGCTTCGTACAGCATGTCAAAGAACTTTCCGTCCGTATAGTCGCCCACCACGCCCAGGCACCAGAATATCAGGTCGTTGAAAGCGATGATGATCAACATAAAGAAAAACAGGAACGGGAACTTTAAAAAGTCGCGCCAGTTAAAGCGGTGCAGCCGCCAGAGCGCCGGCAGCAGGGAGGTCGCCACGAGCATGCCGTGGCACAGATAATAGCGCAGCACGTCCCACTGAAAGAACGTCTGCCCTATATACCAATGCGGCACTATCATCGTAAGGACGCCCGCGGCGGTGCCCACGTAGCTTACAAACTGTTTGAACGCCCTTCCGCCGAAGAGCACGACGAAAGGGGTGATCAGGATCAGGGTGGCGCACATGTTGTACGCCGTATTTATGAGGTCGGGGTACGCCATCGATTCGTAGTGCGGGTATATGAACTGCTTTAAAAGGTGCTGGGCGATATTGAGCGCCGCCAGCACGAGCACCACCGCCCTCTTTGTGCGCGCCGTCCGCCCGCGGAAGGCAAAGTACAGCGCCGCCACCGCAAGGGCGGTTATTAAAAACGGAATAAAATACGCTGCCGAGCCGTAGTCAATTATCATATCTACTTCCTTTTTAGGCAAAAAACGACATATCGGACGAAAAAAACAAAACTTAAAAACGTTCGACTTACTCCCTTACAGTATACCACACCGCCGATAAAAAAATCAACATAAAAAACCTGGGCACGTGTGCACACGTTCAAAGACAAAACTTATGCCGAACAGGCATATCCCGCCCTGAAAAACAGGCATAAGCAGGGGCGCAAAATAAGTTTACAATGCCCGGCGGCACGTGTATAATGGTACAATAAACAAAACAAGCCGCCGCGGGCGGCACACGGACATATGAACAGGATAGAGAACAGAACATTTGACGAAGAGCGCGCACTTTACGCGCTCAGGCACACGGAAATAGCAAACTGCGCCTTTCAGGGCCCGGCAGACGGCGAGTCTGCCCTAAAAGAGTGCACGGGCATAGCGGTAAAAGACAGCTTTTTTGACCTGAGGTACCCCCTTTGGCACGGCAAAAACATAACGATAGAAAACTGCGTACAGACGGAAAACTGCCGCGCGGCGATGTGGTACGATAAAAATCTTAAAATTTTATCCTGCAAGCTGAACGGCATAAAGGCCGTGCGCGAATGCCGCGGCGTCACGCTTGAAGACGACGAGATAAACTCCCCCGAATTCGGCTGGCGCAGCCGCGGGATAGACATAAAGAATACGCGGCTCGATTCCGTGTACGCCTTTTTTGAGAGCGCAGACATAACCGCCGAAGGGCTTGAACTTAAAGGCAAGTATACCTTTCAGTACATAAAAAACTGCACCTTTAAAAACTGCCGCTTTGAAACAAAGGACGCGTTTTGGCATTCAAAGAACGTTACTGTGTACGACAGCTTTGTAGGCGGCGAGTACCTTGCCTGGTATTCGCAAAACCTGACGCTTGTGCGGTGCCACATAAGGGGCACGCAGCCGCTGTGCTACTGTAAAAATCTTACACTTATTGACTGCACCACGGAGGACTGTGACCTGACCTTTGAATACAGCGACGTGACCGCCACGATAAAGGGCGGGATAACCTCCGTAAAAAATCCCGAGAGCGGTAAAATTTACGCAGACGGCATAGGCGAACTGATAATAACGGGCGACAGCAAGAGGAAGATAACAGCCGAAGTTTATAGCGCAGGCAAAAAAATATACCCCGAAGACAGGTAAAAAACAACAAAGCAAAAATCCGCGCGGCAGCTAAAAGCTGCCGCGCGGATTTTTTTACTTTTTATTCTGCAAACCAAAAGAGCTCTTCAAACTTTTTATCCAGCGCTATGCACAGTATTGCCGCAAGTTTTGCCGTGGGGTTGAAAGTGCCCGTCTCTATGCTGCTTATGGTATTGCGCGAAACGCCTACCATCTGCGCAAGGTCGGACTGCGACCAGCCGCGCGCCTTCCTTGCCTGCTTTACGCCGTTTAAAAGTTCAAGTTTAAATTTTGCCGCCATAAGACACCTCCCTTATAAACACAAGTTTTATTTGCAACTATATTGTACTACGGCATAGTTTGCTTGTCAATACTTTGACGAAAAAAAATTAAAAAACGGATGTGCCTTTTTATCCGGAGCATTTTACCTGCTCTTCGCGGAACTGTTTTATATACAGATTGTAATAATACCCGCGCTTTTTTAAAAGCTCCTCGTGCCTGCCGCGCTCTACTATCTTTCCGCCGTGCACCACCAAAATGACGTCCGCCGAGCGTATGGTGGAAAGGCGGTGCGCTATAACAAAGCTCGTCCTGCCCTTCATCAGCTTTTCTATCGCGTCCTGTATGAGTTTTTCCGTAAGCGTGTCTATGGAGGAAGTCGCCTCGTCCAGCACGAATATGGCGGGGTCGGCAAGTATGGCGCGCGCAAAGGAGAGCAGCTGTTTTTCGCCCGTGGAGAGGTTGTTGCCCCCTTCGCCTATATAGCTGTCCAGCCCGCCTTCCAGCCTGTTTACTATCCTGTCGGCATTCACGCTCCTACACGCCGCCATGAGCTGTTCGTCGGTGGCGTCCTGCCTGCCGTACAAAAGATTTTCGCGCACGGTACCGGAAAAGAGATGGGGCGTCTGCAGCACGTAGCCTATGTGGCTGTGCAGCCAGCCGACGGAGCGTTCGCGCGCGTCGCGGCCGTCTATGAGCACCTGCCCTTCGGTGGGTTCAAAAAAGCGGCAAACAAGATTTACAAGCGTGGACTTGCCTGCGCCCGTTTCGCCCACTATTGCGACGTTTGTGCCCTGCGGCACCTTTAAATTGAAGTGTTCGAGCACGTATTCCTCGCCGTCGGGATACCTGAAGGTGACGTCCCTGAACTCCACGTCGCCCAAAAGCGGCTCCCAATTCTCCTTTTTGGGATCGAACGTGCCGCCGTACTTTTCTATAACTTCCGGCGCGTCCACAACGTCGCTCTTTGTGTGTAAAAGGGCTGTAAGGCGCTCCACGTTGACCTTTACGGTTATAAGGTCGGCTATGGCGTCCACCGACCACTGCACGGGCGACATTATGCCCTGCGCATACGTCATGAACACGGTGAGCGTGCCGAGCTTTATTACGCCGTCCATCGTGAGCACGCCGCCGTACCAGAGCACGAGGGCGAGCGCGACGGAGGAAGCAAAGGCTATTATGGTATAGAACAGCGCGCGGTTGTGCCCGAGGCGCGTCCCCTCCCTGCGCATCCTCTCCGTAGAGGAAAAGAACTTTTTATCCAGCTTTTTTTCTATGGCGAGCGTCTTGGAGGTCTCTACGCCCGTGATGCCTTCGTTGAAGCCGCCCGTTATCTCCGAATTTATCTCGCGCACGCGGCGGTTGAGTACGGTGAGCCTGCGCTGAAAATAGCAAGAGACGACCGCGACAAGGGGCACCACGACTATTACGCACAGCGCAAGCAGCGGATCAAGTGCGAGCATTATGACCACGGCGCTTAAAATATAGGTGAGGTTCCAGCCGCCCTGGTACACGTCCCATGATATTATGGCGGAGATGCTGGAAGTATCGCTCATCACCCTCGCGTGGATCCTGCCCACGCTGTTTACGTTGAAGTAGGAAACCGACAGGGTCTGCAGGTGGTTGAACGCCGTGCGGCGCATATCGCGGAGCACGTACATCTCCAGCTTGCAGCAGTCGTAAGAGGCAATAAAGTCCAGCACCATCGTGACAAGCAGGCACAATATATACAGCAGTATGAACGGCGCCAACCCGTGCAGGGTATTGCCCGCGATAAAGTTGTCAAAGGCGTACTGCTGAAAGAGCGGCAGTATGGTGTTGAACACGCCCACGAGCACGGTGCACACTATCATGGCGGCGAACATTCGCCTGTACGGGGACAGGAAGGGCCTGAGCTTGCCCAAGCCGAAAAAGCGCACTTTTGCCGCCGAGGGGTCTTTAACGTTATTCTTCATAGCCCGCCTCCCCCTTCAAATCCTCAGGAAGGCTCATCTGCATGTCGTATATGCGGCGGTAAATGCCCTCCCTTTTTAAAAGCTCGCTGCCCGTGCCCGCCTCCGCTATCCCGCCGTTTTCCATGACGATGATGTTGTCCGCGTGCATAACGGTGGTTATCCTGTGAGAAATGAGTATGACGGTGGCGCCGCCGTATTCCTTTGCAAGCGCGGCGCGTATGGCGGCGTCGGTGTCGCTGTCCACGGCGGAGAGCGAATCGTCAAGTATTATGTAGGGCGTCTTTCTGAGCAGCGTGCGCGCTATGGACACGCGCTGTTTTTGCCCGCCAGAAAGGGTGACGCCCCGCTCGCCCACAACTGTGTCGTACCCCGAGGCGAAGGAGCGGATGTTTTCGTCCACGCAGGCGGTGCGGGCGGCGTGCACCACGGCATCCGTGCCCGCGCCCTCCACAGCGGCGGAGATGTTTTCCGCTATGGTGCCCGAATACAGGTAGCCTTCCTGCAATACAAAGCCGATATTTGCGCGCACCGTTGCGGGAGGGATGTCCCTTATGTCCCGCCCGCCTATCGTAATGACGCCCTCTTTGGCGTCGTACAGCCTGTCCAAAAGGTACATAAGGGTGGATTTGCCGCTGCCCGTGCCGCCTATTATGCCGAGCGTGCTGCCCTGCGGCACTTTAAAGCTGACGCCCTTTAACACCGGCTTGCCCTCTTCATACCAAAAGCCGACGTCCCTGAATTCTATGTCGCCCGAAAGGGCGCCCGCCTCGCCGTACACCTCTTCTTCGGCGTTGATTATCTCGCCTATGCGCGCTATGGATACGCCCGCGCGGCTCATGTTGGATATTATCCTGCCGAGCTGGCGCACCGGGCCCATGAGCATGGTGTTGTAGGAAATGAACGCCACAAGGTCGCCCGGGCTTATGCTGCCGTCCAGGCAGAACACGGTGCCCACGACTATGAGCAGCATGCACTGAAGGGCGGCGAGAAAGTCGTTGGTAGTCCAATATGCGGCAAGGAACTTTTCTATATGCACCCACAGCCCCGTATAGTAGACGTTCTGCCTTTCAAACTTGTCGCGCTCGTAGCGCTCCCTGCCGAAGGCGCGCACCACGCGCACGCCCGTGAGGTTTTCCTGCGCGAGCGAAGAGAGCACGCCCTCCTCTTCGTCACACTTTTTGAACGACTTGCCCGCCTTGGAATAAAAGACCAGCGAATATGCCATGAGCACGGGTATGAACGCCGACGCGACGGCAGCCAGCTTTACATCCATCATGAACATCAGCGTGAGCGAGAGCGCCACCATGATGACTATCCTGACAAGAGACGTGAGCTGATTGGATATGAAGTTGGAGATGGCGTCCGCATCCGATGTGCAGCGCTGGATTATATCGCCCGTCTGATGGGCGGAATGCCAGCCCGGGGGCAGGCGCTGTATGTGCGAAAACAGCTTGTTGCGCATGCCGCGCATGAGCGCCTGGTTGGCGCGGTGGTTGAAGTACGTGACGCAGTACTGTGATACCGCCATTAGCAGCGCAAGCCCGGCTATAACCGCCGCAAGCGCCCACATATGCGCCTTTAACCACCCCGTCCCGCCGAACATATCCGCAAACTTTGCAAACAGCCCTTCGGGAGGGACGTCGTCTATGACGCTGTCTATGGCAAAACTTATGACCTGAGGTATCACCACGTTTATGAACGTGGTGACCAGGCTGGAGATTATGCTGACGGCAAACAACAGGCGGCACCCCTTTAAAAAGTAGCCGAGCATGCCCGCTTTGCCGAATTTTTTTGTGTGTTTTACCGTATACATACCTTATATTTTACACGCCGTTGCCCGCCGCGGCAAACGATTTGCGGCGGCGGGCAAAATTAAATTTAAATTAAAGTTTTAAGCTGCCGTCATGCAGGCTGCTGCATGGCGTAATACACGATTAAAAACACCGCCGCGACAGCCACCATGGCGAGCCCGACGACGAGCATGAACGCCACGCTGCGCTTTTTTTCGGCGCGCGACCGGCGGTAGTCGTAAAACGTGCGGTACCTGCGCGCCGTGACGTCCCTTTTAAACAGGCTGAAAAAGATGTGCGCGCCGTATGCAAATATATCGAACGCGCCGCCGTTGCTGACGAGCACGAGCGCGCCGAAGCAGGCTATTATAACGCCGGGCACAAAGAACGCGTCGCTTAAAATGTGCATGACTTTTACGGCGTCGCCCTGCGTGAACACGCCCTTTGCAGCCATTATGATGAGCGCAGCCGCCAGCCCCACGGCGGCGGTTATGCCGTATTTGAGCAGCCTTTCCCTCATTTTACGCCGCCTTCGAGCCCCGCTTTGTAGCGCGCAAATTCGGCGTCGTTGCAGTATATGAAGTGCCCGGGCACTATCTCGCGCATGGAGGGCTTGTCCGACGAATAGTCGTGCTCCGCCAAGGGATTGTATATCATCCTCTTGCGCTTCTTTTCAAAGTGCGGGTCGGGCAGGGGTATGGCGGAAAGAAGGCTCTTTGTGTACGGGTGCAGCGGATGGGCGAACAGTTCGTCCGAAGAGGCGAGTTCTACTATCTTGCCGAAGTACATGACGGCTATCCTGTCCGAAAAGTACTTGACGACGGACAGGTCGTGGGCGATGAACAGTATGGTGAGCCCCAGACTGTCGCGCAGGTCGTTCAAAAGGTTTATTACCTGTGCCTGTATGGACACGTCCAGCGCGGAGATGGGTTCGTCGGCTATTATGAGGTCGGGATTCAATATTATGGCGCGGGCTATGCCTATGCGCTGGCGCTGCCCGCCGGAAAATTCGTGCGGGTACCTTCCCGCATGCTCGGGGACGAGCCCGACGAGGTTGAGCACCTTGTACACCTGCTCGTCTATATATTTTTTATCCCTTATGCCCCTTATTATGAGCCCTTCGGAGATGATCTCGCGTACGGTCATCCTGGGATTCAGCGAAGCTATAGGATCCTGAAAGATCATCTGGATCTTGTTCATTATCCTGTCCCTTTTGGCAAGGCGAAGTTCGTCCCTGTAGCGCTTTTCTATCTCCGCCCGCTCCTCTTCGCCTGCGGCGGCATCGAGCTGCGGGCGGAAGAGCGCGTCTATTTTGGCGCAGCGCTCTTCGGCGTACTCCCTGTTGCAGCGGGCATGGTCGTACTTTGCCGAGGCGATCTGCCCGTGCAGCGCCGCAGCCTGCCCTTCAAAGTCTGCCCGCAGGGCGGAAAGCTCCCTGTTTTTAAGCTCTTCGCCCTCCGTATCGCCGCTCTTTTTGCACTCCGCCGCAAGTTTTTTCAGCTTGCCCGACTGCGCATTATATTCGCGGCGCAGCCGCCCGAGTTCGTCCCTGTATGTGCGGGTGCCCGCGGCTATGCGCTGGCCTTCAAAGTAGATGCTGCCGCCCGTTATGTCATAGAGGCGGATTATGGAGCGGCCGGTAGTCGTCTTGCCGCAGCCGCTTTCGCCGACTATTCCGAACACTTCGCCCTTTTTCACCTCAAAGCTGACGTCGTCCACGGCTTTGAGTTCCTTGTGCCCCATTTTAAAGTACTGCTTTAAGCCTTCCACTTTAAGGAGCACGTTGTTTTCACGCATATATTCGCGCATCGAGGCGCTTTTATCGTCATTCCGCATCGGCAGCCTCCTTCATTCTCTTTATTCTGTCGGTGACTATCTTGGGAGGTTCCACCTTGGGCGCGTCCGGATGAAGCAGCCACGTGGCGGCGCCGTGCGTTTCCGATATTTTGAACATGGGCGGCTGCTCTTCAAAATCTATCTCCATGGCGTACTTGTTGCGCGCGGCAAAGGCGTCGCCCTTGGGCGGATATATCATGTTGGGCGGGGTGCCCGGGATAGCCTCCAGCTTTTCCTTGGTCTCAAGGTCGGGCATGGACGAGAGCAGCGCCCACGTATACGGATGCGCGGGGGAATAGAACACGTCGTCCGCCGTGCCGTACTCCACTATCTTGCCCGCGTACATCACTGCGATCCTGTCCGCCATGTTTGCCACGACGCCCAGATCGTGCGTTATGAAAATTACCGAAAGGCGCCTCTCTTCCTTGAGTTTGTTTATAAGTTCAAGTATCTGCGCCTGAATGGTCACGTCCAGCGCGGTAGTGGGTTCGTCGCAGATGAGTATGTCGGGATTTGCCGCAAGCGCTATGGCTATGACTATGCGCTGGCGCATGCCGCCCGAAAATTCAAACGGGTACTGTTTGAACCTTATGGAAGGTTCGGGGATGCCCACTTCCTTTAAAAGTTTTAACGCCTTGACCTTTGCCATGCGGCGGGTCATCTTGTATACGGCGTCGCTCGCCTTCTGCTTCTGGTCGTCGATGAACGCTATCGCGGCGGCTTTGCCGTCAAAGGAGGGCGCGGCGGCGATGTCCGCCTCCAGTCCCGCTTTAAGGCGGCGGATGACGGAGAGCATGTTTTCCACCACGAGGTCAAGGTCCGTGAGCGCGGCGGGAACTACCTTCCAGTCGGGCTCTTTGCCCCTTCTTTTCAGCTCCTCGTAGCGGGCGGCCTGCTTTTGGTGGCGCGCCTGCTCTTTGGGGTTGTTCTTTACGCCCGAAAAGTACTTGTCCAGCCAGCCGTTCATTGACGAACGGAAGGTATATTCCGCGCTGTTTTTGGTTATCGCCAGCCTGTCTATTGCCCTTTCCAGCTTTGAAGAAAAGTCCTTGACTGCGGCATATGCCGCCTTCTTTTCAAACTTTCCGTCCTTTAAAAGTTCATACAGCACGTCGAGCTCGCCCATAAGGGCAGCCTTTGCCTTTACGGAACTTTGGCGGCTGAACGTAAGCCCGCGCGCCGCGGCGGAGATAAAGCCGAACATAAAGTTCTCGTTCAAAAATTTCAACGCCTCTTCGTTGAGCTCCTCTACGTCGGCGGAATATATGTCCGCGTCCGGCTGCATGAGCACGACGTAGCCTATCCTGAAAAAGTCGGGCTTTGGCCTTGCAATGCCCGCGTCCGCCGCCTCTTTGAGCATGCGCAGCTTTTCGCGGCACTCCTCCGGGACGGCGGTGGCGCCAAAGCCGAATATGCTCCTGTACCGCTTTATCTCGCAGACGAGCTCTTCCGCGCCGCTCCCCTGCCTTATCACAAAGGGATGTATCGCGCCGCCGGCGAGTTTGATAACTTCCGAAAGGCGGGCGTGCACGTCCACCTTTTGCCTCTTTTCCAGCATGAAGAGTAGGTCTTCTATCTCGGAAGAGAGTTCCGAAGCCGAACGCCAAGCCTCGTTATACCTGCCTTCGAGGCGGCAGCTGTTTATGCAGAAGCTGTTGAACGTGGCGCACATCTCCGCATTGTTCTTGTCCGCCTCCCTTCCTTCCGCCCTGTCCGCGGCGTCCATCGCCTCGCGCAGCAGTTTAAGGCGGGAATTGAACCCGTTGCGGCTGGAGCGCTGGCTGACTTTGCCCTTTAATATCATTGCCTCCGTAAGCTGTTTGCCTACGCGCATTATGGGATTGAGGCTGGACATGGGATCCTGGAATATCATGGCTATCTTGTCGCCGCGTATCTTGTGGAAATCCTCTTCCGATATCTTTAAAAGGTCTTGTCCGTCGTACAGTATCTCGCCGCCTTCCACTATGGCGTTGTTGGCGAGTATGCCCATTATGGCGCGGTTGGTGACCGACTTGCCGGAGCCCGATTCGCCGACTATGGCAAGCGTTTCGCCCTTATACAGGTCAAAGGACACGTTGCGCACCGCCTGCACCTTTCCGCCCTGGGTGCGGAAGGATATGACCAGATCCTTTACTTCCAATTTCTTTTCCATGCCGTCAGTCCTCCGTGCCGCGCAAAGACGGGTTGAACGCATCCCTCAGGCCGTTGCCGAACAGGTTGAAACTGAGCATGAGAAGGGCAAGGAACACAGAGGGGAATGCGATTATGTGAGGGAATGTTGTAAGATAGGGCTGTCCGCCGGCAAGCAGCGTGCCCACGCTTGTTAGGTTGCCGGACGAAAGGTTGATTATCCCGAGGTAGGAAAGGTTTACTTCGGAATATATCATTGAGGGTATGATGAGCGCGCAGCTCGTGACGAGCGTGCCGAGCGCGTTGGGGAAGATGTGCTTGAACATTATGCGCCTGTCCCTTGCGCCCAGCGTGCGCGCCGCAAGCACGTACTCCTGATTTTTATAGCGGTAGAACTGCATGCGCGTCGTGGACGCCATGCCTATCCACCCCGTCAAAAAGAACGCTATGAACAGCACCACGACCGAGCCGGCATTCTGCAAATGCAATTGCAGCAGCGTTATGACAATTACGCTGGGGACGGCGGCGAGTATGTCCGAAACGCGCTCCATCACAAGGTCTACCTTGCCGCCGTAATACCCCTCTATCGCGCCATATATGGCGCCGAACAGAAGGTTGACCACCGCCACGGCTATGGCGAACAGGAAGGAAAACCTTGCGCCGGAAGCGAGGCAGGTGAGGACGTCCTGCCCGAGAGACGTGGTACCGAACAGGAACGAAGGCTGCGTTATGCCGTCTTTAAGGTAATAGGAATGGTAGAATATATAGTATTCGTAGTAGTTTATGCGTATCTCGTAGCCGGTGTCCGTGCGGCGGGCGTATTCGTATTCCACGCCGCCTTCGCCGTCGCCCTCCACCCTTATGGAATGGTAGCCGTCCTTGCCCTCTTCGCCTACGGGGTGGCTCGCATATACGGGGATTATGTCGCCGTTCGCGTCGTAGACTATCTCCGTGCCGCCCGCGCGCGACTGCGTCTTGTAGTAGTAATTGGCGTCATTGCGCGTGCTTGCCGAAGAGGGCCTGTCCGAAAGGGACACCGTGGGGTATATCACCTGTATATTTGTTTCGTCCTGGTACTGCTGGATGAGTTCGTACTCCCACTCCTCCGCATTGTAGTAGATGCAGCCCGTCTTGTGGTAGGAATCCAGCCTGAAGCTGTAAAGGCTGCCCCTCTTTTGATACTGCTGGTTTTTTACGGCGTTGTGCCCCGTCTCTTCGCCCATGTAGTAATAGTAGTCGAATGACTGCTTGTTCATAGATTCGGCGGAGCAGCCGTCCCAAAAGTTTGTCTGCGCGAACAGCTCGTTTTTGGGCAGGGTAAAGCGGAAATACGTGTCGTTGTACGCCGCCGTATAGGGCGTGCAGAAGGGCGCTATTATGGCAAAGAGCACCAAAGCTATTATTATCACCGCGCCCACGACGGACGCCTTGTTTTTGCAGAAGCGCGAAAAGGCGTCGCGCATGTAGCTGCGCGCCTTGGTCTCCAGCTTGGCGTCGTGCGAGCGGTCCCTGCCCTTGACAAAGTTGAATTTTTCCTTGGGAATGTTTGCGTATGCCTTATTTTCCATATCACTTTGCCCCCATTCTTATTCTCGGGTCAATAAACCCGTAGCTTATGTCCACTATTATGCCCGCGAGCAGCCCCACGAGCGTATAGAAGCCGGAGAGCAGCAGGAAGAAGTCATAGTCCACCACCTGTATGGACGTGAGATAGAGCATGCCCACCCCCGGTATGGAAAAGATGTTTTCTATTATCATGGAGCCGCTCAAAACGGCGACGAATTCCGAAAGTATCATGGGGAATATGGGCACCATGGAATTGCGCAGCGCGTGGCGCACCGTCGCCTGGCCGCGCGTGAGGCCCTTGGTGCGGGCGAGCAGCATGAACTCGCTCGTGAGCACCTCCGTTAGCTCCGCCCTGGTGTACCTTGCGTACCCCGCGATGGAGCCCAGGCACAGCGAAAAGACTGCCGGCAGCATGCTGCGGAACATCTCCCACGAAAAGTAGTCGGTGCCCGTCTCCATCATCAGCGGGAACCACTGAAGTCGGAAGCAGAATATATACTGGATCAAAAAGGCGTACACTATGGACGGCACGGAGATGAGCAGTATGACGAGCGTGGATATGGTGTGATCCTGCCACTTGTTCTTTTTGAGCGCCGCAAGTATGCCCAGCCCCAGCCCTATGGGCACGCCTATTATGGTGGCGTACACGTTTATGAGCACCGTGGGCGGCAGCCTTGTAAGGAATGCGTCCAGCACGGGCTGGTTCACATACCCCGGCATATTTACGCCTATGCCGAAGTCCCCCTCCGTGAATATGCGCTTCAAGTAACTAAAAAGCTGCACCATTATGGGGTCATAGTACCCCCTTGCGCGGAGGTTGGCTTCCACGAGCTCCTTGTCCACCCCGAGCCCGACGTTTATGGGAATCGGCAGCAGCTTTATAAGGACAAAGCACATCAGCATTATGATGCAGAAGGTCATTATCATAAGACCGATACGCTTTAAAACATATTTGAACATATACATAGGGGAAACTCCTTTTGCCTATTGCCCGCAAGGCGCGCGGAGGCATTTAAAAGGTTATCGTAAATAGCCGAGAAGCAGCGAGGAAAAATAGCACTCCCCGCTGCTTACGGACTACATCCTGCAATAAACCGCAGGCATCATCATCAGAAAGTATAGTTGAGTATATGGTCTTTATCCGCCTGAACGAATGCCTCCCACTCGGTGTCGTCAAAGTTGAAGCTCATATAGCGCACGCCGCCGAATCCCATGAAGGTATTGTATTCATAGCTGATATATTCGCACTTGTAGCTTATAAGGCTTGCAAGCGTGCTGCTGAACATAGGGATAGCCCAATACTGTTCGAGTATGGCGGTCTCTTCGGCGGCAAGTATCTGCAGCTGGACTTCGGTGGGAGCCGCCGAGAAGTTGAACGGAACATTCCTTCCGCCATCGTCCTGAGCAAGGCCCTGAAGGCAGGCGTCCCACAGCTTGAGATCCATTGTTATGGAGCCGTCTTCATTTACATACTGTTCATAATCCGTACCTGCGATCACCATGTCGAGTTCCACGTCAAGGTCGAGCGTTACGCTGACCCCGGCGGGATCCCATGCCGTGGCGAGCCTGTTGGCATCCCATATCTGGGTGGCACCGAGCAGGTAGTTGGGATTGAACGCCGCCGAGCCCCATGCGCTGAAGCAGATATCGTATTTGCCGTTCATAAAGTCGGTATTCCAGTTGGATGCCGTGGTCTTTGTGAACTCTATTTTGAGCTTGCCCTCCATGGGGGTACCTACGAGCGCCTGATTGAACGCGTTTTCAAGGTATGCCCTGTTGCGCTCCTGGTTCGCGGTCTCTTCCTGAACGCCTATGGTGAGCACTATGGCATCGCCGTCCGCATAGTCGCCCGCCGCCTTTGCCTCTTCATATGCCTTTTGCATGAGCTGGCGCGCAAGCGTGATGTTGTAGCCGGTGAGAGAATTTACCGCCTCGTCTATATCGTCGTAGGTGACGGAACCGACCGTCCAGGTGCCGTCGCCGTTATTGGTTGCGCCATATGCGTTGAGCAATGCCTCTCTTGCCTGGTCGGTGTCGCGGTATACGCCGCCGTTTTCAACGTCGTAATAATACAGCTCGTTGAGATAGCCGAGCGCGCCCGTGCTGCTCGGTTCGTTGACCGCGCAGTAGTCGTTGCGGTCGATGGAGAGCGAAAGCGCCTGACGGAAATCGTCATACTTGAGCATTATATTTTTGCCCTTTGTATAAGCGGCGGGATTGGACTGAAGGTTGAGGCTGTAAGTGTACGTTTCGGGCGTGAAGTATGCGCGCGACGACGTCCTGTATTCATTGATTATCGTGGAATCGAGGCCTATGCCGTCAAGGTCGCCCTGCTGGAACGCGCTCCATGCGGTATTCCATTCGGGGATATAGCGCACCTCTATGGTGTCGGTCTGGTACTGTTTTGCATATTGTTCAAGGCCGTAGCCGAACCATTTTTCATTGCGGGACAGGGTGTACGTCGTTCCGCCCTGGAAGTTGGTCAGCTTGTAGGGGCCCCAGCTTGCGCTGTTTGCCACGCTCGCCGTGTTATAGGCGTTTTTCCAAGGGGTGGAAGTCCTGTCTTCGAGCTTTTCCCAAAGCTCGCGCTTTACAAGGGGGAAGCTCTGAAGGTAGTATGCCGCCTCGTATGTGAGGTCGCCGTTTGCGTCCAAAGGATGGATGGTGTTGTCTATGACTATTACCAGCCTGCCTTCATCGTCCGCAAAGAAGCCGACGTTATCGTCCCACTCCATTTCGGGATAGGTATATTCGACAACGAAAAAGTCAAGTTCTTCGTTAGGCTGCGACTGCCACCAACCTATTACCGTGCTCCAAACGGCATTAAGGTTGCTGTCGGCCTTAATTTGCGCCATCGTCTTACCCTCTAACTGCTTAACCTGTTCAAGCGAAACCGGGAAACTGTAAGTGGATTGCAACGCGGCAACAAAATTCTCCAAAGACATATCGCCGGCATTCATTGACGCCCTTATGGACGAAGTTGCGCCATCATATTTTTCTTCGTTTTCTGTTGAACTTGCCATTGTAAATACAATTTTAGCGTCAAGCGTTGCGGGGTCATATTCAGTATAAGGCGTGTCAGCAGCAAACCAGCCACTCTGACCCTGGTATACATAGTTCTGGGCGTTGTGGATTATATAGTTGCCGCTGTAATAGTTGGACGCCTGCGAAAACAGGTAGTTGGGGGAAAGCTGCTGCTGCATCGTGTATTCAAAGTCCGCAGCGGTTATGGGGGTGCCGTCCTCCCATTCAAGGTCATCGCGCAACGTTATGGCAAACGCGTGGCCGCCCTCCTTGGCGTCCTCTTCCGTAAGGCCGTACTTGCCCACATAGTCCTTCGTAACGTCTTCAAGTTTTGTTGCGGCAGAGTAGTCCACCGTAAAGCCGCCGGGTACTATTTCGCCGTTTTCGTCAAATTCGTAGTTGAATTCAAAGAAGGAACTGTTGATGTACTGTATGAGTTCAAGATCGTTGGCGTCCGAAGTGTTGAGCTCCGTCCATACGGAGGGCAACTGTGCGGTATACGTCTTGTAGGTATACTGCTTGCTGTCTTCCCAGCCGGTGCGCGCACGAGTTTCGTAGTCGTACGGCTGTTCGTCGTTGCCGCACGCGGCAAGAACTGCCACGCCGGTCGCCATGCAGAGCGATAAAGCTACCGCCGCTATCCTTTTTTTGTTGATCATGGGTCAAAAACCTCCAAACTTTTAACGTGCTTTTTATGCACGCGTCATTACAAAAAGAATGTTATGAAATTATTATGGGCAATGCGTGTAAAAAACACGCATTGCCAAGGGCGCGCCCTTGGTTTTTTGCCCCGCCGACGCATAAATATTACAAGATAGTTCAGCGCGGGCGGATTTAATTTTTTATTTAGATTACCCGCTTTTACCCCGTTTGTCAACGATTTTGCCGCATTTTCGCCATTTTTGTGCATAATTATATTTTATGATGAATATAAATACATCTTATCGTTGCGGCGCGTCAACCAAATCATGTTATCAACACACAAAAAACGCACAAAAGTTTCATATTTTTGCTAAAAATAGGGCGCTTGCCGCCATATTTTGCCGCTGCGACGCGGTGAATTTTTACGCACGGATATCGCATAATTATAAATCGCTCGGCGCCCGTGCAGGCAAAAGAGCGGCGGGCAACTTTTTTTGCGCATGACAAATTAACAAACTTTTGAAAGTACGGCATAAAAACCGCCGCCATGCAAAAAAATAATGCAAGCGTTTGACTAAAAGCGGCGCGTACATTAAAATATATGTAAAAGTTTGCGGGCGCCGCCCGCACCGCTTTTGATACGGAGTTATATATTTATGTACTTATGTCAGGCTCAGGTGGGCAAAAACTATATAGTAAAAAAGATAAGCCTGCCGTTTGAGACGGAGCGCAGGCTGGAGGCGCTCGGGATGACGAGCGACGCGCCCGTGTCCGTGCTCAACCGCAAGGGAAAGGGCATACTTATAATAAAGCTGCGCGGCACGCGCTTTGCCCTTGGATACAACATCACAAAGAATATCGCCGTGGAAGAGGCTGCAAAGGATGAAACTGTTTAAAAGAAAATGCTGCGGCACAGCCGCCGCCGAAGAAAAAGTTGAAGGCGCGCAGATGACGATAGCGTTCATAGGCAACCCAAATTGCGGGAAGACCACGCTGTTCAACGCATACACCGGCGCCAACTTAAAAGTTGCCAACTGGCCGGGCGTCACAGTGGAAAAGGTGGAAGGCACCTATAAAGACCACGGCGAAAAGATAAGGCTGGTAGACCTACCCGGAACGTACAGCCTAACTTCCTACACTATGGAAGAGACCGTTTCGCGCAACTTTATTTTGAGCGGCGACGTGGACGTGGTCATAAACGTGGTGGACGCCTCCGCCCTGGAGCGCGGGCTGTACCTTACGCTGCAGCTTTTGGAGCTGGGAAAGCCCGTCGTCGTCGCCCTGAACATGATGGACATAGTGTTAAAGCGCGGGATGGAGATAGACCTCCACCGCCTGCCCGAGATGCTGGGCGTGCCCGTGATACCCGTTTCGGCGCGCAAGCGCACCGGGCTGGACATACTTATACACGCCGCCATACACCACAAGGGCAGCAAGGGCCCGGACAGGCTCGTGCACGAACACAGGGAGATATCCCACCACGCGCACGACCACCATTCGGAATACACCATGGTCTATTCCGACGAGATGGAAGACAGGATTGACGCCGTTGAAAACGCACTCGTTGCGGCATATCCCGATATGAAAAACGTGCGCTGGCACGCCATAAAGACGCTTGAAGGCGACAAGGAAGTGCGCGAAAAATTCCCCGTGACCGTCGCAGGCGTGACGGAAAAGAACTACGAAGGCGAAATAATAAACGAAAAGTACGGCTTTATAGACGAGATCATAGAAGAGGTCATGGTGCACAAGCAGCGCCAGGACAAACTTACGGACAAGCTGGACGGAGCTTTTACCCATAAGATATGGGGCATCCCCATATTTTTGGGCATAATGGCGGTCGTGTTCTTTTTGACCTTCTTTGTGGGCGACCTTATAAAGGGGCTGCTTGAAACGGCATTTTCCGCCCTGTCGGACGCCGTCTCCGGTGGGCTCGATTCGGCGGGGGCAAGTTCGGTGATAAAGTCGCTGCTCGTGGACGGCATCATAGGCGGCGTGGGCACGATAATCACCTTCCTGCCTAACATATTCATCCTGTTCCTTGCGCTCGCTTTCCTTGAAGACAGCGGGTACATGTCGCGCGTGGCATACGTCATGGAGGGCATAATGAGCAGGCTGGGGCTTTCGGGCAGGGCGTTCATACCCATGCTGCTCGGCTTCGGCTGCACGGTGCCCGCGATAATGGCTTCGCGCGCGCTGGAAAACAAGCGCGACAGGTATAAGGTGATGCTCATCACCCCCTTTATGAGCTGCAGCGCAAGGCTGACCATATATATACTGTTTGCGGAGATGTTCTTTGCGCAGTACGCCTTTCTTGCCGCGTTCTCAATGTACCTTTTGGGCATACTCGTTGCGATAGGCGTTGCGGCGGCGATGCACCTTATGGACAAGAGAAAGGCCGCGGAACCCAACTACCTTTTGATAGAGCTGCCCGAATACAAGCTGCCCGACGCGCGCACCGTGGGCATATACGTGTGGGAAAAGGTAAAGGACTACCTTGTAAAGGCGGGCACGACGATATTCATCGCCACGCTGATAATATGGGGGCTGCTGCACCTGGGCCCCACGGGCTATGTGGACGGCGCGGAAATGGAGACGAGCTTTGCGGGCTACATAGGCAAATTTTTAACGCCCGTGTTCGCCCCGATAGGGCTGGGGTTCTGGCAAATAGTCGTGGCGCTGATCGCCGGCATTTCCGCAAAGGAAGTCGTGGTATCAAGCTGCGCAGTGCTTTTAGGCGCCGCGCAGGGCTCGGCAGAATTTACCGGCGCGCTCACTGCGATAGGATTCGGCCCGCTCAACGCGGTGGCGCTGATGGTGTTCTGCCTGCTGTACATACCCTGCGCCGCGGCGCTCGCCACGATCCGCAAGGAGTCAAAGAGCTGGCTGTGGATGCTTGGCACCGCATGTTTCCAATTGATCGTGGCGTACGTGGTCACGCTGATAGTTTACCAGATAGGGGGCGGCAATATGCTTGCTACGATAATCATATCCTGTATAATAGGCGCCTGCGCAATAGCTGCGGCGGCGTACATAATAGTAAACAAAATAAAGAACAAGGGCAAGTGCGGCGGATGCGGCGGACAGTGCAGCGGGTGCGCCTCCCCCTGCCCCTCCCGCAATGAAAAAGAGGACGAAACCAACGCCGAATAAACTTACGGCACCGGACGCTGTTTATCGGCATCCGATGCCGTTTTTTATATCTGCTCCGCACTTAAAAGGGCGTTCCCCATTTAAAGCATATCGGCAAGTTTTTCTTACGAACAAAAGCGCCGTAAGGAATACCGCTAAAATACGTATTCTTGCCCCTCACCAAAGGACAACTATCCCTTGCCTCCCTTGCTAAACGGCAATCCCCCCTTGCCTCCCTTTTAAAGAGCAATCACCCTTGCCTCCCTTTTCAAAGGGAGGTGGCGCGGCACTTGCCGCGACGGTGGGTTATATGGGACAACATTCCGCAGTTGCGCCCCTTGCTAAAGGGAGGACGGGCGGGCAAATATTTATGAGCCCGCCAAGGTGGGATATATATTAAATTGCACCATATGCCGTGGCGCCCTTTTTAAAGGGAGCCGGCAAGTTGGAGCTATAGCGACAACTTGTCTGAGGGTTTCTATTCCCTATTTTAATCTATCCCCCTTTCGCTCGCTATGCTCGCTGTTCCCCCTTTATCAAAAGG
>CALVPV010000011.1 GCA_944353935.1 uncultured Clostridia bacterium | reverse complement strand
AGCTCCGTCTTGTCGCCCTTGAGCGCGCCTATAAGCAGGCGCACGTCGGTGCGCGGTTCCTTGTCGCCGACGGTAAAACCCGTTATATGCGCAGTCATGCCGTGCTTGCCGCATGCGGCAATTATGGCGGTGTATTCCCTGCCGCTGCCGTCCAAAAGCGTTATCTCGTCGCCGACGGACAGCCTCAGCACGTTCTTGGCGTGGTTGAACTGTTCGCCTTCGAGAACAGCTTCGCTAATTTCGGGGAATCTTATCAAATTTTCCGTTAAAAATCTTTTAGGTGCCGACATATGCCTTAACTATTATATATCACGGGTGGCGCGCGTACTCAATTTTTTATAAAGGTAAGCGCGTACCATTCGCCCTTGTTGAGCGTCTTTTTATGTTCAAAACCCACGGCGGCAAACGCTTCCAAAACGCCGTCCAGCTTTTCCTTTATTATGCCGGAGAGTATGAGCGTGCCACCCCCCTTCACATGCGCGGGCAGGGTGGGCGCAAGGCGGCACAAGACGTCCGCCGTTATGTTTGCAAGCGCTATATCCGCCACTATTTCGCCCTCGCCGATAAGATCGGTGCGCTTTACGGTGCACAACTTTTCCACGCCGTTGAGCTTGCAGTTGTGAGCGGCACTCTGCGTGGCAACGGGGTCGATATCGGTGAGATAGGCGCTCTTTGCGCCTAAAAGGACGGCAGATATGCCCAAAATACCGCTCCCGCAGCCGATGTCGAGGCAGACGCTCTCCTGCGTAAGGCACTCCTGGAGCAGTTCAAGGCACATGGACGTAGTTTCATGCTCGCCCGTGCCGAAAGCCATATTGCTGTCCAGCTTTACGATGACTTCGTCGCCCTGTTTTTGGTACTTTATCCACTCCGGCACCACGACAACGCGGCTGCCTATGTGTATGGGGCGGAAGTGCTTGCGCCATATCTCTATCCAGTCGTCGCCCTCCACCGTGCGCGTGGTTATCTCCAAGGAGCCGAGCGGCATGCACCCGCCGCAGTTTTTTTGCATCTCCTCTATGTCCGCGCGTATCCGAGGCAGGCAGGCGGGCGCGTCCTCCACGGTGACGAACGCCTTTACGAGCGCTTCGCCCGTGTCCTTTGTAAGGCTCTCGTCCATATAATCCCAATACATGACCTTATCGCGCTGCAGGGCGATTACGTCCCCGACGTCCGAAATAGCCACGCCGTAGTTTGAATAGCGCCACAGGATGTCGGCGATAAGCTCGCTGCCCTCGCTCGACGTGTGCACGGTAACTTCTGTAAACTTCATGATATTTCCTTAGAACGCGCGGCGTGCCGCGCTTATTGCTTGTATATTATTGTAACAGAAAGCCGCCCTTTTTGCAAGCATTTGGCAAAAAGGGCGGCGGACGTAAAAATTAAATGCTCGGTTTTAATGCAAAGAGCAAAACGCCGCGGCGTCACTTCCCGCCGCGGCATGCACTATTTTACTTTTTATTTTTTTTCCGCGAGGTATTCGGCTGCCGAATGCGCGGCGATATTGCCCTCGCCCACCGCCTTTGCGTACTGGTAGGGCCTGCCCGTGCAGTCGCCCGCGGCGAACACCCCGGGAATGTTGGTGCGGCACTGCCTGTCCGCCGCTATATGCCCGCCCTCTTCCGCAAGCCCGCGCAAAAGCACGGAGGGCGACAGCGAAGCGCGCAGTATGAATATGCCGTCTACGGGCAGTTCGCCGTCGGCAAACACGAGCTTTTCCGCCTTCATCCCGCCCGATATCTCCTTGGGCATTTTAAGCACCACCTCTGCATTGGGCGTAAAAACTTCGCAATTTTTATACATCGGCATAAAATAGACCTTGCCGGCTATCGACGCGAGGTATTCCGCCTCGTGTTCAAACTGCTTGTCCGTGCAGAGCACGCCTATAGTCTTGCCTTTGTACAAAAATCCGTCGCACGTGGCGCAGTAACTTACGCCGCGCCCCAAAAATTCCTCTTCCCCCGGTATGAGCTTTGCCGAAGCCACGCCCGTACAGAGTATGACCGTCGCCGTTTCATACGTGTCCGTGCCGACAGCCACGGCAAACCTGCCCGAAAGGTCGTATACGGCGGTCACCAGCCCGTCCATTCGCTCTATGCCGAGGCTTGCGGCGTGATTTTCAAAAGTCCACACAAGTTGCCTGCCGGTTATGTCCGGAAGCCCGGGATAGTTGCGCACAAGTTCTGCGGCGGCAGCCTTTTTTGAAGAGCCGTTGCCCACCCACATAAAGTTTTTGCCCAACGCCTTTAAGTTTATCGCCGCGGAGACGGCGGCGGGCCCGCCGCCTATGACTATGCAATCGTACATACTGCCATCCTTTTTACATCTTTTAATTTATTTTAACCGCCGCAGGGGCAAAATAAACGCCGCGAAAAGTTTTTACCATTACGCGGCTGTTTAAAATATTTACCCTATTATAGCCTTACGGCGAGCAAGCGGCAAAAAGACACGCGCAAGCGCAACATAGTTATAAAGTTCAAAGGGGGATTATTCTGCAGGATCCTTGGGAGGGGACATGCGCGTCAGCCTTTCGCCCTCTTCCTCAAGCTCCTTATCGGGAACGGCCTTGTTGCTCTTGGCGACCATCTGCGCGACCGTAGCCTTGGCGCGCTCTACGGGGATGATCGTGCCCACGCCTGCAACGCAGCCGCCGGGGCAGCCCATGCCCTCTATCATATAGCCGTTGAGCTTGCCCGCCTTGGCGAGCATGAGCGTCTTTTTGCAGTCGGCGAGCCCTTCGGCGTGCTGTATCTTGACTTCGGTGCCGGGGTAATATTCGTTTATGCACTTTTCTATCGCGCAGGAGACGCCGCCCGCCACGGCATAGCCGCGTCCCGCACCCGTAGCCGTGAAGACGATGGGGCTCTCTTCCTGCTCTTCGAGGTTGATGTCGAGCGCGTCGAACATGCCCACGAGCTCTTCAAAGGTGATGACGAAATCCACATAGCTCCTTATATAGGTGCGGGCAGCCTCCAGCTTTTTGGCGGCGCACGGGCCTATGAACACCACGCGGGCTTCGGGATCCTTCTCCTTTATGTGGCGCGCCGTGGCGACCATGGGGGTGAGCTCCTGTGAAATTTCGGGCGCGAGGTCGGGGAACTGGCGGCGCGTGAGCTCTACCCACGCGGGGCAGCAGCTGGTGAACAGGAAGGGCAGTTTGCCCGTGGCAACGGAGTTCACGTAGTGGTGCGCCTCCGTTATGCAGCCCATATCGGCGCCGTAGGCGACTTCGTATATATCCTTAAAGCCAAGCTTTAAAAGGGCGGTCTTTGTCTTGCCGGGGGTGACCTTGGGGCCGAACTGCCCTATTATCGCGGGGGCGACCGCCGCCACGACCTTGTCGCCCTTTTTTATTGCCTGTATAAGCTGGAATATCTGCGACTTATCGGCTATCGCACCGAAGGGGCATGCCGCCATGCACTGGCCGCAGGCAACGCACTTTTCGTTATCTATCTTAGCCCTGCCGTATTCGTCCGAACCTATGCACTTTATGCCGCAGGCGGAAGCGCAGGGGCGGATGTGGTGCGCGATGGCGTCATAGGGACAGGCAGCCTTGCACCTGCCGCACTTTATGCACTTTGACTGGTCTATGAACGAGCGCCCGTTTACTATGGATATGGCTCCCTTGGGGCACGCCTTTATGCAGGCGTGCGAAAGGCAGTTGCGGCACTGGTCGCTCACCACATATTCGTTGTCCGGGCACTTGTCGCACGCGGAGGGGATGACCTGCATTAGGGGCGGTTCGTAGTACTTGTCCGCAATGTTGCTCGCGTCCAGACCTTCGGTAATGTGGACGGGCTTGTTGGCGGGGCGGAGCGAAAGGCCCATTGCAAGGCGCACGCGCTCTGCCGCTATCTGGCGCTCGCGGTAGATATTCTCCCTGTATTTAGGCTCCTCGTCGGGCGTTATGATATAGGGAATTGCCTCTATATCGCTTGCCACCGATTCGGACTTGTACGCCACCCTTGCGACTTCGGCAAACACCTGGCGCCTTAAATCTGTTACTACGCTCTGACTCTTCATAAAAACCACCTTGAATAATTTTTGATTAGCTTTTTGCGAAAAAATTATAACATAAACGCCGCGCGTTTGCAATACAGTTTTATAACTTTTTTATATACGTTACATCTTTATTACAATTTACATTCGGCGGCAGATATTAACGGCGGCAGAGCGGCTCACAACGGGCGCGGCGGCACAAAAAACCTGTAATTCCCGCAATGCGGGAGCAATTCGCGCTCCTTGGCGGGCTTTTTTCTTTGACGCGCCGCGAAAATAATATATAATAAAACAACAAGGCGCCAAAAAAGGAGTTTTTATGGAGAAAAAAACAATAGGCAAATTTATTGCCGCCCTGCGGCAGTCAAAGGGAATAACCCAAAAAGAGCTCGGCGACATGCTATATGTATCCAACAGGACGGTCAGCCGCTGGGAGCGCGACGAATGCACGCCCGACCTGTATCTGATACCGACGATAGCGGATATCTTCGGCATATCTGCCGACGAATTGCTGCGCGGCGAGATAGACAGAAAGTGCGGCAATGAAGATCCGCCCTGTACCTCCGCGCGCACCCAAAGGCAGCTTAATGGCATACTTTTAAAAAAGCGCGGCAATTTTAAAGCACTTTCGTTTATACCGGCGGGGCTTGCGCTGTGCGCGCTCGCAGTGTGCCTTGCAACGTTCAACAGCCCGCAATACTATTGGCTGGGAATGATGTTCGCAGCCATATTCTGTTCGTCGGGCATAATATGCGCCGTATGCTTTGCGCGCAGGACGCTGTTTGCGATTACGGAGGAATACGAAAGCTATGCCGAAATAATACGCGCGCATAACGACGACATAATGTTCACCGCCGTCGCCGTGACCATGGGCGACATCGCCGCGCTGTTCTTTTGTATACCCACTGCCTTTTACGGCGGCGACTTTCAATATCTACCCATGTGGGCGACACTCGGTTCGGCATTCGCCGCCGGCGCGCCGATAATTTGCTTTATGCTGTACTTCTTTGGCATGCGCCGCACAATGCTGGCGGAAGGCATGCTCGGCGGCACAGGCAAAAAACACCTTTTAAACTGCCGTAAACGCAACATACTTGCCGCCCTATGGGTAGTTGCCATAGCTGCCGCGCTCTGCTTTCTGACCGCGGGGCTGCTTATAAGTGAAGGATACGCCATACTCGTGCTCATGCTGCTTGCGCCCGTCGCCCTGTTGGCGGCGGCGATAGCACACATCATTATAAACAATAAATTCATCAAAAAAATTAACAACGGGTCATGAAATAAAAAACGTAGCGGCGGGAAATTGATTCCCGCCGCCGCGCGTATAAGGAGAAAAATAAAGTAAAATCTGAAAAGATGTGTGATCCCGTCTTTTACCCGGGGGAACAACGGCTCCCCTTCCCGATATTATATTTTATGCCGCACGCGTGCCGAAAGTACCCGTTGCGCGGCACTTTAACCGAGCTTTATCTTTTTGCACAGGTAAAGGTAGCCCTTTGTCATCACCCACCCGCGCAGCCTCCAGGGAAGCAGCATGGGGAAGGATACGTAGGAAAAATACCTCAGCTTTTTATACAGCGCCGCGTCGCGCTCCTTTATGTGGCTCCACATCGCCTTTAGATCTGCTTTGCGCTCCTTTGAGCTGTCGGCACATGTAAAGAAGACGGTGTTTACCATTATGACCTCTAAGTTGTGCCACATGTAGCGCTTGAGCCCTTTGGGCATGGACTTGATCTGCTCCCATGTGTAGGAGTCGGTCATCTTTGTCATAACTAACTGCTGCTGGGCATACCGCTTTACGATGTTTTTTATGTTTACCGACTGATCGGAACGCCCTATAAAATAGTGGTACAAGTCCACGTCGAGGTAATAAAGCGTCTTCATGCAGGGCAGCGGCCTGTACGCGAACAGGTTATCCACGTAAAATGTGTGTTCGGGAAGCACCGTGCCGCTCTCTATAAGATTTTCGCGCCTGTACAAAAGGGCGTGCATAAGCATCATCTTGGAAAAGCGGAATTTTTTTACCTCTTCCCAACCGAAAATTCTGCCCACAGGCATCTTTTTGCGGTAGTGAGAAACAAACGTATCGTTGACCGAAGGCTTGTCATACACAAAGTTGGTCACGTACATATCGGGCAATTGACCCGCAGATATGTGCGAACGAATGGTTTGTATAAGTTTTTTCAGGGCGTCCGTGTCCAGCCAGTCGTCGGAATCCACGACCTTGAAATACAGCCCCTCCGCCTCTTTGAGCCCGGCATTTATGCCCGACCCGTGCCCGCCGTTTGGCTTATCTATCACCTTGACGATGCCGGGGAAATTTGCCCTGTAAGTCTTGGCGATCTTAAGCGTTATGTCCGTGGAGCCGTCGTTTACGATTATTATCTCCGCGTCGTCGCCGGCGGTGAGAAGGCTGTCTATACATTTTTTCATATACGCCTGCGAATTGTAGCAGGGTACGACAAAACTGATAAGTTTCATAAGGTGTCCGTAAAAGTTTGATATGCGGACGCGCAGATGCCCGCGCGCGGGGCGGCGTTTTACCCCGGCAGCGCCTTACCTCAAAGCTTGGTTTGATTTTACCACAGCAGCGCGTACCATTCAATAATTATGGCATAAAATGTTGAATATTAAGCACAATCGGTGACGTCGTGCAAAATTGACGCACATTTTGCGCCGATCACTTCATAAAAGCGATAAACGCCCTGTAGTTGCTGTACAGGTCTGCCTTGGAAATGAGTTCCCACGGCGAGTGCATGGAGATGACCGGCACGCCGAGGTCTACGGTATCTATATTCAGGTTGGCAAGATATTTTGCGACCGTACCGCCGCCGCCCGCGTCCACCTTGCCGAGTTCGGCGGTCTGCCATACCACGCCGTCGCCATCGAACATTGCGCGCACTTCGCCCACAAATTCGGCGTTTGCGTCGTTTGAACCGCTCTTGCCGCGCGAACCGGTGAACTTGCTCATGCAGGTGCCGCAGGACACGAGCGCGGAATTCATCTTTTCAAACACGCCGGCAAAGTTGGGATCGTATGCCGCGGTCACGTCCGAAGAGAGGCACTTTGAAGCATAGCGCACCTTGCGGAAGGACGCGCCGAGGGCTTCGCATATCTCCTCCATGAGGTCGGAATATATCCTGCTCTGCATGCCGGTGTTGCCCTCGCTGCCTATCTCCTCCTTGTCCACGAGCATCGCGAGCACGGTGTGGCGGCTGTCGTTGTTCAATACCGCCGTGAGCGCGGGATATGCGCACACCCTGTCGTCGTGGCCGTAGGCGCCTATGAGCGCGCGGTCAAAGCCGACGTCGCGCGCGGGATATGCGGGCACGGCAGAGAGCTCTGCCGAAAGGAAATCCTCTTCCTTCATCCCGTACTCCTTATTGAGGTATTCGAGCACGGTGAGCTTGACCTTGTCGGATACGTCCTTGTCGGCATAGGGCATGCCGCCCACAACTATGTTGAGCTGTTCGCCGTCTATTATTTTTGTGCCGTTTTTAGACATCTGCTCCGCGCCGAGGTGGGGCAGAAGGTCGTCTATGTAGAACACGGGATCGTCCGCGTCCTCGCCCACCTTTATTTCCACCTTTTTGCCGTCCTTTAAAACGACTACGCCGTGCAGCGCAAGCGGGATGGTAGTCCACTGGTACTTTTTTATGCCGCCGTAGTAGTGCGTCTTTAAAAAGCACATCCCCGCCTCTTCGTACAGCGGGTTCTGCTTTATGTCTATCCTGGGCGCGTCTATGTGCGAAGCTATTATGCGCATCCCGTCCTCTTCCATATTCTCAGTGCCGACGCGGAACACCACAACGCTCTTGCCGCGGTTTATAAAGTATTTTTTATCGCCCGCGGACAGCTTGTCGCCGAATTTAAATTCGGTAAAGCCCGCCTTTTTTGCGAGCCTGACTGCCTCCGCGCACGCCTCGCGTTCGGTCTTGGCGGCGTCCAAAAACGCCTTGTAACCTTCGGCATAGTCGAACATTGCGGTGCGCTCCTCTTCGGAGGCGGTTTCAAAATAATTCTTTTTGTCGTACGCAAGCTCTTCATAGCGGAGCTTGCCGCCGCTCTTCTTTTCTGCCATACAAAAAAGCTCCTTGAAAATTTTCTACGCAAACCATTATACCACCGCCCGAGAGCAAATGCAATACTTATTCCGCGCGATTGCGTTTTTTTATAAAAACGGGGAGCCCCGCTCCCCTTAGCAACGGCTTGTTTTACGGCGACAAAATCAAGAGCCGCAATAAAAAAATTCAGCCCCTGCCGCGCGGCATTTGGCGCGGCAGGGGCGTTTGGTTTACTGTTTTATAAAAATTCAGTTGAGCAGCATCTTGTCGCTCACTTCGCCGCCCGCTTCGCGGAATTTTTCCAGCAGGTCTTCCACGGTGAGCGAGCGCTTTTCTTCCCCGCGCACGTCGTAGACCACCCTGCCTTCGCTCATCATGATGAGGCGGTTGCCGCAGCGTATGGCGTCCGACATGTTGTGCGTTATCATTATGGTGGTAAGGGCGTTTTCGGCGGCGATCTCCTCAGTAAAGGAGAGCACCTTTGCCGCCGTCTTGGGGTCGAGCGCGGCGGTATGTTCGTCCAAGAGCAGCAGGTCGGGCTTTTTGAGCGTCGCCATGAGAAGGGTGAGCGACTGCCTCTGCCCGCCCGACAGCAGCCCGACTTTTGCGGTCATCCTGTCTTCAAGTCCGAGCCCCAAGCGCGCCAGCTGTTCGCGGTAAAACGCCTTTTCGCTGCGGCGTATGCCGGGCATAAGGGAGCGCACCTTGCCGCGGCGGTATGCGAGCGCAAGGTTTTCCTGTATCTCCATATTGGGCGAAGTGCCCATCATGGGATCCTGGAACACCCTGCCAAGGTACTTTGCGCGCCTGTATTCGGGCAGGCGGGTAACGTCGTGCCCGCCCAAAATTATCTTGCCTTCGTCCACGGGGAATGTGCCGCATATGGCGTTCATCAGCGTGCTTTTACCTGCGCCGTTGCCGCCTATTACGGTGACGAAGTCGCCGTCCTCCACGGTAAGGCTGAGCCCGCAGAGCGCCACCTTTTCATTGACGGAACCGCGGTTGAACGTCTTGCTCACGTTTTCAAGCCTGAGTATGCTTTCAGCCATTTGACTCACCCCCTTCCAAAGGCTTTGCCTCCGCGCGCTTCTTTTTGCCCGCAAAGCGGTAGAAGTACTTCTTTTTCCAATAGGGCACGGCAAGGAATACCGCAACGACTATGGCGGAGAGCATCTTTAAATATTCGGTGTCTATCTCCAGCCAGATGACGAACTGGTACACGATATAATATATTATGCCGCCCAGCACAACGCCCGCAAGCTGCACGGCGAAATTGCGCGAGATGCGCGTGACGATCGCCTCGCCTATTATCACGGCGGCAAGCCCGATGACTATAGCGCCGCGCCCCATGTTTATGTCTGCAAATCCCTGATACTGCGCAAGCAATGCGCCCGCAAGCGCCACGAGCGCGTTGGATATGACAAGCCCTATTATCTTGTTGAGGTTGACGTTTATGCCCTGCGCGCGGCTCATGTTGGGATTGTTGCCGGTGGCGCGTATGCCGCAGCCCGCCTCCGTGCCGAAGAACCAGTACAGCCCGCCGACTATAACAACGAGGAAGCCGAACATTATAAGTATCGCCCAGCCCGCCTGCAGCTGCGTAACTATGACGTAACTGTTCCTCGTATCCACGACGGTGTTCGCCTGGCCCATTATTTTAAGGTTGACCGACCACAGTATGAGCTGCGTAAGTATGCCCGAAAGTATGGCGGGAATGCCCAAAAGGGTGTGGAATATGCCCGTAACAAACCCCGCAAGGGCGCCCGCTATAACGGCTACGAGCACAGCCACCCAGGCGTTTATGCCGGCAGCCATCATCACGGCGCACACGGCGCCGCCCGTGCATATGGAACCGTCTACCGTGAGGTCTGCAAAGTCCAGCACCTTGTAGGTGATAAATACCCCTATCGCCATGACGCCCCAGATGAGCCCGAGCGAGATGGCGCCGGGAAGCGCATCAAAAAACATATATACTCCCTCCTTACCCTATTGCTTCATATCCTTCGGGCACTTCTATGCCGAGTTCTTCGCAGATCTCCGCGTTGTATTTTTTCACGGGAGAAGTGTCGTAAGCTATGGGGATATCCCCCACGTCCTTGCCCTCTAAAAGCACCTGCGCAGCCAATTCGGCGGTGAGTATGCCCAAATTATAGTAGCTTATGGAGAGCGTCGCTATGCCACACCCCGCGCATATGCCCTCTTCGCCGGCGATCACGGGAATGCCCGCGGGCCTGCACAGGCTGTCTATGAGCTGGGCGTTGGACGCGATGGTGTTGTCCGTAGGCAGGTAGACCACTTCGCTCTCCGCCGCCATGAGCGAAACGACGGCGCTTATATCATTGGAGTCGGAAAAGGCATACATGTTGCATTCGTAACCCATGTTTTTGGACTGCAATATCTCGGCTATCCTCTCCACCTGGTATTTTGAGTTTGCCTCCGACGAACAGTACAGCAGCCCTACCTTTTTCGCCTCGGGGACGAGCGTGCCTATCATGTCCGCCTGTTCTTCAAGGGGAGCAAGGTCGCTGGTGCCGGAAACGTTCGTGCCCGTGCCCGCACCCTCTTCAAAGTCGGGCAGTTCAAGCGCGATGTCGTACGCCGTGACCGACGTGCCTATTATCGGTATGGACGCCGTGGCGTTGTAGCATGCCTGCAGCGCCGCCGTGGCGTTTGCCATTATAAGGTCGTACCCCTTTGCCACAAAGTTGTTGGCAATTACAGAACAGTTGACGGTGTCGTTCTGCGCGTCCTGGAAGTCTATCTTGACCGTCTTGCCCGCCTTTTCCATGGCGGCGCGCAAGCCGTCTTCAAAGCCCCGGGTGGCTTGGTCGAGCGCAGAGTGCCGCACGAGCTGAACGATGCCCACGGTGTAGTCATACCCCGCGGAACTGCCGGGAACAAAACCTATGGCGGTGACTATGGCGCCGAGTGCCGCAACCGTGACGGCGAGCGCCTTTATCTTTTCCTTCATGTCATTTCCCCGCTGGTATGCCGCGGCAGGGCGTCAATAGCGCGCCGACAGCATAATTATGCAAAATATTTTATATATATTAACACATATGGCAGACAATGTCAATAGTGAGCCTGCAAAAAAACAACTAAAATGTATAAACGGGTATAAAACGAGCGGATTTAACTTTTTACAGACGAACTTTCTGCCAAAAACCAGACAATAAATGCCCCTTATACAACGAGGATATTTATTAGGTTTGGATTTAATCTATCCCCCTTTCGTTCGCTGCGCTCGCTGTTCTCGCCGCCATTGAGGTAACAGCATGGCGGCTCGGTCACCGTTCGCGCACTGACATTTGCGCTCACTCATCTCACTTCGGCACGCACAGCGGGTGTCCGCTGTGCTATGAAATGCCTCGTTCGTCCCCTTTCCCAAGGGGGACAAGTGTAGGGTGGTCTCCCTTTTAAAAGAGCAACTATCCCTTGCCTCCCTTTTTAAAGGGAGGTGGCGCGGCAATTTTGCCGCGCCGGTGGGTTATATCCCGCCGCAACCTTGCCTCTCTTGCATAAGGGGAAAAAGGTTCCGCAATCTTGCCTCCCTTGCTAAAGGGAGGATGGGCGGACGAATACCATGAGACCGCCAAGAAGGGATATGTATTAAACTGCACCATATTATTTTGCTTACTAATTTATAATAAGGCAAGATGTTCTATATATCCCCCTTTAATTCCCCCTTTCCCAAGGGGGACAAGAGTAAGGGGTGCCCCCTTTTTAAAGGGAGCTGGCAAGTTGGAGCAATCGCGACAACTTGCCTGAGGGTTCCACTCTTTTTATGTCTATCCCCCTTTAATCTTCTCGGCGGCATTAAGGTAATATCATGCCGTCTCGGTCACCGTTCGCGCACTGACATTTGCGCTCACTCATCTCACTTCGGCACGCACAGCGGGTGTCCGCTGTGCTATGAAATGCCTCGTTCGTCCCTTTACAAAAGGGGGACAAGTATGGGCGTGCAAAGGGGTATATCTCCTCCCCCCTTGCCTCCCTTTTTAAAGGGAGGTGGCGCGGCAACTTTGCCGCGCCGGTGGGTTCTATAAATTATACTTTTTCAAATTAGGTGCTTGACATTGATAATTTTGTGTAATATCATATTATTATAACAATAAATGGTAAAAAATTGCTGCAAGCATCATCCGTTGCAGCATGTAGGAAAAAGTATACTTTTTTTTAATAATTTTTATCATTGTTGTGTTTTTTCTTTTCAAATAATGCCGGCTGCTCTGTATTATTCAATTATAAAAAATAATAAGGAGCAATTTGACATGAATTACGGCTACGCGAGGGTATCTTCGCAAGATCAGAATTTAGAAAGGCAGACAGAGCAATTTTTAAAGATAGGCATTGAAAAGAGGAACATCTTTGCAGACAGAAAGAGCGGAAAGGACTTTGACCGCACCGCCTACCTTAAACTTATAAAAAAACTTAAAAAGGGCGACCTGCTCGTAATAAAGTCGATAGACCGCCTCGGGCGCAATTACAGCATGATAATAGACGAATGGCGCAAGATAACGCACGTATTGCAGGCGGACATACTTGTGCTGGACATGCCGCTTTTAGACACGCGTTCGGGCGAAAATTCGCTGCTCGGCAAGTTTATTTCGGACGTAGTCCTGCAGATACTCTCCTTTGTGGCGGAAAACGAGCGCATAAACATACGCAGCCGCCAGGCAGAGGGGATAGCGCTCGCCAGGGCGCGCGGCGTAAAATTCGGCAGGCCGAAGATGCCGCCAAACAAGGCGTTTGAACGCACGGCAAAAAGGTATTCGCAGGGGGATATAACGCTTTCTGCCGCGCTTAAAGAGTGCGCCCTTACGCGCGGGCAGTTTTATTACAGGTATAAACTGCTGCAAAAAAAGTGACAGGGCACGTAAAAATATGCGCGGCGATGTTGACATGCGGCGCATATTTTCATATAATCAGGGTATGAAAAAGCAGATAAAGATAGCGGCAGTTACGGCGCTTGTACTGAGCGCCGCCGCATTCATAGTGATATATTTTGTGCCCGTCACCTTTTCAAAGGACGAGCTTTGCAACAAGCTGTGGCGGGACGCCCTCCCCCGCGTGGCGCTGAGCGCGGCGATATTTTCGCTGTGCGTGCTGTGCGGCGTGCGCGGGCTGTTCGCCGTAAAAAGAGAGGGCGCCCTGCGCGCCGCGGTGTGGTGCATCCCCTGCCTTTTGGTGGCGCTGGCAAACTTCCCCTATTCCGCGCTGATAACGGGCGAGGCGCACATAGACCGCCCCGACCTTATATGGCTGTTTATTTTAAAGTGCCTGTTTATTGCCGTGAGCGAAGAGCTGCTCTTCCGCGGCATACTGCTGTGGCTGTTCAAAGATATGTTTGAAGGGCGGCGGCACAGCTTTTTGATGTGCGCGGTAACTTCCGCCGCGGTGTTTGCGCTGTTCCACCTTTTGAACCTTTTAGAGGGCGCGGGCATAGGCGCCACCCTGCTGCAAGTGGGCTACACGTTTTTGACGGGGCTGATGTTCACGTGCGCCGCAATGCGAACGGGCAGCCTGTGGGCGCCCGTTGCGCTGCACTTTATATTCGACATAGGCGGGCTTATAGTCACCGACATAGGCAGCGGGCCGTTCCAGGACGAGGTATTTTGGGCGCTTACGGCAATTTGCGCGGCAATATGTGCCGTTCACCTTGTATTTTACGCCCTTGAACGCGATAAAAAAGACCTTGAAAATTTTAAAAATGCCGCAAAAAACCAACCGACGGAAGAAGATGAAAAACAGTAATTCGCCCGCATATATGCTACAAATAACCCGCCGCGGAGGGAATTTTATCTTCCGTTTTTAAAAGGCGCCGTTTTAGGGGCATTGCCCACAACCCCTCCCCTTACCAATGGCATTACACCCAAACTTGCCTCCCCTTAGTAAGGGGAGGAATTAAAGGAGGGGATCATCTGCCAACGGTTAAAAATGTAAATCACTTTGACTTGTGTCCTCGCCTTGTTTCCGCTCATCGGCAAAAGCCTGTTTTTTCCCTGACTATCCGGGGAGTTATACTGTAAGGGAATAAAACGAACCCGCCTTTAAATGCGCCTATTGCATGCCTTGGCGTTCATCGTCGTTGCAATACGGAAAGTATTGCTGTCTCCTCTTCGCGCCAATTCACCGCAAAATACGCTATTTAAAGGTGCATAGCAATTTAAAGCGGGCAGATTGCGGCAAAGGCAAGGCGAACACGAAGGACGTGTCCGGTGGCACGTTCAAGGGGTTTAACACAGCCTGTGCCGTGATATCCACGCTTTAAATCGGATTCGTATTAATCTCTTACAGTATACAAAAGCGCGCATTGCAAAACTGCAATGCGCGCTTTTACTTTTAAACTCAATTTTTAAAAAACTGCCTTTTACTCCTGCATCAGCAGGCGGACGGCGGGCTTATCCGGCTTGGAGGACGAAGTGAGCGGTATCGCCTTGACAAACTTTATCTTTTTGGGCATCTCATTCTTATAAAGCACCTGCGCAAGGTCGGCTTCGCTGAGCATGCCGCCCTCCCTGAGAACTACCGCAGCGGCGGGCACTTCGCCCTCTTTTTCGTCGTTTACGCCGACGACGCACACATCCTTTACATTGGGAAGCGACAGCAGTTTGCGTTCTATCGCCACGGCGGAAAGGTTGTTGCCGTTGCGGATTATTATATCCTTCTTTCTTCCGTTTATATGCAGATATCCCGCTTCGTCAAAGTACCCCAGGTCGCCCGTGTGCAGCCAGCCGTCTTCCGCCGCCACGCCCTCCGCCATTGCGGGGCTCTTGGCAAGTATTTCGCCGTCTTCGGCTATCTTCACTTTGTTCATGGAATAGACTTTGCCGACCGTTGTCCGGCGCGCCTCTTTGCCGTCCCTGTAATCGCCGCAACTTATCGCAACACACTCGCTCATCCCGTATGCGGGTATGAGCGTGATGCCCAGCCGCTCTTCTATCCTTTCAAACTGCTCCGCGGTGCACGGCGCGCCGCCTATCAGACCGCACCTTAAACTTTTGACATCTTTGGCGCGCGGGCTGTCCGCCATGGAAAGATAGAGCGAGGGCACGCCGTTTAGGCGCGTGGCGCCGTATTTTATTATACTTTCCACGATGTTTTCCGGCTGAACGCTTTGCGGAATGAATATCGCGTGCCTCGTGACCACCGCCGTGAATATCAGCGCCAGCCCGAATACGTGATGTATGGGCACGATGTCTATATTTATGTCGTCCGGGTAATAGCCGCCTATATCCCGTGTATCCAGGGAATTGTTTATAAAATTGTACTGGCTTAAATTTACGGGCTTGGGCTTGCCGGTGGAACCGCTTGTAAATATCGTTATAGTTGCCGCCCTGCTGTCTTTGCAAAGGTATGGCAAAACAGAACCCTCACCACCTTCAAGATCAAGCGCGAAAGCGCGTTCGTTGCGGTATAGTATGCCGTCTTTTAAGGCAAACTCGCTTTTTAAGGGCATCTCACGCGGGTCATACAAAACTGCCTTTGCCCCGACAAACTGAAAGGCAAAGAACGCCAAGACGGTGTTTACGTCGCGGCGGGTACACACATCCACGCGCGTGCCGGCGGATATGCCGAGGCCGCCGAACCGTGCGGCAAGCGACTTTATGGCATCGAATGCCCGCGATACGGTATACGACGTGCGTTCATCGAATATAAAGACATCCCCCGGCCTTTGAGCCGCAAAATCACAAAAAAATTCGTATATAGTCCTTTTGCTCGGCTGCATATGCACTTCTCCGTTTATTTTACGCCGTCTGCCAGGACTAATCCTGCATCAGCAGGCTGACGGCGGGCTTGTCCGGCTTGGAGGACAAGGTGAGCGGTATCGCCTTGACAAACTTTATCCTTTTAGGTATCTCCATCTTGTAAAGCACCTGCGCAAGGTCGGCTTCGCTCAGCGTGCCGCCCTCCGCGAGCACTACCGCCGCGGCGGGCACTTCGCCCTCGCGCTCGTCCTTTATACCCACGACGCACACGTCCTTTACATTGGGAAGCGACAGCATCTTGCGTTCTATGGTGACGGGCGAAAGATTGTTGCCGTTGCGGATTATAAGGTCTTTTTTCCTTCCGCTTATATGCAGTATCCCGCGCTCGTCCATATAGCCGAGGTCGCCCGTATGTATCCAACCGTTACCGTCTATCACCCGGGCGGTGAGCTCCTCATCGCCGTAATAGCCGAGCATCATCGTAGGCGCCTTTGCGCATATCTCCCCTTCGTGACCCAAGGGGACTTCCCTGTCGTTTTCGTCAAAGATGCACACCCTTGCCATGGGGTACAGCCTTCCCACGCCCGCCGCGCGCTCTTCAACGCTGTCGCGGTAGCGCATGGTGCTTATGCCCAGGCATTCGCTCATCCCGTAGCCGGGCATGAGCTTTAAGCCGAGCTCGTTTTCTATATGTAGCATCTGCTGTTCGGTGAACGGCCCGCCCGCCATGAGCCCCAGCCTGAGCGAGGTGTCCGCGAGCAGGTCTTTAAAGAGCGTGGGCACCGAATAGATTACGGATATATGGTACTTTTCTATGCAGGAGAGCACGGAGCGGGGGTCTATCTCCCGCGGGAACACCACGCTGTGCCCGCAAAAGACGGTACACGCGATGACGGCAAAGCCGAACACGTGGTGAAGGGGCAGCAGGCTCACCGCTACGTCCCTTTCGTCCTCTTCAAAGAGCGGCATTGCGTCCACGGGATTGGCTATGCAGTTTTTATGGCTGAGCGTGACCGCCTTGCTTTTGCCGGTGGAACCGGAGGTGAAGATTATCATGAACGGGTCGTCCGGCAGGACGCGGCTGCGCAGCTCTTCCGCCGCGGCGGCATCCGCGCCGCCGGAAAAGGATATCTCCTCCTCTCCGCCGTCTTTAAAGAGCCGCCAGCCGCCCGTTTCGTCCGTGACGGTAAACGCCGGCCTTATGAGCGTATTTGTGGAACAAAGAAACTCTTCAACGGTGTTGTGGCTGTCGATCATTACGCTGACCGCGCCGACGGCGCCGAGCGCCACCGTGAGCAGCACGCATTCGGGCGTCCTTGTCATGCGTATGGCAACAAGGTCGCCCTTTTTTACGCCGTTTGCCGCAAACATATTCATCAGCGCCTGTATGCGTTGCAGCGCCTCGCCATAGGTATAGGAGCTCTCCCCTATAAGAAAGGCGCTTTGGGGCGCCTTTTGCGCGTGCATGCGGATATAGTCGTACAAATTTTTGTTCATCTGTTCTGTTTTATTCATATTTACCCCTCTGTTTTAAAACTGGAAATAGGCAAAGCTGCTGACGTCCGAACTTGCCAAAAGAGCCAGCCAGCAGAGCGCGACCGCCATGACGCCGTATATGAACACGGAGACGGTGGCATTGCGCGACAGCGCCGCACACCCGCCTTCCAACGGGAGCGCGTTTTTATCCTTTCCGCGCGGGAGGCTGTAGACGAACGCCATGGCCACAAGGCTCAAAATGAGCAGGATGAACTGCATGCCGTCCATGCCGAGGCTTTCAAACGCCTTGGCAAAGTAGTCGGCGCCAATTCCCCAGCCGGTGAACATCTGCCTGTATGCCAAACCTATTTCCGCAATGTTTTGCGCGCGGAAGAGCACGCAGCAGAATACGAAAAGTAAAAATACAACTGCCTGCCTTAAAAGGCGTATGGCGGGATTTTCAAGGTCTATACCGTGCTTTTGGCAGAATGCCTGCGACGGCTTGCGCAGCAGCGATTCAATGCACACGAACACGCCCGCGGCGAGCCCCCACAGCACGAACGTCCAGTTGGCGCCGTGCCACAGCCCGCACAGGGCGAACACCACCATGGTATTTAAAAGTTTCCTGGGCAGCCCCTTGCGGTTGCCGCCGAGCGGGATATACACGTACTGCGTGAACCATTGGTTGAGCGTTATGTGCCAGCGGCGGAAAAATTCGGTAAACGATGCCGAAGTGAGCGGCCTGTCGAAGTTTTGCGAAAGTTTTACGCCCATGAGGCGGGCGCTACCCAGAGCTATCTCCGAATATCCCGCAAAATCGTTGTATATCTGGAACAGGAACAGCGCGCTTGCTATGAACACGGCGAGAGCGTTTGCCGAAGCGAGGTCGGCATACACTTTGTCCACGAATATGCCGCAGAAATCGGCTACGACGCACTTGCGGAAGAAGCCTGAAAGCAGCCACTTGCCGCCTTCAAACACGTCGTCCGCATTGAACTTATGCTCCGTGCGCAGCTGCGGGAGCAGCGTGCCCGGCTTTTCTATAGGCCCCGCGACGAGCTGCGGGAAATAGGTGACATAGAGCGCAAAATAGCCGAAGTGCTTTTCCGCGGGATAGTCGCCGCGGTAGACGTCGATGACGTAGGAGAGGGTCTGAAAGGTGTAAAAACTTATGCCTACGGGCAACAGGATGTTGAGCACTATATCATCTTGCGCGCCGCCGAACAGCCTTATCACCCCTACAACGCTCTCTATAAGGAAGTTTATGTATTTGAAGAATATGAGTATGCCGAAGCATATGACGAGCGTAGCTATAAGCCACGCTTTTTTTACCCGCACGCTCTGCGTGCGCGAGATACATATCGCCGCGACGTACGCCGTGACGGTGGTTATGCCTATGAGCACAATGAGCCACACGTTCCAGCTCATGTAAAAGAAGAGCGACGCCGCCAAAAGCAGCACCCAGCGCACCTTGAACGGCAGTACCCAGTACAGCGCCACCACTACGGGCAAAAATATCAAAAATTCAAGAGAGTTGAAATTCATCTGTCATCCCTCCCTTTTAGCGAAGGAATCAGGTTGGTTATAAAAAAGACGACCGCGCACAGCGCCACTTCATACAGCTCCGCGCCCAAAAGCAGCGCGTACGTGGCTGTTGCCGAAAAGATGAGCGCGGCGGCTATGCCGAAGGCAAAATGCAGTTTTTTAAAGAGGGAAAAGGCGCACAGTACCAGCGCGAGCGCAAACCCGCACAGCAGTATGGGCGTTTGAAGTATTACACTCTCCATTACGGTTCCTCCTTGTCATATCCCCGCTCTTTTCATATCCTCTATGAGCTGTTCGGTGCGCAGCGCCACACCCATATCGTTGAGATGATAGTCGGTATCGTAAAAATACCTGCCCTTGTATATGTAGTCCGTCGCGGAAGAGATTATCCTGTACCCGTGCGGCGCTAAAAGTTCGGCAAGCTGCTTTTCAAAATTTTGCGCCACGTCGCGTATGTTCCGATTGCCGTCGGACTGTTCGTTTATGGGCGCCCACGAAAAGTACACTTCCGCGCCCCTGTCCGAAAACATGTCATAGACGCCGGCAAGGATGTCTATGTTGCCCTTATTCAGCAGCCCGGGGTCAAAGCCCCAGCCTTCGGTATACGCCACGTCGCGGGCTATCTCGTTGCTCTCGTCATACGGGCGTTCCACGATGATATCGCCGTAGTTGTTGAACAGCCCCGTATGGTCGTCGTAGCTGCAGTCTTCGCCCTTGCTGCGCAGGTTCTTGTACATCGCCCACGCGTCGAACACGGTGTCCGTGTAGGAAAAATCGGCGGCGGTCAAAAGGTCGTAGTTGCCCTCCACCATCGCAAATACCCTGCCGTCGAGAGCGTTGTCTATCAAAAACTGGTAGGGATTCTTTTGTTCGGGCGCGTGCACGAGCACATCGCCCTCGCGTATGTACGGCAGCATGCACTCCAGCTGGAACAGCGCGTCGAACTCACCGTTGAGCCCGGCGTTGACAACTACGTAATCCTTAAAGTTTAGCGCCACGGCGCCGCTGTTCAGCCCATAACACAGCGAACAGCCGGAAAAGAGTATGAGCTTCTTTTTGTTGCTGTTGCTTATTATTATATCCAGGTTGTCGGCATAGCGCGCGTTGTAGTTGCCGTTCTGCAGCCTGGGCGGCGCGACGGCGTTGACATGATAGGTGGTTATGTTGTTGGAAAAGGCAGAGGGGCTGACGGTTTCAAGGCTGTCGCAAAAATAGATCTCTTCAAAGTCGGCATTGCCGAACGCGTTGCCCTTGACGTCCGTGAGCGAAGAGGGCAGCACGAGCACTTTGGAAGTAATGCTGCCGCACGGGATGTTTGTGGTGAACGAGCTGGATATGCCCGTCACTATGTAGCCGTCCACCTCGCCGGGGACGACGAACATCTCCATGTCGCCGCTGCCCCTGTATGCGGTGAGCGCCACCGTGCCGTCATCCCGCGTGCTGTAAAAGAAATCGTCCTCCGGGAGCCACTGCACCCATTCCCCGTACAGGGTGAGGCTGCCGCCGTCCTTCACGGTCACGCGGCTGCCCAGCCCGATATGTTCGCCCGAACCGTCCTCTTCCGTATTCCAGCCGAGCAGCGTATAGCCGTCGCGCTCTATCCCCTCTCCGCTGAGCGTATTGGGGCGTATGTGGTAGGACAGGGTATAGTCGACCGTCTGCACGTCGGACGTGCCGTCGTTGATATAGTAGGTTATGCTGCACGTCTTTTCCGGGTTGTTGGTAAGCGGAGACTCCTCCCTGAGCGAAGCGACGTTGACGCGAGCGGGGCGCTTTATGTCCTTTAAGGTGAGGCGGTATTCGCTCATGGATATGCGCTCAAGTTCGTAATCTTCATAGTCGCACGATACGGGATAGTAGCCGTAGCGCATGTTTAGCGTTACGGTAAAGTCATCGCCCTTATCCACAGTCGCCGCCGACTTGGAGGACGTAAAGAACACGCTGTCGGCAACGCTCACCTTTATGCCCGTCTGTTTTTGAAACGGCTGCGAGCCGCACGCGCTCAAAAAACACAAAAGAGCGGCGAATATGGCGCAAACAACAAGGCGCGCACACCTTTTAACGGCCGTAGAGCACATCTGAATATACCCCCCAGAAATAGTTGTTGACGAATGCGCTGAGCGCCTCTTCGGGCACATATATGGAGCAATTGCAGCCCCTTGTGAGGTAGTACCCTACAGAGATGTCGAGCGGCGAAGAATGCAGCAACACGAGCTCCTTTAAATTTTTGCAGCCGTCAAAGCTGCCGTCGTACATCGTGCCTATGTTGTCCTGCACGGTGATGCTCACCACCGTGGTGTTGCCGGCAAACGTTTCGGCGGTAAATTCCTTTACGTACAGCCCGTTCACCTGATAGGGCACAATAAGCTCCTTCTGTTCGCGGCCCTTGTCCGTGAGCCCGGTTATTATGTAGTAGTTGCCGTCCTGTTCGTACGTGAAGCAGTCGGCGCAGCTGTTGTCCCCCTCGCCCTCAATCCCGGGATCGGGCATTACGGGCTTTTCGGGCAGGATGGCGTCCGTCTTGCTCGTATTGCCGAGCTGGTTCTTTATGTCGTTGACGAGCTGAACGGTGCGCACCGTCATGCCCGACGAATTAAGGTGAAAATTGGAATCGTAGAACCATTCCTTATCCATTATATAGTCGGATATGTCGCTTATCACGGGGAAGTCGAAGCTGTCGCAGATAAAGCCGTAGAATTCGTCCAGCGTCTCTTCCGACGCGTCCTTCACCGCGTCCCTGTTCATGGGCGGGAAGGAATAGTACATCTCCGCCCCGGCAGCCCTTATGTCGGCGTAATATTCGTTGACGTAATCTATAAACCCGCTGTCGAATTGCGAGCTGTTGAATTCTATATAGTTGTTCACGTCCGCGCCGCCCGGCATTGTGTTGTACGGGCGCTCGTAATTTTTAAGGTCGCAGCGCTCGTCAAAGGAAGAGTGTGCGTATACCCCGCTCGGTTCGGCGGGCGTGCCGCCGCTCCACAGGGCGTACTTTTTTGCCACGTAGCCGAAGAATCCGCCCACCAGCGTGCCGCGCACGTCGTTGCCGAATTCCCAGAACATATCCATGTCGCTGTCCAGCGCATACCACGCCTCTTCCGCGGAAAAATAGAGCGAGAGCAACTGATTAGATATCTCCGGCACGAATATGACGATGTCGCCTTCGCCGATGTTATCGCGCGAAAGGTCGAGCATCACCTTTGTGCCTATGGAGCCGTACAGGCCGAAATTGCACACGGTATAGTCCAAATCGCCGCTTTTTAAAATCCCCTCCATGAGCGCCGAATCCACGCCGAACGCCACGTTGGAATTGCCGACGACGACTACCTTTTTGCCCTCCGCCTGTTTAAGGCGGGCATACATGTCGTGCAGTTCGCCGTAATATGTATCCGCATACTGCGGCGGCGTGCATATCCCCACAAAAAATACGACGATAAAGGGCATGATTATAGCGAGCACGGAAACAATTATCGTTACGGCAGTACGCCACATTTTACCGCGTTGCTCTTTTTGCATGATCTTACCCCTCCGGTCAACGTATAAAAAACAAGGTTATCGATACATATCCGCGCCCGTTTGCCGCATAAATCACGTCTTGCCGTAAAGCCGGCGGATACAACTCCACAACAAGCAGATTATATCATTTAATACACAGTTTGTAAATATCGTATGATGAACTGCAGTTTTTTTCACACCATCGACACATTTTACCCCGAAATCGACTGTAAAGAAATGCCCGCGGGATGCGCAAGCGCATCCCGCGGGCATTTTTTTGGTGCTACTGAACGGATTTGAACCGATAAGCTTTTTACGGCACCGGATTCTAAGTCCGGCGTGTCTGCCAATTCCACCACAGTAGCATATTTACGGCGCGCCGCAAAGGGCACGCCCGCCGACGTTACATAACTTATTTTAAACCTTTATGCAAAAATTGTCAACCTCTATACCGGACAGCAATACTTTCCGTATTGCAACGACGATGAACGCCAATTCACCGCAAAATGCGCTGTTTAAGGGCGAGTTCGTATTACTCCCGTCCGGTATTGCAACGCGGCATGCCTTATAATACAAAAAAGAGTGGCACATATGCCGCAACCATTAAAATTCGGCGGCACATATGCCCCATTCAACGCTTTGATATTGCTCCGCACATATCATGCGGCGAACTTTTCAAGCACTCTGTTTTGCGCTCTTTAAAAACAGGGACGTGAGCGGGAAAAACAGTAAGCACACGCTGACTATCGCGCAGACCGTCTGCGGGGCGAGCGCAAGGAAGGACGTATAAAAATACAGCGCAGCGCTTTCGGAAAACAGCCCCCACCCCATAAAAAGAGGAGTGACGACGTCGTCCAAAAGCGTAAAGCATACCGTGAAAAACGCGGCGAGCGACGCCGCAACGGCGAGCGCGAGTGCCCTTCCATCCTTCAACGCCCCCCTCTTTTGCAGTATGAAAAATGTATTGAACACCGCAAAGAGCGCGCAGCACAGCCCGAACACCACCCACAAAAGGCTCTTTACCATGACGGCGGCAAGGCGGGATATCTTTATTGCCGACGTGGCGGCACAGAACGCCGCCCCCGCCCCCACCGCCGCAATGACTACGTCCACAAGGACGGCAGCCCATATATGCATACGGGCAAAGCGCCCCGTCCCGCCCCTTCCGAGCACGCCGAACACAAGCGCAAAGAGAGGATAATATATAAGATAGAGCACCATGGCGGACGGGTAAAATCCCCATATAAAACAGCGCAACAGCGAAAACGCCGCCGCGGCGAGCATGCCCGAACGCGCACCGTACACCCACGAAAAGCAGAGCAGCAGCACGGTGACTATCTCCACCCCCGCCACGGCAGAAAGGGCGAGCTGACCGCCTATCAAAAGTGCAGTCACCACCGCAACTGCCGCTACCTGCCTTGCGGGCGATATGCCGCCTTTTTTACCCATTCCCTTCACGGACAGCCTCCCGTAAAAAAATTACAGTTATAATATGTACCTTACCGCTCAGGCAGCATAGCTCCACGCCTGATATACGAGCGCATACGTATACCCCTCCACGCACGGCATATAAGATATACCGTAGGAAGCGCTTGCAAGCGTCTTTTCACCGTATTCAAAGGTGCCGTATTCGGGATCGGCATAGACGGTGCCGTCCTCTTGCATAAAGTCCGAATAGAGCATCCAAGAATAGCCGCTCGACCCGCTCTCCGTCACGGAGGAGCTCTCCGCAAGCCCGTTCACCGAAGTGACATAATAGCCGTAATCACCCGTATACCCCTCTATGACTATCGCCCCGTCTTCCGCGAGCGCGTCCAGATAGTCCTTTACGGAAGTATCCTTTGAAAGTTCCAGCACATCGGACGATGCGGTGAATACCGCCGACGCGCTGAAATCCACCGCGGCGCCACCGTCGCCCACCTCCGGTGTTGCGGGCTCTTTGAAGTTGCATCCCGAAAGCGTCACCGCCGCAACGGCGCATGCCGCAATAGTTAACATCAGCTTTTTCATTGCGTTCTCCTTTAAAATAATTTGCAAATATAACTTTGTATAACAGCGTTTTTCTGCGTATAAAAATCAGCATTTATTCAAATTATATATTTTTACGGCACAAAAAAACGCCCGCATCCTTACCGTGGGGACGAGGCGTGCAATAATCGGTATAAAAAACAAAAACGCAAATTTTACATTGCATAACAAACGCGCAAAAGACTGCGGCAAAAAAAGATGTGCCGCAATTTTGCACATATGAGCAATACAACAAGCATTTTTGCCCTTCCGCGTCCCCTCGGAGATGCAAAAAAGACTGTGCGGCAGGTCTTCCGGCTTAATACAGCGGTTTTTGATGCCTGCTTCCCTTCCCGCACACGCAGTGGAAAGAGGCGCCGCTGAAACGGCAGCGGGGGCTGCGGGGCAATTGGCCCAGACTTCCCTATTAAACGCCCGTATCTTATCGGGGCGTACCTGCACAGCTTTTGTGTTTTGTTATTTTAATACGCGCGCGGCACGTTTGTCAAGCAATTGCGGCGCGTTATTTTATGTGTAAGTATACTCATATGTTCATATGTAATTTTTTTACATATTTTATATATCTGCAGAATATTTCACTCACGCGCGAATAAATTTATATAGCTCGGCACAAAAACAGAACAAAAGTCACGGCGGGCGGCCGCGGCAGGGCACGGCGGGCTTTTCATTGACATACGCCGCCCCGTATGGTACAATCTTGTAGATAAAAATATCGCGGTATTCCCGCAACGGTGACTAAATGGATACAGATAAAGACCTTCCCGGGCAAGGCGAAGAGCCCCCCAAAAAGGAGCAGGCGGACGCCTGTACGCAGCCGCCCGAAGAGCAGATCGGCACGCAGCCGCCTTTAAAAAGCGAGCGGCAAAAGCCGCAGCCGCAAGGCGGCACCGACGGCGCGGAAGGGGCGCCCGACCTTAAATACGAAAATACCGCCCAGCGCCTGAAGGGCGGAGTTTTGGGCATATTTATAGGACTTGCCGTTATAATCCCCGGCGTCAGCGGTTCGGCAGTCGCCATAATAATGAAGCTGTATGAAAAATTGCTCTACGCAATAGGCAACATACTGCGCTCGTTCAAAAAGTGTTTTTGGTTCCTGCTGCCCATAGCTATAGGCGCCGCGGCAGGGTTCATAGTCGGGTTTTTTGCGGTAAAACTGCTGCTCGAAGTGATGATGTTCGCCGTCGTGGCGCTGTTTGCAGGGCTCATGGCGGGCGCATTCCCGGCGGTAAAGGACGAACTTAAGGGCGAAAAGCACACGCCGCT
>CALVPV010000010.1 GCA_944353935.1 uncultured Clostridia bacterium | reverse complement strand
ATTCAACATTGCATTTTACCTCACGGAATGTATTATAACACTTTCCGCCGGATAATGCAACAACTAAAATTTATCGGTTTTAGCAAAGAAAAGCATGCAAATTGCCGTGTTTATACCACACATAGTACTATGAATAATTTCAATATTATAAAATCTGCGGTCAGGACCGCAGATAAAAGCCCCTTTCAGTTGGCAAGCTGCCTTCTGAACTGCGAGAGTATCCTGCTCTCTATCCGCGAGACCTGCACCTGCGATACGCCCAAAAACGCGGCGACTTCGCTCTGAGTCATGTCGCGGAAGTAACGAAGCATTATCACCTTTTTATCGCGCTCCTCCAGCCCCTCTATGGCGCTCTTCAGCTGAATCGACTCTATCATATCCTCCTGCTTATCCTCAGAGGGAAGCCTGTCGGCAAGCTCGCCTGTAGTCTCATCCTTATATTCGCCCTGGCTGGAGAGGGACACGGGCATATGCTGGGAGCCCATGGTGAACACCACCTGGCTCTCGGGCATGGAGAAGTGTTCGGCTATAATTTTTACGCCGGGCTGGCGGCCGTGTTCTGCCGAGTACTCCTCCACAAACCTGTTTATGGCCTTGGCCTCCGCCTTTATCGCGCGCGAAACCTTTATGCTGCCGTCGTCGCGCATGAAACGCTTTATCTCCCCCGCTATCATAGGTACGGCATAGGTTGAAAAGCGCACGCCGAAACTTTCGTCAAAACCCTTTATCGCCTTTAAAAGGCCGAGGCTGGCGAGTTGGTATAAATCGTCGTATTCAACACCCTTGCCCAGATATCTGCGCACGATAGATTTGATGAGGTTGGCATTTTCGGTCAGCAGCTTTTCCTTGGCAGCGTTGTCGCCCGATTTTGCGAGCGAAATCAGCTCATTTGTCTGGTTTACATCAAGCATTCTCGACTTCCGGTTCAAAGCGTTTTGACATACAAACCAGCGTACCCTCGCCCACCTTAGACTGTACCGAAAACTCGTCCATAAACGTCTGCATTATGGTAAAACCCATGCCCGAACGTTCCTCTGAAGGTAGTGTTGTAAAAAAGGGCTGGACTGCGGCATTCACGTCGGCAATGCCCGCACCCCTGTCGCTGATTTTAATATGTAATTCGCACCCGTCGGTACGGCACTCTACAATGACTATGCCGCTCGTGCCGCGGTAGGCATGCACCGTACAATTTGTAACCGCCTCCGATACGGCGGTCTTTACGTCGGACAGCTGGGAGAGCGTGGGGTTGAGCGGCAGGCAGAAGGCCGCCACCGCGTCGCGCGCGAAGGCCTGATTTTCGGGCAATGATAAAAATTCAAGTTTAAGGTAGTTCTCTTTCATATTGCTTCCTATTTTGTTTTCGGTATGATGGAATATATGCCGCTGAGGCTTAAAAGTTTATCGGCGGAGAAGGGCGGACTCTGGATAAAGACGGGTATGTTGAAGGACGAGGCCTTTTTATACCTGCCCATCAGAAAGCCTATCACGGCAGAATCGACGAAGCTCACCCGCTCCATGTTGAATACAATGCGCGCAGCCTGAATATTGCCCTCTATAAGTCTGTCGCATTCCCTTCGCACCCTGTCGGCGCCGAAACTGTCGATCTCGCCGATAAGACATAAATATAATGTATCGCCGCGAAGCGTTCCCTGCACTGTCATCTTTTACGTGCTCCCGCAATTTATGTGCGCGAAGCTCTGCGGCCTGAGACAAGGCCGCACCAGCCCCGCTTTTATATGAATAATACAACAATCACAGCAGTGAATTTTGGGGAAGAACGAAATTTTTTGACGGACTTTGCCGCACAGATTACACTGCTTATGTATTTTAACTGAGGGCAGACGGCTGCATAAGAACTGAACTGCGCGTATCCTGCCCCGATCAACCCGGCAAACGTGCGCCGTTATCCGCCATTTAAAAATAAATAAAAAAATTTTGTATATCAATGAAAAAAATAACAAAAAAACACTTGACAAATAGTGCCGATTATATTATTATATACAAGCGCGTTCGGGTAAAAGACCTATGCGCCGATGGGGGCCTTTAGCTCAGTTGGTTAGAGCTACCGGCTCATAACCGGTTGGTCCGCGGTTCGAGTCCGTGAAGGCCCACCACCCTATTTGGCCCGATAGCTCAGTTGGTTAGAGCGCCAGCCTGTCACGCTGGAGGTCGACGGTTCGAGCCCGTTTCGGGTCGCCAAAACTTTTTTTGCCGCTTGTACGCGCGGCATTCATGCCTTGGTAGCTCAGTTGGTAGAGCGCCGGACTGAAAATCCGTATGTCGGCGGTTCGATTCCACCCCAAGGCACCAATATTTTTGCCTGCGAAATGCTGGCGTAGCTCAACTGGCAGAGCAGCTGATTTGTAATCAGCAGGTTGTGGGTTCGATTCCAATCGCCAGCTCCAACTTCCCGTCCACTAAATGTGGGCGGGGTAAAAATTTAATACGGGCGGGTTGCAGAGTGGCCAAATGCATCAGACTGTAAATCTGACGTCTCCGACTTCGGTGGTTCGAATCCACCCCCTCCCACCACATAAAAGAGACACACATCCGTGTGTCTCTTTTATGTGGTACGGGGGTGTGCGCCGAACCACAGTTCGGGCTTCCGCCAACGGCGGAGCCCTGCCAGGGGCCCGCTCACGGGGTATGGCAGTATCCACCCCCTCCATTTATATCAATATACCTATATATTTTAAAATACAAAACCTTATTTACATTCAATTTTATTTGTTTCAAACCTTTTATTGTAATATAATAATACAATAAAAAGTATTTTATGCAAAAGACAGGTTACAATAATGGCTTTCTTTCTTATATTTTTTGGCAGTTTGGGAGCTGTTGCGCTATGCATAGCTATAGTTTATTTTTTTATAATAAAATCACCATTCAAATTTCCTTATTTTACAATATCTTTTGATGTATCAGGAAAGCATTCGCCTAATATCAATGACGAAATAGACAAATTCTTTATACAAAATGGTTTTGAGCAGATCCTTATTCATCAACGTAAAATCGACGAATGGAAAAAGGATTGCCATAAACGTATACAAAAAAGTTGTATACGCAAAATACGTACAAAACAGTATAACCGTTCACTTGACGAAAAGCATGCTTATGAATTTAACCTTATACGACGCAGGACAAGATACAAACAGTCTAACTATATAAAAACATCTTATATGGCACTTGTTGTTGAGGCAAGCTTTAAAACTGACTTTGCTACACTTAAAAGCAGATATCAGGCACTTGCCTCTATAAATTTTGCAACTACTTTATCTGCCTACAATTCTGCAAATCAGCGAAAGCTTATGACAAAGGAGCTGCGTGAAAAAATAATGAAGCGCGACAATTATACTTGCAGAAAATGTGGTAAATATATGCCAGACGGTGTAGGACTGCAAGTTGACCATATAACTCCAATTTCAAAAGGCGGAAAAACTATAGAAGCCAACTTGCAGGTGCTGTGTTCTAAGTGCAACGGCAAAAAATCAAATAAACTGATGTGAATTGATTTAAACAGGTATATCGGCAGCGATTCTCGCAATTGCACACCTTTTTATAAATACAAGGATAGCAAACTTTTACAGCCCGTGCGGGAATCCCGCACGGGCTGTAAAATTAAATGCGTCGTTTTAAAATTCAACATGCGGGGATTTACCTATCGCTCTTTTCTTTTAAGCCGAGTTTATACTCCGCAATGAGCGCTTTCCGCTCTGCCTTCTCCCTCTTTTTTTCAAGCGCGATATACCTTTTAAGCTCGGCAAAGGCGGCGCGCTCCCCCTTTTCCGCGATTAGCGTGAGGAAATACCTGAGCTTTTCCGCCGTCTCCGGGTGCATATAGCCGACGTCCGTGCGCCGTTCAAAATATTCCAGCGCGCTGCGATTTGTATAGTTTTTGCCAAGGTATATGCGGCTTGCCGCCACGCGGTCGCAGATCATTTCGCCAAAGTACTTTGCAGGCATCTTTACGGGGGCGTTGGCGCCCGTTTTATCCACGTCGCGCCAATATTCAAAGTGATGTTTATTGCGCCCCTTGTGGTGCAGCCACGCCGCCGAATAGCCGAGGACGAGCCTCTCCTTTACCTGCGGGCTCATATTGCCCTGATAGAACCTTGCGCCCGCAAAAAATTCCGACGGGCTGTATTTTGAAAGGTCGTGCGTGAGCCCCTGCCATATGAGCCCCGCTTTAAAGCAGTACCTGCACACGAGCAGCCTGTGGCGCGTTATCGTTATAAAATGCCTTATTATGCGCATGGCGCTACACCTCCAGCTCCAAGCCGTCGTATGCGGCGATCACCCCGTATTCCCGCTCCAACACGGCAAGATTTGAAGTGAGCGGATTGCAGTTGTGAGAAAAGTGCGTTATGACAAAGCGGGTATGACCGTCGCACACGCCCGCGGCGACGAGCCGCCGCTTTACCTGCATGCCGTCCTCTATATTCATGTGCCTGGGGCGGGCAATGCCCGTGCGGCCGCCGTAGGTGCAGTCGAGGCTGACGACGTCGGCATGCGCGCCGTGTTCGCTCAAAAAGCCGTATATGCCGCCATCGGGCAGCGCGGTATCGTGCAGGTGCAGATAGCCCCTGTTGCCCCTCTCTATATAAAAGAGCAGCGCCTGCTCCTCCGCGCAGTGGTTTGCGGGCAGCGTGAGCACGCGGTAGCCGCAAACATCGTATTCGCGGCAGGGCTCTATGACGTTCATGCTTACATTGGGCGCGACGGAGGGCTTCATCTCCCTGCGGGTGCATTCGGCAAACACCGCCGCCACCTCCCCGTTGCCGAATATGCGGAGCGGGCTGTTGAAGCCGCTCGCATAGCGATAGCCGCGCAGGATGAAGTCGTGCGCGTAGAAGTGATCCATATGCGAATGCGTGACGAGGAGCGCCGATATGTCCGCGCAGTCAAAGCCGTACTTTAAAGAATGCGCGTACGCCTCCGGCGGGAAGTCCACCGAAAGGACGCCGTCTATGAGCACCTGGGTGCGGGTGCGTATTTCCCTGCCGCCGAGCGCGCGGATATTGGCGCACGCGGGGCACTTGCAGAACATGGCGGGGACGCCCTCCGCCGCCGCCGTACCGAGATAGCGTATCTTCATACATTCACCGATTAAGGCAGGGCCGACGCCCTGCCTTAACGCTATATTTCATAAATTATCGTGACCGGCCCGTCGTTGAATTGCTCTATCTTCATATCGGCGCCGAATACGCCCGTCTTTACGGGCACGCCCAGGGCGGAGAGTTCTTCAGCCGTGCGCAGGTACAGATGTTCGGCACGTTCTGGGCGCTCCGCCGCGATAAAGCTCGGGCGGTTGCCGTGGGAGCAGTCGCCGTACAGCGTGAACTGCGATATGAGCAGCACTTCCCCGCCGACATCCCTTACGGACAGGTTCATTTTGCCGTTTTCATCTTCAAATATGCGCATTGCCGCTATCTTTTTTGCCATAGCGGCGGGCATGGCGTCGGTATCCCCGCACTTTACGCCGAGGTACACAGCCAGCCCGAACGGGATGCGCGATATGAGCTCACCATGAACGGAGAGCGAAGTTTGTTTGACCCTTTGGATTACCGCCTTCATCAAACATTACTTGCCAACGCGGGACATGTATTCGCCCGTGCGGGTGTCTATGCGGATGGTCTCGCCCTCTTCAACGAACATGGGAACCTTTATGGTGGCACCCGTTTCGACCTTGGCGTTCTTCATTGCGTTGGTTGCCGTGTTGCCCTTTACGCCCGGTTCACACTCTATTATCTTGAGTTCGACGAAGTTTTCGGGCTCTACCGAAAATGCCGTGCCGGAGAGGAACTTCATCGTGACCATATCGTTTTCCTTGATATATTTGAGCGCCTCTTCCACCTGGCTCAGGTTGAGGGTGGTCATTTCAAAGCTGTCCGGATCCATAAAGTAGTAAAATTCGCCGTCCGTATAGGAATAGGTCATTTTGCGCGTCTCCACCTGAGCGGTCTCCAGCTTTGCCGTAGGGTTGAAAGTCACGTCCGAAAGAACCTGGCCGGTAACTACGTTTTTGAGCGTAGCCCTTACGAACGCGGCGCCCTTGCCGGGTTTAACGTGCTGGAATTCTGTTACGGTGTAAACGCCCTTTCCGTTGTATTCGAAAGTAGAACCTTTGCGTATATCGCCTGCCAAAATTGATGCCATATATAATACTCCTTTAACTTTTTACAATATAATGAGTTTTTTATCCGAATCCGTCAAAGACAGCACCTTCCCGCCTAAGAGCGTGACGCTGTCTTCTATCCTGATGCCGAAGTCGCCTTCAAAGTACACGCCCGGCTCGTCCGAAAACACCATCCCGTCCGCGAGCACGTCCGTGCTCCTTGGCGAAAGGTAGGGAAATTCGTGTATGTTTATGCCTATGCCGTGCCCGAGGGAATGGGTAAAATATTTATCCAGCCCCGCGCCGCGCAGCACGGAGCGGGCGGCTTCGTCCGCCTCCCTGCCTGTCATGCCGCAGGTTATGTTTTCCTTGGCGGCATAGTGGGCTTTGAGCACCTGTGCGTATGCCTTTTTAAAATCTTCGTGCTTTTTATCGTCGCCGAAAAGCAGGGTGCGCGTACAGTCGGAACAGTAACCGCCCCACTTGCAGCCGAAGTCCATAAGTATTATGTCGCCGAATTTGAGCTTTCTTGCGCCCGTTTCGTGATGAGGGACGGAGGAACCTTCGCCGAATGCCATGATGGTATCGAAACTTGTGCCGCTCGCGCCGAATTTGCGCATGCGGTATTCGAGCTCCGCCGCGGCGTCGTTTTCCGTCATGCCCTCTTTAAAGGCGCCGAGCATATCTTCAAACGCGCGGTCGGCGATACGGCACGCCTCTTTTATGGCGGCAAGCTCGCCTTCGTCCTTTACGGACATGGCGTTTTCAAACGCCTGCGTGCAGTCGGCTATCTTGCCCGCCCTTTTTGTAAGTTCAAGGTATTCCGCCGCAGTCATACGGGAAATGGAGACCGCGAGCGTGCCCGCACCCTCCGCAAGGACGGAATAGCCGCCCTTGGGCGCCTGTTTTACCGCAATGCCGCTGCCCTTTAAAGCAGCCGCAGCCGCTTCGAGGTACCTTGCGTCCGTATAGAACGCGGTGCCCTCCCCGTCGGTGACGACGCAGCCGTCCGAACTTGAAAATCCTGTGAGGTAAAACCTTAAATCGGGGGCGGTGACGTACAGCCTGTCCGCGCCCGAGGCATTAAAAATTTTTTGAGATCTTTGTATAATCATATCACATTGCCGCATCGCTGCGGCGTATTGCAAATGTTTTGCGCCGCCTTTGCAGTTTTATTTTAACAAAACGCGCGCGATATGTCAAACTTTTTGCCGTTTTGCGGCATGCTTTGTGCCGCGTGCGGGCATCAGACGCCGCCCAGAAGGGAAAAATACATTTCCTTCATTGCCCTTGCGTCCTCTGCCTGGGTGCCGTCCGATTCGCTTACGATGTACGGTTCGAGCTTAAGCTCTTTGAGGGCTTGGGCGAGCGGCAGAAATTCGGGGCCGTAGACGCAGTCTTCAAAGGTGAGGTGCTTTATTTCGCCCTTGCCGCCGTACATTATCTTTGAAAAGTGCACGTGGAAGTTTTTCACCCTTTCGTAGCCGAGTTCGCCTATCATATATTCCAGGCGCGACTTGTAGTCGCCCACCGTTTTAAGGCTGCCCTGTTCGCGGGCGTTAAGGTGGCCGAAGTCCACGCACGGGATAAAGACCTTATCTATTTTGCAGAGGCGCACGACCTCTTCCAGCGTGCCTATCTGCGCGAGTTTGCCCATGACTTCGGGGCAGAAGTACAAATCTTCGTACCCGTTGAGGTAGATGTAGTCGCGCAGCACTTTGAGCCTTTCCTCCGTGAGCGCAACGGCATCTTCGCGCGCAGCCTTGCCCTGCGCCGCGGGATGGAACACGAGGCGGCGCCCGCCGAAAAGTTTTAAATATTTTGCGCTGTCGAGCACATAGCCGTACGACTTTTGCGCTGCCTCGTCCGCAGGGTTGGCAAAATTTATGAAGTAGGGCGCGTGGACGGATATCTCTATCCCCTGCTGCCGGAACGCGTCGCCTATTGAGACAGCCTTTGATTCCGACATGTTCACGCCCCGCCCGAAGGAGTATTCAAAGCAGTCGAGCCCGAAGTCCTTTACATATTTTGCAGCCTGTTCGGTGTGCTTATAGCCCGCCGCGTAAAAACTTTCGCTGTTGCCGCTGGGGCCGAATTTTATCATCTTTTGCGGTTGTCTCCTCTTCTTCTGTCGGACTTGCCGCGGCCCTTTCTGCGCCTCTTTTTATTGGGCTTTTCGCCGCTATCGTCTTCGGCGACGGCCTCTTCGCCGTCTTCCTCTTCGTCCTCCGCGGGAACTTCTTCAGCTACTTCAGCAGCATGTTCTTCTGCGGGAGTTTCTTCTACTACTTCCGCTGTGGGTTCCTCCGCGGGAGCTTCTTCGACTACCTCTGTTGCAGGTTCTTCCGCGGGAGTTTCTTCTACTACTTCCGCTGTGGGTTCTTCCGCGGGAGCTTCTTCGACTACTTCAGCAACGGGTTCTTCGGCAGGAGTTTCTTCAACTACTTCAACGGCAGGTTCCTCCGCGGGAACTTCTTCAGCTACTTCCGCTACGGGCTCCTCTGCGGGAGTTTCTTCTACTACTTCCGCGGCGGGTTCCTCTGCGGGAGCTTCTTCGACTACCTCTGTTGCAGGTTCTTCCGCAGGAGCCTCTTCGACTACCTCTGCGGCGGGTTCCTCTGCGGGAGCCTCTTCAACAACTTCCGCTGTGGGGTCTTCCGCGGGAGCTTCTTCAGCTACTTCCGCTACGGGTTCCTCTGCGGGAACTTGTTCAACTGCTTCAGCAGCGGGTTCTTCGGCGGGAGCTTCTTCTACTACTTCCGCTGTGGGTTCTTCAGCGGGAGCTTCTTCGACTACTTCAGCGGCGGGCTCTTCCGCGGGAGCTTCTTCAACCGCTTCCGCTGCGGGTTCTTCAACGGGAGCTTCTTCGACTACTTCCGCTGCGGGTTCCTCTGCGGGAACTTGTTCAACTGCTTCAGCAGCGGGTTCTTCGGCGGGAGCTTCTTCAGCTACTTCCGCAACGGGTTCCTCTGCGGGAACTTCTTCAACTACCTCTGCTGCGGGCTCTTCCGCGGGAGCCTCTTCAGCTACTTCCGCAACAGGTTCCTCTGCGGGAGCTTCTTCGGCTACTTCCGCGGCGGGTCCCTCTGCGGGAGCTTCTTCTACTACTTCCGCGGCGGGCTCCTCCGCGGGAGCTTCTTCGACTGCTTCCGTTGCGGGTTCCTCCGCGGGAGCTTCTTCGACTACTTCCGCTGCGGGTTCCGTAAATTCGGCGTCGGGCGCACCTATGCAGGTCACGTCGTGCGCTATCTGCGCGGAGAGCGCCTCCGCGCTTTCAAACTTTTTGATGGCGCGGATATAGTTTATGAATTTGACGGTGACGTTTTTGCCGTAGAGATCCTGAGAGAGCCCTTCGAAATACACTTCCATTACAAAGGCGTCTTCGCCGAACGTGGGACGGGGCCCGCAGTTTGCCACGCCCTTATAGACGGTGCCGTCTATTTCCGCCTCTACGCCGTAGACGCCGGGAGCGACGAGCACCTTGTTTGCGGGATAAATTATATTGGCGGTGGGGAAACCGAGTTCCTTGCCCCTTCCGTGGCCTTCGCACACTTCGCCGCTGACGAAGTACTGCCTGCCGAGGAGCTGTTCCGCCTTTTGGATCTTGCCCTCTTCTATGTACTTTTTGATGAGCGTGGTAGAGACCTTTTCGCCGTCTACCGTGACGTCCTTGACGGGCATATACCACACGCCGTTTTCCTCATCTTCGGCAAAATTTTTGAGCGTGGAGGATTTGCCCTTGGCGCCCGCGCCGAAGCGGAAGTCCTTGCCGCTCATGTAAGCCTTGACGTTTATATGTTCTTCTATATCGCCGAGGAACTGCTGCGCGGTGGTCTTTTTAAATTCGTCGGTATAATCTATCTTGAACACAAACTTTGTGTTGTAAGCGGAAATAAATTCCAGCCTCTCTTCAAACGTGAACACCTGCCTGCCGCCCTTACCTTCGGCAAACATCATCACGCCAAGGTCAAGGCCGTTTATCTTGGCCTGCAATTTTGCCTTTTTTAAAAGCTCCTGATGACCGATGTGCACGGCGTCGAAACAGCCGAGCACTATGAGCGCGGGAAAGTCGTATTCGTCCTTGTTGTAGTTGACAATTTTCAGCATAATTTTAACCTCGATTTTAATTTGATGCCGTCCGATTCGCCGACGCCGTAAAAGGCGCCGTCCGAACGGTAGATCCTGTACTGCCCTGCGGCCAGCCCGCATTCGGCGGGGACGCCGTTAAGGTATTTTTTTTCTTCACCGGGAGATAAGATCTTGGCCGGATAAGGCAGAACGGAGTCTGCGGGTATTAAAGATGCATATATGTTGTCGCGGGAAAGAAGCCGCGTTTCAACCGAATTTTCAATTTCAAAAGGGCCGCTTTTTGTACGGCAGAGCGCATTCATTGCGGCATATGTGCCGAGCAATGACGCCAGATCGCGCGCGAGCGAACGTATGTAAGTGCCGCTGCCGCACTCTATTTCAAAGCTGAACACGCCGCGAGAAACTTCGCCGAGGCATTCAAATTTGCCCACGCTTACGCGCTTTGCGGGAAGGGAAAAACTTTCGCCCCGCCTTGCAAGTTTATAGCCGCGTTCGCCGTTTAAGCTCTTTGCGCTGTATGCAGGCGGCACCTGGTCGTATTCGCCCACGAGCGAGGGGAGCGCGGCAACGACTTCTTCAAGGCAGGGGATCCTGCCGCCTTCGGCAACAATGCTGCCCGTTGTGTCGAGCGTGTCGTAGTCGGCGCCGAACGTGAACTGCGCCACGTAGCGCTTGCGCTTTTGCAAAAAGTAGTCGAACAGGCGGGATGCGTTCCCCACCGCCACGGGGAGCACCCCCGTAGCCATGGGGTCGAGCGTGCCCATATGCCCGCAGGGCATGCCCGTGAGTTTTTTTATTACAGACACCTCCTTTGCGGATGAGGCGCCGTAAGCCTTGTTTACGTTGATAAAGCCCGTTGCGGGCGAATTTGCGGAGTTCATAGGTGCTGGTATACCGCGTAGGTGAGGCGCTCTATCGCCTCTTCATACTCTCCGTACAGCATGCAGCCGCTGGCGAGCACATGCCCGCCGCCGCCGAACGTCGCCGCCACGGAATTTACGTTGACCGCGCCCTTGCTGCGCAGCGATGCCTTGTACTGCCCGGGCTTCATCTCCATCAGCGCGACGGAGACTTCCACGCCGTCTATCGTGAGCGGGTAGTCCACGAACCCCTCCGTCATACTGCGGTCTGCGCCCGTCTTTTCTATATCCTCGCAAGAGACGAAGACGAACGCCAGCCTGTCTTCCAGGGCAAAGCGCAAATTTGACAGCGCCCGCCTGAACAACAGCGCGCGCGCCTTTTTTTGGCGGGAGAACACCTGGTAATTTATTTTTGTGACATCGGCGCCCTTTTCGCGCAGGCGCGCCGCAACGCGGAAGGTATGCGCGGTTACGTCGTTGTGAGTGAAGGTGCCGCTGTCCGTCATAAGCCCGAGCATGAGCAGCTGCGAAACTTCCTGCGATATCTCCAGCCCGGCGGCATCGAGGATGTCCGGCATTATCTCACACGTTGCCGAACAGTTGCGCACGCAGTTGACCTTTGCATACCCGCAGTTGGATATGTGGTGGTCGATGTTGACCGTGTCGCCGCGGAAGCGGGAATATGCCTGTGCGAACCTGCCTATGCGGGAAAGTTCCGCGCAGTCCACCGTGATGAACGCGTCGTATTCGCCCTCCGGCAGGGAGGTCTTGACCTCCTTCATTGAAGGGATGAACGCAAACTTTTCCGGCGGGGCGTCTTCGCACACGAGGTGAGCGGACTTGCCGGCAGCGCGCATGGCAAGGCAGAGCGCGAGCCCGCTGCCGAGGGCGTCGCCGTCGGGGCGGGAATGGCAGAATATGAGGGCGCTTTGCGCGTTTTTTATCTGTGCGGCTGCCGCCGCCACGCTGTTTTCACTGCTCATCTTTATGTTCTTGTTCAAGTTTGTTCAAAATCTCGTCTATATGCGCGCCGTATTCCATGCTGCCGTCCAAAATGAACGTCAGCGCGGGTACCGTCCTTATACGGAGCATGCCGGAAAGCTCGTGGCGGATAAAGCCCGCGTTTTCCTTTATGAGCTCGAATGAGGCAAGTTTTTTTGCCTCGTCCTTGTCATATATGCTGACATATATCTTTGCCGTTTTAAGATCGGGGGCGATGTCCGCGCCCGTGACGCTTATTATTGCGGAAAGACCGGGAGCCCTGTCGCGAAGCCTGCGGGAGATCACCTCGTAGACGGCTTTTTGAAATTCGCTTGCCAGCCTTTCCCCCCTTAAACCTTTCATAATATGATACCTGAATTTGATCCTTAAATTAAATGTTGCTGCCGTTAAAACGCGAAGGCGCAGCCCCTTATGGCTAAAGCGATAAAGAAATCGCAGCTACGGGAAAACTTGCGGGCGTCTACTTAAAGGCAAACGCCACGAAGCCACCGCGGCAGGGCATTGCGCAGCCCGTGCGTGTTTTTGCTTATTTTGCGGGGATCTCCTGGATGAGGTAGCATTCGATGATATCCCCTATCCTTATGTCGTTGAACCCCTCTATGGCGCAGCCGCATTCAAAGCCCGCGCGCACTTCCTTGACGTCGTCTTTAAAGCGCTTGAGCTGCTGGACGTTGCCCTCTACGACGAGGACGTCCTCGCGGTAGATGCGCAGTTTGCCGCCGCGCACGATCTTGCCGTCCAGCACGTAGCAGCCCGCCACGTTGCCGACGCCCGTGATCCTGAATACCTGACGGACTTCGCACTTGCCCATGTAGATTTCCTGATACTTGGGCGCGAGCATGCCTTTGAGCGCCGCCTGCATGTCGTCCAGCAGGTCGTATATGATGCGGTATGTGCGCACGTCCACCTTGCTGCGTTCCGCAAGCGCCTTTGCCTTTGCATCCGGGCGCACGTTGAACGCAAGGATTATGGCGTTGGAGGAGTCGGCGAGCATTACGTCCGATTCGTTCACCGCGCCGGCGCCGCTGTGTATTACCTTTACCTGCACCTCTTCGTTGGAGAGCTTTACGACGGACTGTTTTACAGCCTCTACCGAGCCCTGCACGTCGCCCTTTATTATGAGGTTGAGCGACTTCATGTTGCCTTCGGCTATCTTGCCGAACACTTCGTCCAGCGTTATTTTGGACGTCTGCTGAACGCGCGCCTCGCTCTCCTTCCTCTTCCTTTCGTCTATTACCTGCTTCATCAGCTCCTGCGAAACGGCATATATCGAGTCGCCGGCGTTGGGAACTTCTTCAAAGCCGAGCACGGATACCGCCGTGGAGGGGCCCGCGGATTTTACCTGTTTGCCGCGGTCGTCTATCATGGCGCGCACGCGTCCGGTGACCGTGCCGGAGATGATGTTGTCGCCCGTGTGGAGGGTGCCGTTCTGCACGAGCACGCTCGCCACGGGGCCCATGCCCTTATCCAGCTTGGCTTCTATTATCGTGCCGCGCGCCTCCCTTTCGGGGTTGGCGAGCAGTTCCTTCATTTCGGCGACGAGCAGGATGTTTTCAAGGAGTTCGTCCACGCCCTCGCCCGTCTTTGCGGAAACGGGGCACACTATGGTGTCGCCGCCCCACTCTTCGGGCACGAGTCCGTAGTTTGTGAGATCCTGTTTTACCCTGTTTATGTCCGCCTGGGGCTTATCTATCTTATTGACCGCCGCTATTATGGAGACGCCCGCCGCCTTGGCGTGGTTTATCGCCTCTACCGTCTGCGGCATGATGCCGTCGTCCGCGGCGACTACCAGCACGACGATATCGGTGACCTGAGCGCCGCGCGCCCTCATCGCCGTGAACGCTTCGTGCCCGGGAGTGTCTAAAAACGTTATCTTTTTGCCGTCTACCGATACGGAGTAGGCGCCTATGTGCTGGGTTATGCCGCCGGCTTCGCCTTCGGTCACCTTTGTCTTGCGGATGTAGTCCAAAAGCGAAGTCTTGCCGTGGTCTACGTGCCCCATCACCGTCACCACGGGGGCGCGGGGAACGAGGCTCTCTATCTCTTCCACGGTGTCAGCCTGCTTTTCTATGAGCTTTTCTTCCGCCGTCTTTTCCGGCTTGTATTCGAGCTCTATGCCGAGGTCGGCGGCTATCATGAACGCCGTCTCGTAGTCTATGGAGCCGTTGACGGTGGTAACTATGCCGCCCTTGAAGAGGCGCTTGGTTATCTCCACCGCGGTGACGCCGAGCTTTTCCGAGAGCACCTTTATGGGGATGTTGTCCGTTGTTACGACGGCGTGTTCTATCTTTACCGCCTGCACCACCTGCTTTACAGCCTTTTTGGTGCGCGCCTTGCGGTATACGCCCCTCTCGTCGTCGAAATCCTCTACGCTGGCGCCCTGCTGTTTTTGCAGCGAGCGCTTGTTCATGGGGCGCTTTTCCTTTTCTATATAAGTGCGGTCGCCCTTCTTTTTATCCGGCCCGAAGTTCTTGTTGGGCTTTGCCGCGGGAGCGGGCGCCGCGGGCCTTGCGCCTGCCGGCCTTGCGCCTAAAGCGGGGCGGGGAGCCGTGCCGGGGCGGGCGGGAGCGCCGCCTGCGGGACGGGGGCCGTTACCGCGCTGAGGCTGCCTGTCCTGGCGGGGAGGCCTTGAATCTTTATTGACAAACGTGCGGTTGTCGCCCTGCCTGGGCTTGCCGGAGGATGCGCCCTGGGCATTTTCCATGGGCCGGGGAGCGCGGGGAGCGTTCTCCTGCCTGCGGGGCGCGGCGCTTGCGGGAGCTTCCGCCTTGGGTGCGGCGGGCTTGGGCTGTGCCGGCTTTTGCTGCTGCGCGGGCGCGGCGGCCTGTACGGGAGGTTCCGCCTTTGCCTCTGCCTTTACTTCCGGCTGCGCGGCGGGAGCGGGTTTTTCCGCCTTATTTTCGGCTTTCTTTTCAGGCTGTTTTTCGATCGGCTTTTCGGGCAGCTCTTCCTGCTGCTTTTCCTTTGCCGCGGCAGCCGCCTCCTGCTCCTTCTTTTCGGCCCTCTCCTTTTCGGCTCTTTCTTTTTCGGCCTGCAAAGCGGCGGCGCGCTCCTCTTCCTGCTTCTTTGCAGCCTGAATGGCGCTCTCCATATCGGACAGCTTTTTAAGGATCTCGGACATCCTCTTTTCGGAAGCGTTGACCTTTTTACCCAGTTCGGAGAGTGCCCCGCCGGATATCAGCTTTCCTATATTTTCAGCGTTCTCGTATTTGTTTGCCATATATCAGTTTATGCCTCCAGCATATATTTCAAAATTCTCGTCCGCGGCGGATATTATGGCCTCTGCCAGCCCTCTGTCCGTCACCGCCGCCACTTTACAGCCTGCCTTATGCACTGCGTTTTCCAGCCCGCTTTTGCACACCATGAGCGGGCAGGAATGCCTGCGCGCATACTTTTGCGCAAGTTTAAGGCAGTTGGAAGACGCCGTGGAGCACACCATTATAAGGTATGCCCCCTTTTTAAGGCAGTCCGTTGCGCCCGTGCCGAGTACCATCTTGCGGGCGCGCAGGCAGAAGCCTATGTAGCTTTCCGCCTTAGCTCTTTTTTCCAAAGTACTCCTCCTCTATGCGCGCGTACACCTCTTCGGGCACCTCGCATGAGAAAACTTTGTTTATAAGCCGCTGCTTTTTGAGTTTTTTTACGCAGTCGGGGTCGTTGCAGATGTATGCTCCCCTGCCGGGCGCCTTGGAGGAAAAGTCGATAAAAATCTCGCCCTGCGCGTTCTTTACGATGCGCAGCATATCCCTCTTTTCTTTGAGCCCGCGGCAGGCTATGCACATCCTTAAAGGTATCTTTTTATTCGACGGCATCTTCTTCTCCGTCGGGGGCGGGCGCCTGCACGGCTTCGGATTCGTCCTCTGCGCCGTCGGAAGGAGCCATGCCTATCTTTTCTGCCGCGCTGCGGCTCTTTACGTCTATCTTCCAGCCCGTGAGCCTTACGGCGAGGCGGGCGTTCTGTCCGTCTTTGCCTATGGCGAGGGAGAGCTTATCGTCGGGAACGACTGCCATTGCCGTCTTTTCGCCGTCAAGCTGGGTGACGGAGAGCACCTTGGCGGGCGAAAGCGCCTTGGCGATGAATTCGAGCGGGTCTTCCGACCAGGGGATGATGTCTATCTTTTCGCCGCCGAGTTCGGCAACCACGGCGTTGACCCTTGCGCCCTTGTTGCCCACGCACGCGCCTATAGCGTCCACGCGGGGGTCGTTGGAATATATCGCCATCTTGGTGCGCGAACCCGCCTCGCGGCTGACCGCCTTTATTTCCACGGTGCCCTGCTTTATTTCGGGCACTTCCTCTTCAAACAGCTTTCTTACGAGCCCGGGGGAAGTGCGGCTGACGAGCACCTGCGCGCCGTTGTAGCCGCTCTTCACCTTTTTGACGAAGACCTTGACCTTGTCGTTGAGTTCGTAAACTTCGCCGGGAACCTGATCGGAGGGCAGAAGTACGCCCTCTATCTGCCCCTTGCCGAGGTCGAGGTATATGTTCTTTATGTCCTTTTTGCGCACCACGCCCACGAGCAGTTCACCCTCTTTATCGGCAAATTCGCTCATCGCGGCGTCGCGCTCCGTCTCGTGTATCTTTTGCAGGATGACCTGCTTTGCCGTCTGCGCGGCTATGCGCGAAAAATCCTTGGGCACGAATTTTTCCGTCACCTTGTCGCCCGGCTTATAGCTCTTTTTTATGGCGCGGGCGTCTTCCAAAGAGATCTCCTTTTCGCGGTCGGTGACCTCTTCCACCACCGTCTTGACGGTGTAGAAGTCTAAGGTACCCTTATCCGGATTGAGCTTTATTTCAACGGCGCCCACCGTGCCGGCATACTGCTTTTTGCAGGCGGAAACGAGGGCGTTTTCAAGCGCCTCTAAAAAGACGTCCTTGGAGATGCCTTTTTCCTTTTCGAGATCTTCGAGCGCCAAGAAAAAATCTTTGTTAGTCATTTTAAAATTCTCCTGTCAAGTTGAAACCGCCTTCCGGGCGGGTGATTTTATTTTTTGCGCGCCGCATCCGTATTTTTGCGATGCGCCGATACGTTCAATCGAATTTGATAGCCTTATTTATCTTGGCTATGCGCGTCCTGTTTATCTTTTCCTCTCCGCCGCCGCACAGGACGGTGACGGAATTTTCGTCATAGGCGGCGAGCACGCCTTCCAAAAGTTTTTTGCCCTTTAAGGGCGCGTACAATTTGACTTCCACCTCTTTGCCGAGGTTGCGTTCAAAGTCGCGCTCCGTTTTGAAGGGGCGGTCGAGCCCGGGGCTGGAGACGTTGAGCGTGTACGCCGCGCCGAAGCTGGGGTCGAGCTCGTCTATCGGCTCCATTATGGCGTTGTGGAATTTTTCGCAGGTGTCGAGGTCGACGCCGCCCTCCGTCTCTATAAAGACGGTGAGCTCTTCGCCCTTTGCCTCCACGTCCACGATCTCTATGCCCATGGGGGCGGCGTACTTTTCAAGGAATTGCCTGATCTCCCCTTCCGGTCTGAATTTCATAAAAGCCTCCACGCGCGCGAAAAAGTGCGGCGCACGATGTACTGAAACGGGATTTGCCCGCACATATAGCGCAGCGAACAGCCCCCTTATACAGCGATTGAGTGCCTTTCAAAGGCACTCAATCTTAACATAAGTATTAAGTCTGAAATTATTATAACACAGTCGCCCGGATTTTGCAACATTTATCAGTAATCGGGGAAAGATTTTTTTATTTTTATCAGTTCTATGAATATCTTTGCCGTGGCGAGGGCGTCGTCTTCCGCCCTGTGGTGGTTGAAAGTTATGCCGAAGTGGTCGGCGACGGTGTTGAGTTTGTTGTTTGCAAGGCGCAGCAGCTTTTGCGAAAGGAAGAGCGTGTCTATCACCCTGCGGCCGACGTCGTAGCCGAGTTCGCGGCAATAGAAATCTATGAACTTTATATCGAACCCGGCGGCGTTGTGCCCCACGAGCACGGAGCCGTCGCAGAATCTGACGAAGTCGGGCAGCACGTCCTTATATGAGGGCGCGGAGTTGACCATTGCCTGAGTTATGCCCGTGAGCTCGACTATCCTGTCTTCCAGCGGGACGGGGCGTTCGGGGTTGACGAAGGTGGAAAACTTTTCCTTTATCTCCCCGTCCACCACCTTGTAGGCGCCTATCTCTATTATCCCGTCCATCTCCCCCGCGACGGGCGTGGTGCACAGCCCCGTCGTTTCCAGGTCGAACACCACAAAGGACGTGCCCTTGAAACATTCGGGCAGGGCGGTATCGGTGAAAAAATCCGCCTGCGTATAGCCGACGTACGGTTCGGGAAAGACGGTATGGTACGCCTTGGGCACGGGGCGCGCCATGCGCTTTTCCGGCACGAAATTTTCAGGCGGGGAGCCGTAATTTATGGCGGTCGCCGTATAGCGCAGCATGCCGCCGTGCACCTCGCTGCGGCAGTTGCACACTATGCTTTCGCCCGCCTTTACGGCGCGGATCTTGTCCACGCTCTTTTTGCGGGAAAAATACGTGAGGCGCAGGCTGCCCGTGCCGTCTGCCAGCGTTATGTTGAAATAGGGCTTTTCTTCGCCGTTGGAGCGGGTATAGGAGCGCTCCTGTATATCGGTGACGGCGCCGCACACCACGGCGTTTTCGCTGACGAAGTTGAAGTCGGCGATGTACAGCGCACGGGAAGGGGCGTCGGCACTCTCTATGGGGACGAAATTATTCACGGGGAAGGTGCGGGCGGGGGCTTCGAACACCTCCTCTTCCACCTGCTCTTCCACGACTATGTCTTTTGCGCTTAAGTCCTTTTTTTGAACGCGGCCGCAAAAGCTGCCGCAGTAGCACTTTTTGAGCGCGCCCTCCACATACCCGACGAGCTCTTCCGTGCGCGAACCGGAGAGGGTAGCCACGGTAAATTCAAAGCCGCCCTCCGCCTTTGCCACATCGACGTCGCCCTCCGTGATGACGGACGCGAGCGCAGGGAACCTTTCGCCTATGAGCGAGAGTATCTTTTGTTTGACCATGCGGCAGTCGGGGGAGAGCTTGGATATTTTAAGTTCGAGCGAAAAGCAGTCCGGCACGAAGGTACGGACGCTTTTATATGCGGCGTCGTAGTCGGCCTGCGAATAGGCGAGGTCGGTCACCAGCCGCACGGTCACCTCACCCGTCGCCTGCACGAGCTCCACGCCGCCGATTATGGCGTTTTTAAGGCCGTCCGAACGGCGGACGGCGGAAAGTATGTCTTCAGTCATTTATCAGCCCGTCTATCTCCTTTAAAAATTCACGTTCGGCGTCGCGCGCGTCCACCGTGCGGCAAACGACGCCCTTTTTGAATATCACGCACCTGTCCTTGGCGCCGGCTATGCCTATGTCTGCTTCGGCAGCCTCGCCGGGGCCGTTGACGACACACCCCATAACGGCTATTTTGAGCGGCTTTTTGCAGTCCTTTACGCGGTCGGAGACCTTTTCCGCAAGCGCAGCCGAATGCCATTGGCACCTGCCGCACGTGGGGCAGGATATGACGTCCGCAAAGTTCCTGTCCAACCCCACGGCGCGCAATATCTGTTTTGCCGCGTACACCTCGCGCACGGGGTCGCCCGTTATGGAGACGCGCATGGTGTCGCCTATGCCTTCAAGAAGGAGGGCGCCGAGCGCCGCCGAAGATTTTACGAGCGCGCCTTCGTAGGTGCCCGCCTCCGTCACGCCGATGTGCAGGGGATAGTCCGTGCGGGAAGAGAGCAGCTTGTACGCCGCGAACGTGAGCGGCACGGACGACGCCTTTACGGATATGACTATGTCATGCACGCCGTACTTTTCAAGCATGCCCACGCCGTGAAGAGCGCTCTCCACAAGGGAATATTCGCTGACGCCGTACTTTTGAAGGAACTGCTTTTCTATGCTGCCCGTGTTGGAGCCGACGCGCACCGATATGCCGTGCGCCCTTATGCAGTCCGCCACGAGTTTTACGTTCTGCTCCCCGCCTATGTTGCCGGGGTTTATGCGCACCTTGTCGCACCCCGCCTCTATCGCGGCGACCGCCAGCTTTGCAGAAAAGTGGATGTCCGCGACGAGCGGCATGCGTATGCGCTCCTTTATCGCCTTTATGGCGGCGGCGTCCTCCTCGTCCAGCACGGAGACGCGGATTATTTCGCACCCCGCCCCTTCAAGCGCGGATATCTGGGCGCACACTTCGTCCACGCGGGACGTCTTTACCGTGCACATGGACTGTATCTTTACGCCCTCTCCTCCGCCTATATATATGCCGCCGACTTTTACCCTGCGAGTCATGCTTCCTCCCGTTTTAAAAGCCGCCGAAGCCTGTGCTGCGGCGGCAATATCTTTTTTTACCGTTTTACTTTTTGCTCTCCATAAGGTTTTGCAGTTCTGCCATAAAGCTGGATATATCATTGAACGAACGGTATACGCAGGCGTAGCGCACGTAGGCGACTTCGTCTATGCTTTTAAGCTCGTTCATGACCATTTCGCCTATCTTTTTGGAAGATATCTCCTGCTCCATTGAGTTGTAGACCTGTTTGGAGACGCTGTCCACGAGCGCATCTATCTTTGCCATGGGGACGGGGCGCTTTTCGCACGCCTTTATGACGCCGTTCTTTATCTTCTGCGGGTCGAACGCCTGGCGGTTGCCGCCCGACTTTATGACGAGGACGGGCGTGTCTTCTATAGTTTCGTACGTGGTGAAGCGCCTGCCGCAGGCGAGGCATTCCCTTCTTCTTCTTATAGCCCTGCCTTCATCGGCAGAGCGGCTGTCTATGACCTTGCTGTCTTCACAGCCGCAGAACATACACTTCATTGAGCCACCCCTTTGAACGTACTTTTTATAATTATAGCACAATATTTTGTGGTTGTAAAGGGCAGAGTAAACAAAATTTGCATATGCGGCAAAAAGGCGCGGAAAGCGGAAAGGGCGGCGGCGCAAAAATTTGCGCCGCCGCCCGACTTTGCAAGTTTATGAATTTACAGCGTTATGACGACTTCGTCGCCGTCCTTGTCTTTTATCTCTACGACAGCGAGGTGTCCCCATACCTTTTTTGCCTGTTTTAAACCGCGCATTACAGCCTTTATTTCCCTGCCGGCTTCACCGCGGCGCCCAGCGGCAAACCCCATAAAGCGCAGGGCAAGCCCCGCGGGCAGGGGGATCGTAAAACGCCTTCCGCCCTCTTCCTTTATATGCACCTTCATTCCGCGTATATTTCCACCATGTCGCCGTCGGCGGAATTTATCTCCATCAGCTTGCCGACGGCGCCGCTCTTTATAAGTTCCGCAAGCCGGGCGAAATCTATGTTTTTAAGGGCGTCGGAGCCGCCTATTTGGGCGTTCTTTAAAAACGGTTCGGCTATCTGCATCGGCAGGTTGAGGTTGACTTTATCGCCGTCGCTTGAAATTATCCTGATCTTTAAAAGCGTCTTTGAAAGGTCTACGAGCTCTTCCGGCACGGCCTTCGCCGTTTTACCGTGCACGCACAAAAGCTCGTCGCAGGTTATGTTGAACAGCTCCGCGAGCACGGGTATGAGCGATATGTCCGGCGCGGAGATATCGTTCTCCCACTTGGATACCGCCTGAGGGGTGACGGAGCACTTTTCTGCCAGCTCCTCCTGCGTTAAGTTGCATTTTTTACGGTAAAAGGCGATCCTTTGGCCGAGTGTATTCATATTGCCGCCTCCTTTTTGTAAGTACAGTATACTACTGCCTCTTTTTTTGTAATTATAGTATAACACTGCCGCGCGGTTGACGCAACATACCATAGGTTGGATATTATAAACCGCAGGTTGACTTTTTTGCAACCTGCGGTTTAAATCAGCTGATGCCGCGTAAAATCATTTGAAATATTTTACGCCGCTTTCAAATATCTTCATATCGAAATTGCCGGGGCAGTTCTTGTACAGGTTTTCGCCGACGCGCTCGGAGTGTCCCATTTTGCCGAACACCCTGCCGTCGGGCGAGGTTATACCCTCTATCGCCCACATGCTGCCGTTGGGATTGTAGGGGCTGAGCATGGTGGGCATGCCGTTAAGGTCGCAGTACTGCGTGGCTATCTGCCCGTTTGCGCGCATCCTTTCCAGCTCTGCGGCGGGCGCTATCAGCTTGCCTTCGCCGTGGGATACGGGCACGGTGTACACCTCGCCCACTTTACATGCGGCGAGCCAGGGGCTCTTTACGGACGCCACCCTTATATCCACGAGCGTGGATACGTGGCGGGATATGTTGTTATAGGTGAGCGTGGGAGAATTTGCCGTGAGCGGGCTCACTTTACCGTAGGGCACGAGCCCGAGCTTGATGAGCGCCTGGAAGCCGTTGCATATGCCGAGGATGAGCCCGTCCCTCTTTTCAAGGAGCTCGGCTATCTTTTCCGACACGGCGGGGTTTTTGAAGGTCGTGGCTATGAACTTGCCCGAACCGTCCGGTTCGTCGCCGCCCGAAAAGCCGCCGGGGAAGGCTATTATGTTGGCGCGCTCTATCGCCTTTATTATGGCGGCAACGCTCTCTTCTATGTCCTGAGGGGTGCGGTTGCGTATTACGAGTATCTCCGTATCCGCGCCCGCGAGGCGGAACTTGCGCTCCGTATCCAGTTCGCAGTTGGTGCCGGGGAAAGCGGGAATGAATACGCGGGGTTTAGCCGTTTTTATGCCGACCGTGCCGTACCTGCCCGCGGCGGTATAGTCGCAACCCGGTATGTCGCCCCGAGCGGGCGCCGTCGCGGGGAACACGCCGTTGAGCTTGGATGTATACGCGTCAAGCGCGTCTGCATAGTCCGCACTTTGCGCCCCGCACGTAAAGCCGCCCTCCGCCGTCTTGCCGACGTACACGGCGTCTATGCCGCCGAGCGGAGCGATGTCGTCCGCGCATACGATGATGTCGCCGTAGCGCTGCGTGAACAGGTCGGGCACACCCATCGAAAAGTCAAAGCCGAGCCCGTTGCCGAAGCAGCTCTTTGCCACCGCCGCGGCGACGCCGCCGTGTTCTATCACCGTAGCGTGCTTTATTACACCCGAGGATATGCCCGAATTAACGGCTGCATACAGCTTTTTGAGGTATGCAAAATCGGGAACGGAATTTTCATCCTTTTTCATGGGCAAAAGCCACAGCTTTTCGCCCGCCCTTTCGGGCACGTTGGTTATTAGTTTGGACGCCTTTGCGGGGGCTATGGCAAAGGATATGAGCGTGGGAGGCACGTCTATATCTTCAAACGAGCCGCTCATGGAGTCCTTGCCGCCGATCGCCGCAAGCCCTAAATTTATCTGTGCGTACAGCGCGCCCAAAAGTGCGGAGAGGGGCACGCCCCAGCGCTTTTTATCGTCGCGCAGGCGCATGAAAAATTCCTGCAGCGTGAGGCGTATATCCTCCATCTTCGCGCCGGCGGCAACCACCTTTGCGACAGAGGCAACTATGGAATATATTGCGCCGGTGAAGGGCGAAGAGGACATCAGGTCGGGGTCGTAGCCGTAGGCGGACACGGAGCAGTCGTCCGTTTCGCCGCCGACTATCTTAGCCGCCATTGCAGTCACGGGAGTGAGCTGGTTTTTGCCGCCGAAGGGCATGAATACCGACTTTGCGCCTATCGTGGAGTCGAACATCTCCGAAAGCCCCTTCTTGGAGCATACGTTGAGGCAAGAGAGCGTTTTTAACAGCTCCGTTTTAAAGTCGCCCGCCTTTGCGGGGGCAAAGAAGTCCGTCCCGTCTTCATCTATCTCTGCGGCAATGCGCTGTTTTACGCCGTTGGTATCAAGGAAATCGCGCGAGATGTCCACTATTGCCCTGCCGCGGTGGAACATCTTCATGCGCCTGTCCGCCGTGACCTTTGCCACGGGGGTCGCGGTGAGGTTTTCTTGCGCGGCGAGCTCTATGAACTTTGCGGCGTTTTCCGCAGACACCACCACCGCCATGCGCTCCTGCGATTCGGAGATGGCGAGCTCCGTGCCGGAGAGCCCTTCATACTTTTTGGGCACGACGTCGAGCTGTATCTCCACCCCGTCGGAAAGTTCGCCTATGGCTACGGACACGCCGCCCGCGCCGAAGTCGTTGCACTTTTTGATCATGCGGGTGGCCTGCTTGTTTAAGAACAGCCGCTGCAGCTTGCGCTCCGTGAGTGCGTTGCCCTTTTGCACCTCGGCGCCGCACGTCTGCACCGACTTTTTGTCGTGCGCCTTTGAAGAACCTGTCGCGCCGCCGCAGCCGTCGCGGCCCGTTTCGCCGCCCAGAAGGATGATGACGTCGCCCGCCTTGGGACGTTCGCGGTAGATCATGTCCGACTTTGCGCCCGCAACGACGAAGCCCGTCTCCAGCCTCTTTGCCTTATAGCCGGGGTGGTACACTTCGTCCACTTCACCCGTCGCAAGCCCTATCTGGTTGCCGTAGGAGGAAAAGCCCGCCGCCGCCGTGGTGGTTATGACGCGCTGGGGGAGCTTGCCGGGGATGGTGTCTTCCAGCTTTTCCGTGGGGTCTGCCGCGCCCGTTATGCGCATGGACTGCAGTACGTACGTCCTGCCGGAAAGGGGATCGCGTATGGCGCCGCCGAGGCAGGTCGCCGCGCCGCCGAACGGCTCTATCTCCGTGGGGTGGTTGTGCGTTTCGTTTTTGAACATCAGGGTGTAGTCTTCGGGCTTGCCGTCCAGCTCCACCTTTAATTTTACCGAGCAGGCGTTGATCTCTTCCGATTCGTCAAGGTTTGCAAGTTTGCCGTCCTTTTTGAGCTTTTTGGCGCCTATGGTGGCTATGTCCATGAGGCAGGGATACTTGTCGTTCCTGCCCTTGTACAGTTCGGCAAACAGGTCTTTATAGAGGGAATACGCCTCTTTGACGCGGCCGTTGCCGCCGTTTATGCTCACGTCGGTTATCTCCGTCGCGAACGTGGTGTGGCGGCAGTGGTCAGACCAGTATGTATCTATGACTTTGAGCTCCGTTTCGGTCGGGTCGCGCTTTTCGGATATAAAGTAGTCGCGCACGAAGGCGAGGTCTTCCGCCGACATGGCAAATCCCATCTTTTTGTGGTAGGCGGCTATCTCTTCGTCCGACATGGCGGTAAAGCCGTCCACGTTTTTCACGTCAGGAGCTTCTATATGTTCGTGGACGAGCGTTGCAGGCTTTTCCAGCCCGACCTCTTCGCTCTCCACGGGATTGATGAGGTGCTTTTTGAGCTTTTCCACCTCTTTTTGCGTGGCGCCCTTTACGGCGTATACGCGGGCGCATTTTATGAGCGGCCTCTCCCCTTGGGTCAAAAGCTGCACGCACTGGGCGGCGCTGTCTGCACGCTGGTCGTACTGGCCGGTGAGGTAGGCTATGGCAAATACGGAATAGTCCTTGCCGAACTCAACCGTTTCCCTGTAAACGTTGTCGACGGGAGGTTCGGAAAATACGCCGGGGATGGCGGCTTCGAGCTCGCTCTCCGTCATGCCCTCCACGTCATAGCGGATGAGCTGGCGGACATCCTGTATATCCTTTATGCCGAGCAGGCCATTAGCTTCTTCCTTTACCTTTTTTGCCTGTAAATTGTCCTTCTTTTCAACGAAAATTCTGTAAATCATATGCGCTCCAAGCGTAAAAAAACTAAATAGATGAGTTAAATTTTTATAAAAGAGCGGCATATATGCCGCAACCATTGCATTTTAAAGCGGTGTTTGACAAAAATATTTTCAGCCTTCGCGGTACTTTATGCCGATATCGCCGCGGCAGTACATGCCTTCCCAGCTTATGTTCTTTACGGCGGCATACGCCTTTTTGCGCGCCTCTTCCACATCGCCGCCCTTAGCCACGACACCGAGCACGCGGCCGCCGTTTGTGACGAGCTTACCGTCCTTTACAGCCGTGCCGGCGTGGACTACCTGACAGTCGCCGACGTCGCCTATGGTGATCTCCTTGCCCTTTTCATAGTGTTCGGGATACCCGCCGGAGGCGAGCACGACGCACACGCACGCGCCCTTTTCCCACTCTATTTTTATATCGGCAAGCCTTTCGTCCGTGACGGCTTCGAATATGTCCATGAGGTCTGTCTTGAGCATGGGCAGCACGACCTGCGTTTCCGGGTCACCGAAGCGGGAGTTGTATTCCACCACCTTCATGCCCTTGTCCGTGCGCATGAGCCCGAAGTACAGGCAGCCCTTGAACGTCCTGCCTTCGGCATTCATGGCGTTCATCGTGGGGATCATGATCTTTTGCATGACCTCCTCTTCCAGCTCCTCAGTCCAGAAGGGGCAGGGCGAGAACGTACCCATGCCGCCCGTGTTCAGCCCCTTGTCGCCGTCGAGCGCGCGCTTGTGGTCGCAGGACGTTATCATGGGGACGATGGTCTTTCCGTCGGTGAAGGAGAGCACGGAGACTTCTTCGCCCGGGGTGTATTTAAGCCCGCGCATGCACTCTTCCACCACGACGCGGTTGCCCGCGGAACCGAACGCCTTATCGAGCATGATATGCTTTAAGCCCTCTTCCGCCTCTTGTATGGTGTTGCAGATGAGCACGCCCTTGCCGAGCGCGAGCCCGTCCGCCTTTAAAACTATGGGCGCGCCCTGCCTGCGAACATAGGCGAGGGCAGCGTTATAGTCGTCGAATATCTCCGATTCGGCGGTGGGTATGCCGTACTTTTTCATCAATTCTTTGGAAAACGCCTTGCTCGCTTCTATCACGGCGGCATTTTTGCGCGGGCCGAAGCAGCGCTTGCCGATGCCTTCGAGCGCGTCCACGACGCCTATGGCGAGGGGATCGTCCGGGGCGACTACGTAGTAGTCTATCTCGGGATGAGCCTCTGCGTATTCCACCACGGCGGGGATGTTCATGTAGTCAACGTCCACATTTTGGGCGATCTCCGCCGTGCCGGCGTTGCCCTTCATACAATAGAGCTTGTTTACCCTTTTACTCTTTTTCAAGGCAAGAAGGATCGCATGTTCCCTTCCGCCGTTACCAATTACAAGAACATTCATATTAGAACTCCTCACGAAAGCCAAAATATCATTTATGATAGCGGCACAATCCCTCAGTCGGCTTCGCCGCCAGCTCCCTTTACACAAGGGAGCCATACTAAGGAATAGATTTCTCGACTACGCTTCGCTCCGCTCGAAATGACAATTATTTTTTAAAATGAATCGCGTGCGCAAGCAGGGTTTCCCTGCGCCAGCGCGACCCAAATTGTCGCGA
>CALVPV010000009.1 GCA_944353935.1 uncultured Clostridia bacterium | reverse complement strand
TTGCCGCAATCTGCCCGCTTTAAATTGCTATGCACCTTTAAATAGCGCATTTTGCGGTGAATTGGCGCGAAGAGGAGACAGCAATACTTTCCGTATTGCAACGACGATGAACGCCGAGGCATGCAAAAAGCGCATTTAAAGGCGAGTTCGTTTTATTCCCTTACAGTATACCACTTAGCGCGCAAATAGCAACAATTATTTTAAATATAAAAACCGTAATTTTTTTACGCATTGCTGGGAACTTTGGCCGCCTGCGCCGAATATTATGGTAGTGCGGGATGCCGCAGGGAGGGGAACATGAGGTGCAGGGTGAGCTGCATGCCGTGCCGTGTGCAGCGGGTCGTATATGGTGAAAGGGGGCCTGCCGGCCCCCAGGGCGCCACGGGCGCAACGGGCAATACGGGGGCGACCGGTGCAACAGGCAGTACGGGAGCCACGGGCGCAACGGGAGTAACAGGCGCAACGGGAAGTACGGGTAGTACGGGCGCGACGGGCGCGACGGGTGCGACGGGTGCAACAGGCCCTGCGGGCAGCCGCGCCGTGCAGGCGCTTACGGCTTATTCGGTGCCGGCGGCGCCGGTGTCTGACGGGGGAGAGGTGGTGTTCGACCGCAATGCCGTACGGCAGGGCGGGGAGATAGCGCATGAAAACAACTCATCCGAAGTGACCGTTTCGCAGGCGGGCACCTATTACGCGCAGTATTCCGCCACGGTGGCGCCCGTGCAGGGCTCGACTTTTCCGCTGGTGGCGTTCGTATCCTTTTCGCTGAACGGGCAGGTGCAGAGCGCGGGTGCGTCGCAACTGTCCTTTTCGGCGGCGGGGCAGTCGGCGCGTGCGACCGCCGCAATGGTGTTTACTGTATCTTCCGTCCCGGCGACTCTCACCGTGACGTCCGCCGGAGGTACGTTTTTATATTCGGACGCGACTTTAAACGTGTTCGCCGTATAAACTTTAAATAAGTGCGCCCTGCGGCGTTTTGCCGCAGGGCGCGTATTTTATATCATTCTTTGCGTTCGCCGGCATCCGTCTGCTGTTTTTTTCCGTGCTTGCCGCTGCCGCTCGAATAGGCGAGGTACGCCACGCCGGCTATGACGAGCACGACTATTATTATGACGAGCACCACCGTTAAGACGGCGTTGTCTTCCGTGTAGTCTTCGGGCGAGGAGGGCGGGGTGAATTGCCCGTCTTCGCCGGAAAAATCGTATGCCGTGAGGAAGGAGGAGGCTATATAGCCTTCGGTTACAGTTCCGCTATCGGAAGTGTAAGTCACTTTGCAAAAATCCGCGGCGAGCGCGCCCGGTGCGGCGCTCTGATCGGCGGCCTTTATCTGATATGCCACGGTGACCTTTGCCCCCGGTTCAAGCCGTATAAGTTCGGTCGCGTCGCACATGTACGGCGAACCGTATATCCCCGCGGCGTAGTTGAGCTGCGCGCCCGCAAAGGGGGCGGCGGACGTCACCGCGCTGATATTGGCGCCCAAGCTGGCGGTTATATATGCGCTTTCGCCCATAACTATTATGTCGGCATTGCCGGTGGTGCAAAGTATGAGCGCGGGCGAACTCTCTTCCAGCCTGAACGTTCCCCCTTCCGCGACGGTGAAGTACCTGCCGCTCATGTCCGAAAGGTCGATCTCCGTCACGTACTGCCCTGCGGGGGCTATGGCAAAGCGGGCGTCGCGCGTGGTTTTTAACAGTTCTGCCGTGTCGCCCGTCATTATCTTTTCCGCATGCGACGTGTCCGTATAGCGGAACAGCACGGGCGTGACTTGCACGACTTCATCTTCGCCCTGTTCTATCAGGCACAGCCCGCCGTCCATTATAGCGTATGCCCCGCGCGAAGTCTTTTGCAGCGAAGAGAATGCGCTTTCGGGTGCGGGCTTGTACGGCACGGGTTCGGAAAGGGACATGTCTATGGCAACGAGCGAATCGTCGCCCGCGACGTATATAAATACCGATTCGCCGATGTATGTGCTCGTCTGCTGCGCCGCGGGTGCGCGCTCCTGCTCTTTTTTTGCCTCGCCGTCAAGGTAGCTGTAGTTCGTGCCCGTGGCGTCCGTGAACAGCAGGCAGTCTTCGCCGTAACCGATGTTGGTTATGACGCTGGTGTGTTTATAGGCGTAGATGCCGCTTTCGGAAGAATTTTCCATTATCCCGCCTTCAAATATATAGGCGGTGCCGCCGGAGCCGTCGTCCTGCGGGGCGTCGCTCATGCTGCCGCCCGAATAGATGTAGATGTATTCCCCGCGGCAGAATGCAAATCGGTTGCCGTTTGCGGCGTAGCAGTCGATGTCGCCCGTATCCAGGTCGGATACAAAGTCGGGATAGGCGGTGACGTCGCCCTGCTGCGCGTCTGCGTATTTAGTTTTTATGCCGGGCGCCGCGCACAGTACGGATGCCGTGAGGGCGGCGCACACAACGGCTGAGATAAATCTTTTCACAAATCGATTATACCACACGTGCGCGCGAATGTAAAGATTTTTAAAAGTTTATGTTTGCGCATATGCTCGCAAGGCGGGGTATTTTGCCGTTTATCGGCGCTTTTGTTTGCGGCATTGGCGGCTGCGGGAGGCGTAAAAATGCGCGACAGGGCGCCGCTCAAACGCATTTTTCGCAAAATTCACAAAATTTTTCTTAAAAAAAGTTAAAAAAATTTTTTAATTATGAACATTTTGTCATATTTAACGTTTATAATCAAATTGTCAAAAGCAAACATTTGTTTGTTTTTATGTCGGCGAGGGCAAACATGAACGTTAAAAAGGTACTTAAATTTTATTTTTGCGCCGAGAGCGCGCAGGAGGAGATGGACAGGCTGATAGCTTACAAGGCGCTGCGCATAGATTTTGCGCGCGGGGCGGAGGAGTGCGCCGCGGAGGTGGCGGAGCTCGTGGCGCGCAAGGGGGAGATGTGTAGCTTTTACCGCCATGTGCATGCGGCGCTCTCCCGTTTTTCACGGCGGGAGCTTTGCGTGCTCAAGGATTACGCGTTCGGAAGGCGAGCGGCCGATGCCGAAAGAAGGAGGGAGATACATCGCCTTGCGGTGGCTTTTTCGCGCAGGATCCGCGGCTGCCTGGAAAAATTTGCGCGCGGGATAGATACCGCCATGAAGTGCAGTTTTCAGGCATGAATGGGCGGCGCGCGGTAAAGCGCGCCGCCCGATGGGGGATGAGCGCCGTATGCGGCGCGGGAAGGGCAATAATTCACGCGGTGCCGTCCCTATGCGGCCTGCCCTTTTTGCCGGAGAACGCCACGATGACCGCGGCGAGCACGGCGAGCGTTCCTATGGCGCAAAATGTGACGATGGTGGCGGCGGATGCCGTGCCCTTTTGCGGTTCGTCCTTTTCATCCTTTTCCGGCAATATAAGCGGATAATCTTCGTTTGCCCCCGCGATATAGCCGAATGAACCGTCGTACAGTACATAGGAATATCCCGCCGCGCCGCTGTAATAGGAGCCGTAAAACGCCGCCGTAACGGTTATGTCGTCTATCACGGGGAGGTTGCCGGAGGGTTGGTCTTGCGAAAAGGTCACGCTCACCGACTTGTACAGGTACACCGTCTGCGGCGCCTGTTCAAGCGGAGTGAAGTCGCTCTTCAACACATACCCGTAAAGGGCGCGGTATATGCCGTAATCTTCGGCATACTTCACGCGGTACCATTCACCCTCTTCGCCGAGTATCTCCACGCAGTACGTGTACGGCACGGCGAATATGCCCGTGGATAGGTCGGCGTCCGTGCAAAAGTATGCCGTGCGCGAATTTGCGCGCGCATATGCGGCATTCATCACATCCTGCACGGCATTGCCCTGCTGTGCCGCAGCGTATTCGGTTGTACGCGCCGCAAAGGGCGCAAACAGGATTGCCGCGGCGCAGAGGAGCGCCGCAACGGCCGCATATACTTTCATTACGGAATGAATTGTATATGCGCGCGGGGCGCGGAAACTATGTATTTATAAATTATTTTGTAATATAAAGGGGGATATCGATGAGGGAGGAGATCCTCAACGCCATAGCAAGGATAGACGCCGAGTTGGAAAGGCGGCGGGACAGCGACGTTCTTTCCCGCTACAACACCGGCAAAAAGAAGCATAAAAAGCAGCTTGCGTTCCATAAATGCAAAAAGCGCAACAGGTGGGTTTTCGGCGGGAACAGGTCGGGCAAGACGGAGTGCGGCGCGGTGGAGGCGATATGGACGGCGCGCGGCAACCACCCCTACCGCAGAAACAGAAAGGACGTGTTCGGGTGGGTGGTGTCGCTGTCGCAGCAAGTCCAGCGCGACGTGGCGCAGGCTAAGATACTGCGCTATCTTCCAAAGAGCTGGATAGCCGACATCGTGATGCTCTCCGGCCGCAGGGACAGCCCCTCTTCGGGCGTCATAGACCAGATAAAGATAAAGAACGTGTTCGGCGGCATATCGACGATAGGTTTTAAAAGCTGCGACCAGGGCAGGGAAAAGTTTCAGGGCGCCTCGCTCGACTTTGTGTGGTTCGACGAAGAGCCCCCGCGCGACATATACGAAGAGTGCCTGATGAGGGTGATGGACAGGCGCGGGGACATATTCGGCACGATGACGCCGCTCAAGGGGCGCACGTTCGTGTACGGCGAGATATACGTCAACGCAAAGCACAACGGCGAAGTGTGGTACGAGTTCATGAACTGGGAGGACAATCCCTTTCTTTCAAAGAGCGAAATAAAGCTGCTTGAAGGCGCGCTCGACGGCGCTTCGCTGGACAGCCGCAAGTACGGCAGGTTTTCCCAAGGCTACGGGCTTGTGTATCCGGAATTTGAAGAGGGCGTCCACGTCATACCCCCGTTCGACGTCCCCAAGGAGTGGCAGGAAAACATCTCCATAGACCCGGGGCTCAACAATCCGCTCTCTGCGCACTGGTACTGCGTGGACTGGGACGGCAACATATACGTGATAGCCGAACACTACGCGCAGGGGAAGGACATAGATTTTCATGCCGCCGCCATACAGCAAATAAGCAGCCGCCTGGGTTGGAAGAGGGATTCGCGCGGGATGCTCTCCGCCCTTATAGACAGCGCGGCGGGGCAGCGTACGCTCGCCTCTTCAAAGAGCGTGTCGGAACTGTTTTACGAAAGGGGCATAGCCGTGAACGCGCACGTAAACAAGGACGTTTTTTCGGGTATATCCCGCGTCAAAAGCTATCTTGCGCGCGGCAACGGCACGCCCGATCTGTATATCTTTGACACCTGCGAAAACATGATCGCGGAGTTTAAAAGTTACAGCTGGGGCGCGGGCGACAGCCCGGTAAAAAAGTTCGATCACGCCATGGACGAGCTCAGGTACCTTATAATGAGCCGTCCCCTCCCGGCGCGTGCGGAGGAGGCGGACAGCCCGCTAAAGCGTGACAAGGAGAGAAGGATAAGGAGGTCTTACGGGAAAATTGAGCGATGAAGGCATAAGGGAGGCGCTGTTCAAGTGCGCGGTGGGCTTTGACACGAGCGAGGTCGTGGAGGAATATACCGTGGACGAAGGGGAGCTCAAACTTGTAAAGCGCAAGGTCACCCGCCGCGACGTCCCGCCGGACATCAAGGCGGTGAAGATGCTTTTGGACGGCGAGAGCGAGGTGGGCGGGATGAGCGACGAGGAACTTGAAGAGCGCAGGAACAGGCTTATAAAAATGTTAAAGGAGGATATCGATGAAAAGGGACGGACGTGAAGAGAGGAAAAAGGCGGAAGAGCGTCTGGTAAGGGAGATAGAGGAGGACTTTGAGGCAAGGCGGGAAGAGAGAAGGCGCACCGAGCGCAAGTGGGAGCTGAACATCGGCTTTATAGCGGGCAGGCAGTATTGCGGGCTGAACGCCGCGGGCGAGATAGAGGATGAGGACAAGGCGTTCGGCTGGCAGCCGCGGCGCGTATTCAACCACATAGCGCCCACCGTGGAGCTGCGCTGCGCAAAACTTGCGCGCATAAGACCCGCCCTCTCCGTAAGGCCGTCTTCCGATTCGGAGGGCGACAGGGCAGCCGCCGCCCTCTCCGCCGCGGTGCTCTCCGCCGCAAAGGAGTGTTCGGGGCTGGAAGAGGCGCTCTCCCGCGCGACGAACTGGTCGGAAACGTGCGGCACATCCTTTTACAAGGTGATGTGGGACAACGGCGGGGGCTCCGTCGTGGGGACGTCGGAAGGCGGTTCGCCCGTGCATGAGGGCTGCGTGAGGGTGGCAGCGCTCTCCCCGTTTGAGATCTACCCCTATTCCCTTGCGGAGGAGAGCGTGGAGGCGCAGCCCTCCATAATCCAGGCGCATGCGCTTCCCGTGCAGGACATATATGCCGCTTACGGCGTAAAACTTAAGGGCGGATATGCCGAGGAGCGCGGACAGGTGCCGGGCGGCGCGGACGGGTATGAGCTGGTCATAGAGCGCTACTGCCGCCCCGCGGAGGGGCTGCCGGACGGGCGCTATACCGTTGTGGCAGGCGGCAAATTGCTGTACGATGGGCCCCTTCCATATAAGAACGGGCAGGACGGCAGCAGGGGATACCCCTTTGTAAAACAGTGCTGCATGCCGCTTGCGGGCAGCTTTTTCGGCGCGAGCGTGGTGGAAAGGATGATACCCGTACAGCGGGCATACAACGCCGTGCGCAACAGGAAGCACGAATTTTTGAACCGCATATCCATGGGCACCGTGGCGGTGGAAGAGGGGTCTGTCGATACCGAAGAACTTCGGGAAGACGGCCTGCGCCCGGGCAAGATAATAGTATACCGCCAGGGCGGCAAACCGCCGGAGATGCTCACCCTGGGCACCCTTCCCGAATCTTTTGAAAGGGAGGAAGAGACGCTGCGCGACGAATTTGCGTCCATATCGGGCACGGGCGACATAACGCAGAACGGCGACGCGTTCGCCTCGGTCACGTCCGCCACCGGGCTGCAGCTGCTCGTGGAACAGGACGACGCGCGCCTCAACGTCTGTTACGACAGCATAAAGCAGGCGTTAAAGTCGATAGGGCGGCACATATTGCGCCTTTACAGGCAATTTTCTTGCGGGACGCGGCTTGCGGGGGCGCAGGGCGGCACGCTCTGTTTCACGGGTGCGGACATCACCTGCGACGACGTGATATTGGAGTCCGACAGCGACATCAACCTCACCCCGGCGGAGCGCAGGAACGTCATATACGAGCTCATAGACAAGGGGCTGCTTTCGGACGAAGACGGAAGGATGAGCCCTTCGGTAAAGAACCGCGTCCTGGAATTTATAGGCTACGGCGCGTTTGCCTCCGGCCGCGACCTTGCGCACATGCACGCCGTGCGCGCGGGAGAGGAGAACGGGGCGATGCTGCTCTCCGGCGTGGACGTCAACGACTATGACGACCATGCCGTCCACATAGGCGAACACACGGCGTTCATACTCTCCGGTAAGGCGAAGGGGGAGGCTGAAAAACGCGTGTGCGAACATATAAAACTACACAGAAAAAAATTGAAGGAGGAATAAGATGGATAACCTGACGGAAGAATTGACGGGTACGGCAAACACCGCGGAGGCGGAAGGATGCAGGGAAGAAGTTGCGGCAGACCTGGGTAAATTCAAAGACGTAAAGGCCCTTTTAAGCGCCTATGCCAGCCTTGAAGCCGAGTTCACCCGACGCAGTCAAAGGCTGAAGGAGCTGGAGGAGAAGAACAAGGACGCCGCTTGCGAAGGCGGGGCGGCTCCCTCTTCGGCGCAACTTCAAAACGAGCCCACCCTGTACGAGCGCGCCAGCGGCGACGAGGCGGTCAAAAACGCCATAATCGCCGACTATTTAAAGGCGGTCTGCTCGGGCAGGTGTGCGCCCATGGTCACGGGCGGCGTGTACGTGCCGTCGCCCAAAAACAGGCCTGCAAGCATAAAGGAGGCGGGCAGGCTCGCGCAGGAATTTTTAAAAAATTCGTAAAATCGTGCCGCACGGCGGGGCGCGTGCCCTGCCGCGGCGAAAAAAAGGAGGAAATTTAATTGATAACCATTGAAAATGCGGATAAGGCTTTAAAAACCTATTACCTTGATGCCGTTTCGGCAAAATTGGACGGCATCTCCCCGTTCTATGCCGCCATAGACAAGCACAGCTCCGCCGTGTACGGCAAGGAGGTGAAGGTGGCTGTGGTCAAGGGGGACAACAGCCGCGTCGTTGCCGGCAGCGAGGACGGCGAGCTCCCCGCGGCGGGCAGGAACAGGTACGTAAACCTTACGTCCACGCTCAAAAACATCTACGGCACCATAGAGATATCCGACAAGGCGCTGCGCGCTTCAAAAAGTTCGGAGGGCGCGTTCGTAGACCTTTTGAATGCGGAGATGGAGGGGCTGGTATCCAGCGCAAAGGCCAACTTTTCGCGCATGCTTTACGGCGACGGCAACGGCTATGTCGGCGCCATATCCAAGACGGATGATTCGGGCATATATGTGGACAATATAGGCAGGCTGTATGAGGGGATGTATATCGACATACGCAGCAATTCCGCCGTTGTGGAGGGCGGCGAAAACATACAGGTGACGTCGGTAAACTACGGCGGCGGCTACATCACTCTTTCAAAGGAAGTGACGGGCACGCTCGTGGGCAAATACGTGTACGTGCACGGCGCGTACGGCAACGAGCTCACGGGGTTCAAAGCCATCTTCGGCACGGGCGACATATACGGGCTTTCAAGGAGCGGCGAAAGTTACCTCACGCCCGCGTCCTTCTCCGTGACCACCCTCACAGAGGCGGCTATAGCCGAAAAGATAGGCTATATGGAGGAATATTTCAACAACCGCCCCAATATGATACTGTGCTCCTTCAAGACGAGGGCAAAGATAGCCGAACTGCTCTCCGCTTCGCGCATGCAGGTCAACACCGCTGTGCTCGAAGGCGGGTTTACCGCCATCACTTTCGACGGCATACCCGTAGTTGCCGACAGGTACTGCGACGACGGCAGCATATATCTTGTGAATACCGAAGACTTCTGCATAGCCCAGTTGTGCGACTGGGCGTGGCTCGAAGACGAGGACGGAAAGATTTTAAAGCAGATCCCCGGCAAGGCGGCGTACAGCGCCACGCTGGTCAAGTATGCCGAACTCATCTGCAAAAAGCCCTGCGCCCAGGGCGTCATTACCGGCTTCTGATAGGGGCGGTAAACGGGCTATATTGCCCGCCCATTTTATAAGATCCTTCCGCGCGCACCAACGTGCGCGCGGATATAAGGAGGTTTTGTTTTGCTTGTATCTGATATTGTAAAAACGGCGCTCTCGCTCGTGGGGAGGGAGGACGCCGCCGAAGCGTTGGAAGGGCAGGCATACCTTGACGACGCGGAACTTTTGCATGCGGTGCGCGCCATGCTGTACTGCGTGAACGCCACGGAGGACGAGCTCGCCCGCGGCACGTTCCCGCTCGTGCGGGAGGACACGCTCACCGCCGTCGGCGGCAGGATATACTATACCGAATTTACCCGCACGCCGGCAAAAATCATCTCGGTAAAGAGGGGCGGTCGCGACGTTGCATACGTACTATGCCCCGAATACCTTGAAACGGACGGCAAGGGCCTCACCGTAAAATATATGTATTGCCCGGAAAAGAAGGAGCTCGACGCCGAGAGCGATTACGACGGCTACCCCGTGGGGGAAAGGCTGATGGCGTATGGCGCGGCTTCGGAATACTGCCTGATAGAGGGCGCGTTTGAAGAGGCGGAAAACTGGGAACAGCGCTACCGTGAAGAGGTGGAGCGCGCCCGTCCGCGCGAAAGGTGCGGGTATATCCCCGCGCGGGTGTGGCAATGAGGCACATACCGCGCGCCACGCCCTTTTCCCGCGCCGATGTAAAGACGTGCCGCGTGGAGGGCGGCAGGCTGTTCGGGCTCAGGCGGTCGGGCGGCTCGCTCGTCCCCGCATATGCGCTGTCTTTGGCGGAGCTTGAAAACGTGCCCGCCTCGGCGGAAAACATGTACCTCTCTTCGGACGGCACCCTTTATCTCTGCGGCGGAGGGGCGGTGTACCGCTCCACCGGGGCGTATGCCAACTTTGTAAAACTTGCCGAAGGCTTCACATCGCCGCCCGCCTATACGGAATTTTTTGAAGAATACGGCGATATATTGCTGATATATGACGGGCAAAAGGCGCTAAAAGTGGACGCTTCCTCTTCAGCGCCGACGGCTGCTCCGCAGGTCAAAGACGGAGCTGCGAAGGGCTTCAGGCTGTTCGGCGTTGACCTTTCGGACGGCTATGCGGTGCGCTGGTCGCATCCGGGCAAGTCTTCGCTCTGGACGGAGGAGCTTGACGGCGGCGGATATATCCGCCTTTCCCCGGACGGCGGCGAAGTTCTCCGCGTCGTAAATTGCGGCGGCAGGCTTGTTGCCGTGCGCAGGTACGGGCTGACGGAGCTCGGCACGGACGGCAGGGCGCAGGATTTTTATGTCGTGCGCGACGTCCTCACCGAGGAATCGGACGGCGTCGCCGCGCCGTGCGGAGGCAAACTGTACTTTTTTACCGCCTCGGGGCTAAACGTGTACGACGGGGAGGTCAGGGCGTTCGCCCGCGAAGAGCTGCGCGGCTTTAGCTCTGTGACGGACATGGCGGCGTGGGGCAATACGCTGCTCGCGTGCGGCTCGCTCGAAGGCAGGGGAGTCGTCGCCTGCATAGACTGCAAAGACGGCACCGTCAGCTACATAGACGGCGCGGCGTCCTGCGTGTGCGCGGCGGGCAGGGCGTTCTGCTTTATCGCGGGAGAGGTGTACGAGATAGTGCCCGCGCAGGGCGGCGTGTGGGAATGCGGGCCGTGCAACTTTTCTTCTTCGGCGCGCAAGTACCTTGAAAGCGTGGACGTTGGCGGGGACGTCCAAAAACTTACCGTAAGCTGCGGCGGGCGCACGCGCACGTTTTTAAATGCTTCCGGCAACGTTAAAGTGGGCATGCGCGGCAGGCGGTTTTGTTTCCGTGCGGAGTGCGGCTGCCTTGACGGGCTTGCCGTAAATTACGCGGAGAGGGGGTGAGTTTTTTGCAGTTTGACATAATAGAACTTTCCGAAGAGGAGCTCATCGCCCTGTCCACCGTGCAGATGAGGCTGCTGCGCTCGGCTCAGCGCGAAAAGGACGAGCTCGAAGAAAAACTTTCCCTTGAAAAGAACGAATATTTTCATGCGCTCGTCTCTGCGGGCGCGCTCAACTCTTCCCTGTACGAGAGCAAGTGCGACGCGCTCGACGAAGAGTTTGAAAACCGCGTCTCCGTCATAAGGGACGACCTCATCTATAATATGTCGCTCAACGTTCCCGCCGCGGACGACGATGACGACACGCCTCCCGGCGAAGAGGTTGGCTACATAGTCGATTATTCGCTGAGCTATTTAGACAGGTACCACATCGTGCGCAACTACTACATGTCTATAGCCGATCCCGCCGAACGCCTTGCCACATATACCGCGGACGAGACCGCCAAGGCGTACCTCGGGCAGTATTACACCACGCTCTACAACGTGCTCTATCAGTACGTATAAGAGCCGCGGCGCCGCGGTATGCAGGCGTTTGTAAAAAAGTTACGCGGTAAAACGTAAAAAAATTACTTTTGTTGCCCGCGCGGGCGGCGGCGGAAATTGTCTCCGCCGCCGCTTTTTACTTTACAATGCGCGCGTTTTACTATATAATTACACGTATGAAGACAGCGGAAAACTGGAAGGATTATACAATAATCGCCACCGGCGACGGCATGAAGCTGGAGCGCTGGGGGGACGTCGTCCTTCTGCGCCCCGACCCGCAGGTCATATGGCACCCCTCGTTCGACCTTTACTCCTACAAAGGGCTCAACGCGGTGTACCGCCGCAGCAGCAGGGGCGGGGGCGGATGGGAATATTTAAAGCCCGTGCCGGAAGAATGGACGGTGTCTTACCGCGATCTTAACTTTATAGTAAAGCCCATGGGGTTCAAGCACACGGGCCTGTTCCCCGAACAGGCCGCCAACTGGGACAGCATGCGTTCGCTCATAGAGGAGTGCGCCTTTTTAAAGCCCGGCAGGGAGATAAAGGTCTTGAACCTGTTTGCCTACACGGGCGGCGCCTCCGTGGCGTGCGCAAAGAGCGGCGCCCTTGTAACGCACGTCGATGCCGCCAGGGGAATGGTGGAAAGGGCGGGGCGCAACGCGCGCCTTTCGGGCATAGAGAGCGGCATCCGCTATATAATAGACGACTGCTTCAAGTTCGTAAAAAAGGAGATACGCCGCGGCAACCGCTACGACGCGATAATAATGGATCCGCCCAGCTACGGGCGCGGCCCGGGCGGGGAGATGTGGAAGATAGAGGACGACATATTCGACTTTGTTTGCACCTGTTCGCAGGTGCTTGTACAGGATCCGCTGTTCGTGCTCGTAAACAGCTACACCACGGGGCTGCAGCCCACCGTGATAAAGAACATACTTACCCTCGCCTTAAAGGGATTCAACGCCTCGGCGCAGGCGTACGAACTCGGGCTGCCCACGCAGGAGGGCATATGCCTCCCGTGCGGCGCAAGCGGGCTGGCTACTTTTTGCTAAGCGGTAATAGGGCGGCACATATGCCGCGATCAATCAATATTTTCAGGTAATCGGATGGACACGCAAGAGCTCATAATTTTATACGAAGACAACCACATAATAGTAGTTTTAAAGCCGCAGAACATAGCCTGCTGCCCGGACGAGAGCGGGGACGACAACTTGTTCGACTGCATAAAGCGCTACATAAAGGAGAAGTATTCCAAGCCCGGCAACGTATTTTTGGGGCTCGTTCACAGGCTGGACAGGCCCACCGGCGGCGTGATGGTGTATGCCAAGACTTCCAAGGCCGCGGCAAGGCTGTCGGAACAGCTCAAGGGCGGCGGGTTTGAAAAGAAGTACCTCGCCGTACTGTGCGGCACGCTGCAAAAAAAGAGCGGCACGCTGGAAAATTACCTGCGCAAAAATTCTGTCAACAACATGGTATACGTCTGCACGCAGACGGAGGAGGGGGCAAAGTTTGCCTCGCTCGACTATAACGTCTTGCAGGAGGTCGGCACGCTCAGCCTGGCGGACATAAAGCTGCACACCGGCAGGACTCACCAGATAAGGGTGCAGATGGCTGCCATGAACGCGCCCGTCTACGGCGACATGCGCTACGGCGGCGAACACGCCGTAAAGGGCAGGCTGGCGCTGTGGGCGTATTCGCTCTCCTTCCCCCATCCCGTCACGGGGGAGCGCCTCAGGTACATCGCCGAACCCCCGCTGGAAGAAAAGCCGTGGAAGTTCTTTGACGTGCATTTAAACGCGTAGCGGCGCAAACGGCGAAAAAATCGCGTTATTTGTGTGAAAAATTAAAAAGTATTTGTCGGGCGCAAACAAAAGCGTTTGACAAATACTTTTTTTAATAGTAAACTTAAACGGTAAGTTTATTCGGGGGCTGCTCTTTTTTGCCCCGCGCGCGCAAAGGCGCCGCGGCGGCGGGCGTTTCCGTTATTTTATAAAGTAAGACAAGCTTTTTTCGGAGCCGAATTATGACAAAGAAAAGGAAAATATCCATAAGCACACTTGCGCTCGTTTCCGCGGCATCGCTCTGCGCGGCGGCGGCGCTCACCGGCGGGGCGCTTGCCGCCTCTGCCGAAAGGGAAGTCACCCTCAACGGCGGCAACTTCTTTTACACCGCCAACCAGGCGCAGGTGGAAGACTACAAAAAGGGCGACGACTACTATACTTCCTTCGTGTTCGCCGACGGCGACAGCGCCGTAACCTACCGCAAGAATCTTGCCTACCACTGGTTTGCAAGCGTAAGGGATTCCGAAGGCGAGCCCACCGCAGAGGCGCAGGAGGGCTGGCTGTCCACCACGATAGGGTTTGACGACATCACGTTTGAAACGTTCACCATAAAGTTCCAGAGCCAGCAGTACACGCAGACGGACGACGAAGTAACCGAAAATTATGTAACGTTCGTGGCAAACGCCGAAGCGAGCGGTGTGTACGTAAAGATAGGCGATGCCCTTCCCGAAGACGAGACGGAGAGGGAGGAAGACCTGGAAGAGATACAAAAGGGCGAACTTCTTTCCGCAGACGAAATAACTCTTTCGTTTACCGGTTATTCCAAGGGCAGCTATTCGGTGGAAGTGACCGACGGCGAAGCCACCGTATCGGGCAGCTTTGACAACGTCGGCGGCAGCTACGCGCGCTACGTGTCCTCTTCAAGCGATACGACCGTCATACCCGTTACCTATTCGGCACAGTTTGCAGAGGGCGCGACGGACACCGCAACGATGGTGCTCTACGAATTCAACGACCAGAGCTTTAAGCTCGAAGGCGAGGGCTCCCGCCACATAAACGACAACGTTGCCCCCGTAATATGCCTCAATCAGGACTTGACGACGCTTGAATACGGCCGCTCGCTCGACCTCGATTACGCCGTAATAGACATGCTTGCTACGTCCCCCCGTTCTACGGTAAACTACTACGTGCTCAAGGAGAGCCAGCAGCAGTCCGGCGACCTTGACAATACCGGCGATAACGGCTACTTCAAAGAGATATCCAGCGGCGACGTGTCGCCCATAATAAAGGGCAACGGCGCGTATGTTCCCGAAAACGCTGACGAAGGCATAGACGGCTTTACCACCGAATGCCTCGTAAAGGTATATATCTCCGTACAGGATACCACCGCGTCCAACAACAATTCCGACAAGGTGTTCCTTGACTGGTATGTTCCCAAAGAATACCGCTGCACGGTAATAACTTCCGCCGGCGACGATTACGAGTTCATTCGCGCGACCGACGACGGCGAGGGCGTGAAGTATCAGGGCAGCGTGGAGGATATACAGGCTGACTATCAGGCGCTCGTAGACGACGCCATAACCGAACAGAAGGCGACCGCGGGCGACGATAACTTCTTCTATCTCCCCGGATTTGAAGATTACGTAAAGGACAACATAACCTTATACCGCGACCTCACGTTCTCCATATACTATATATGCGGCGACTCCGGTTCGTCCACGTCGCTCGCCTATAACGAGCTTGCCATAGAGCTCGACGACGAAGGCCTTTACAGGTTTGCCGTCTACGCGACCGACGTTGCCGGCAACAATATGTACTACATCGACGAAAACGGCGAAAAGGTGGAATTTGAAGCGAGCGAACTTGCTTCCCTGCTCGAAGACCCCGCCGAGAGCGACCTCGTGGACTACGTTCCCGTGTTCCAGTTTGAAGTCAACTACGAAGGCCTCACCGTGACCGACCCCGAAGGCCAGGAGATAGGCTTTGAAGGAACGGAATATTCCGTACCCGACTTTGAAGTTTCCGGCCTCTCTTCCAACTACACCACGACCTATTCGCTGTACAGGTTCGACAGGTACGCCTACTTCAACGATAATGGCGCCATCTCTTACTCACAATTCCTTAAACAGGCGGAAGAGCTGTTCAACAATGCGGAAACAAGGCATTACTTTATAGAGATACTTCCCCTTGACGGGCTGGAAGAGGGCACCGAGGATTACGAAGAGTTTGCGGAATACGAATGGGATCCCGACGCGCTCACCTTTATCCCTCAGGAAGAGAATACATTCTACCTTGTAAGGATGGAGGCGGTAGACAAGACCTACCACACCGTGCCCGTTGAGAGTCTTATGGCAATAAGCATCTCCGCCGCGGCGGACAGCATATTCGGCGAAGACAACTGGGTGGAAGACAACGTTGCCGCCATCGTGCTGTTCTGCGTTGCGGGCGTTGCGCTCATCGGCATAATCGTGCTTGCAGTCGTAAAACCCAAGGATAAGGGCGATATAGACGAGATAGCCGAAAAAGACGCAAAGCGTGCCGCCAAAAACAAGTCCTCCAAGTAAAAGAACGGCGCATATGCCCCGTTTAACGGACGTTTTTACAACGGCTCATATATGAATTTTACGGCGCCGCCGCGCAAGATTTGCGCGGCGGCGCCTTTTTGCGCCACGCCGTACGGCGGATTATATAGGCCGTACGGCGGATCATACAGTCCGTGCGGCGGATTGTATAGAAAGAACCCACCGTCGCGGCAAAACTGCCGCGCCACCTCCCTTTAAAAAGGGAGGCAAGGGAGTGGAAGTGTCTCCGCTTTACGCGCTCTCACACTTTGCCCCCTTACACCCCATATCCTTGTCCCCCTTGGGAAAGGGCTCACCCGATACTTGTCCCCCTTTTGATAAAGGGGGAATAAAAGGGGGATAGACATAAATCCAAAAAAAAATGTCCCCCTTTTGTAAAGGGACGAATGAGGTATTTCATAGCACAGCGGATACCCGCTGTGCGTGCCGAAGTGAGATGAGTGAGCGCAAATGTCGGTGCGCGAACGGTGACAGAGGCGGCATGATATTACCTTAATGCCGCCGAGAAAATTAAAGGGGGTTAGATAAAACACCTCCGCCTTATTTTAAATCTGTAAACAAAACAATGCGTTCTAAACTTTTAAACCGTAAAATATGGGATATCTCTTGCAAATACACACAAAATATGGTATAATTGAACGAAAGATACTATTTTTTACGGCTTGGAGAAAGTAAAAGCGATGGCAGTCAAAAAGTCTGGTTCTTATGATGCGGATGACCTTAAAATTTTAGAGGGGTTGGAAGCCGTGCGCGTGCGCCCCGGCATGTATATAGGTTCTACGGGCGTGCGCGGTCTTCATCATATCCTGTGGGAGATAGTGGATAACGCCATAGACGAAGCCGCCAACGGCTTTGCGGACGAAATTTCCGTAAAGCTGTGGAAGGACGGCTCTGCATCCGTTCAGGACAACGGGCGCGGCATGCCCACCGACATCAACAAAAAGGCGGGCATATCGGGCGTGGAGCTCATCTTTACAAAACTGCACGCGGGCGGCAAGTTCGATTCTGGCAACTACGCCTTTTCGGGCGGGCTGCACGGCGTGGGCGCTTCGGTCACCAACGCCCTTTCGCGCTGGCTTGAAGTAGAGGTCTGCCGCGGTAAGACTTATGCCATGCGCTTTACCTCTTCCTACGATTCAAAGAGCAAAAAGTGGCTGTGCGGCGTGCCCGAAGGCCCATTGAAGGAGACGGGCGCAAAGGCGGGCGTGCGCGGCACGTTCGTCCGCTTCATGCCGGACGACAGGGTGTTCGAAACGGTGGAATGGAGCTACGACACGATTGCAAAGCGCCTTAAAGAGCTTGCCTTTTTAAACAAGGGCGTGCGCATAAATTTTGAAGACGAGCGCGTTCTGTACCGCACCTACGAAGGCGACGACGGCGAGCAGGTAAAGGAAAAGCTGCCCCCGCGCGAAAGGGTGAGCTTCAAATACGACGGCGGGCTCATAGACTTTGTTAATTACCTCAACGAGGGCAACACCAAGGCGTACGACAACGCCCTCTATTATTCGGCGATAAAGGATATAACGTTAAAGGGCTTTCCCACGTCCAAGATAAAGATAGAATTTGCCGTTCAGCACACCAAGGAGGATACGGAAAACCTGTATTCCTTTGTAAACAACATCTCCACCGTGGAGGGCGGCTATCACGAAACGGGCTTCCGCAACGGGCTTTTAAAGGCCGTGAACGAATATTCGCGCAACAACGGCGTTTTAAAGGCAAAGGATCAGCCGTTCATCGTGGACGACATAAAGGAGGGTCTGACCGCCGTCCTCACCGTGCAGATGAGCAACGTAGAATTTGAAGGGCAGACAAAGACAAAACTCGGCAACCCGGAGGTAAAGCCCGTCGTGGAGCAGGTCGTGCTCGAAGGGCTCAAAAAGCTGATGGAGTCGCGCTCCAACAAGGCGGTTTTCGATGAGATAGCGCGCAAGGCAAAGTTCGCCGCGGACGACAGGATCAAGCACCGCCACGAAAGGGACGTCGCCAAGGCGGCGTCGGAAAACGACGGCATGGGGCTCGTGGGCAAACTTGCGGCGTGCTCGGGCAGGGATCCGGATAAAAACGAACTGTTCATAGTAGAAGGCGATTCGGCGGGCGGCACGGCAAAGCAGGCGCGCGTGCGCCAGTTCCAGTCCATACTGCCCCTTCGCGGCAAGCCGCTCAACGTGCAAAAAAAGAGCGCCCTGCAGGCGCTGCAGAACGAGGAGTTAAAGACGCTCATCTCTGCGATAGGCGCGGGGTTCGGCAAGAGCTTCGACGTGGAAAAGACTAAGTACAAAAAGGTCATCATCCTCTCCGATGCCGACCAGGACGGCATGCACATACGCTGCATACTGTTGACCTTCTTTTTCAAATATATGTGTGACCTTATAAAGGCGGGCTGCGTATATATAGGCATGCCGCCGCTGTATAAGGTATACAAAAAAGATATAGTCGAATACGCCTACGACGACAAGGAGCTGGACGAAAAGATAAAGAAAGTCGGCAAGGGCTATCAGATACAGCGCTACAAGGGGCTGGGCGAGATGTCTGCCGATCAGCTCTGGGAGACTACCATGGATCCCGCTACCCGCAACCTTATCCAGGTGACCATAGAGGACATAGCCGAAGCCGGCAGGGTGATAGACATGCTCATGGGCGACAAGGTGGAGGGGCGCAAGATGTTCTTAAACGAAAACGCCAACTTCAACAAGGTGGACGGCTTTATAGAAAAAGTCCACTTCAAGGAAGAGGGCAAGACGACTTCGGCAGATTACTACGATTAAAAGGGCGGCACTATGGCAAAGAAAAACAACGGAAATTTTCAAACATCCATACCGCAGGGCAACGTCTTTATAACGCCTATAGAGGACGTCATGCCCCAGTCCATGCTGCCCTACGCCGAATTTGTAATTTTAGACAGGGCGCTGCCGCGCGTGGAAGACGGCTTGAAACCCGTGCAAAGGCGCATCCTGTACACGATGATGGAGATGGGGCTCACGCCCGATAAGCCGCACAAAAAGTCGGCGCGCATCGTCGGCGACTGCATGGGTAAATATCATCCCCACGGCGACAGTTCGGTATACGACGCAATGGTGCGCATGGCGCAGGACTTCAACATGCGCATGACGCTGGTCAACGGGCACGGCAACTTCGGTTCGGTGGACGGCGACCCCGCCGCCGCGATGAGGTATACCGAAGCCCGCCTCGAACCGCTCGCGATGGAGCTTTTAAGGGACATAGACAAGGAGACGGTGCCCTTTTCTTTCAACTTTGACGATTCGCTGCTGGAACCGGACATCCTTCCGGGCAGGTTCCCCAACCTGCTCGTAAACGGCGCAAACGGCATAGCGGTTGGGCTCGCCACCAACATACCCACGCACAACCTCGGCGAAGTGATAGACGGCGTGTGCGCGTATATAGATAACCCCCGCATATCCTTAAAGGATATGATGAAGATAATCCCCGGCCCCGACTTTTCCACGGGCGGGTATATCATAGGCAACGAGCTCGTTCAGGCATACGAAACGGGCAAGGGCAGGATAACGCTGCGCGCAAAGTATTCGGTGGAGACGGACAAGGGCGGCAAAAAGAACATAGTAATAACCGAACTCCCCTACCAGACCAACAAGGCGGAGCTTCTGCGCAAGATAATGCTGTTAAAAGAGGCAAAAAAGGACGTCCTTGCGGACATAACCGACATCGTGGACGAATCCGACCGCACGGGCATGCGCGCCGTGATAACCTGCAAAAAGGAGGCGGACGTAGACGCCATTTTGGCGGTGCTGTTAAAGTATACCGACCTTGAGTGCACGTTCGGCATAAACATGGTCGCCATAGCCGGCGGCAAGCCGCAGCAGCTCGGGCTTTTGGATATAATAAGGTACTACGTCAACTATCAGCGCCTCGTCGTTCTGCGCCGCGCCAAGTTCGAACTGAAAGAGGCGCAGGCGCGCAAGCATATCCTGGAAGGGCTCATAGTCGGCGTCCACAATATAGACGAAGTCGTGCGCATAATAAAGAATGCCGAAAGCACCGCGGACGCCCGCCAGAAGTTGATGCACAAGTTCAGCCTTTCGGAGCGCCAGGCGCAGGCGATACTCGATTTAAGGCTCGCCCGCCTTGCCAAGCTGGAAGTGTATAAGCTGGAACAGGAGCTGGAGGAGCTCAAAAAGCGCATAGCCCATCTTCAGAAGGTCATCGGCGACAAAAACATGCAGATGTCCATCGTCAAGCAGGAGATACTTGAGATCAAAAAGAAGTACCCCTGCCCGCGCAAGACGGTGATAAAGGGCGCCACGGAAGAAATTTACGTCAAGCGTGAAGACATCAAGCGCGCCGTCACCGAATGGGCTGTATCGCTCACGGCGGACGGCAGGATAAAGTTCACGGAAAAGGGCGAATTTATCTCCAAATTCAAAAAGCCGCTCAACAGCCCCAAACTCTCAACGATGCACACGCAGGTCATCTTTACGGGGTCGGACGCCCGCCTCATATGCTTCACCGATATGGGCAACTGCGTATATGTCGATCTGGACGACGTAGACCCGACGGACTACCGCGCAGATCCGCTCACGCTGCACGACATCTGCCCCGACGCGATGGAGAGCGAGCGTGCCGTAAGGCTGTTCACCTCGCAGGAGCTTAAAGGCGACGTGCTGTTCTTTACCCGCCTCGGCATGGTAAAGCGCACGCCGTGGGCGGAATACAACCTTAAAAAGAGCTATTACCAGGCAATGGTCTTAAAGGAGGGCGACGAGGTCATCAATGCCGAAACGTTCGACCCGGACGAATTTTCCACGATGTTCTTTGTCAGCCGCGGCGGCTTTGCCTTAAACGCCGTAAAGGATAACCTTCCCGTACAGGGCAGGGTGGCGGGCGGCGTGCGCGGCATAGCGCTCGGCGCGGGCGATGAGTGCATATTCGCCTCGCAGATAAACGGCGAGGGCGAAATAGTCGTCGTCACGGCGGCAAACGGCTTTAAACGCGTCATTTCCTCGCTCATAGACCCCATCGGCCGCGCATGCAAGGGCGTCATAATAGCCGACGTAAAGGACTGCAAAAAGCTGCTGTTCGCCGACTACGTCACCATACCCTATACGCTCGCGGTCATCAACAAGGACGGCACCGTGGCGGAACTCAACACGGAAGAGATCTCCATAGAAAACCGCGTCACCAAGGGCAAAAAGTTAAAGCGCAACCCGCCGCTCGACCCCGAAAGGATAGTGCCTTTAAAGCAGAAGTCGGACTATTCCGACGGCAACGTGCAGATGCGCATGTGAGCATATGCCGCGCGCGGCATTTTATGATATTATAATATATGGAATATAGGAGATATTAAAAAAATAGTGGCCGTCGGCGGGTTTGCCGGCGGCCTGTCTTGTATTTTCCGCCCGATTTCGCCGGCAGAGCAAAAAAATTTGTGAATTTTTGGTTAAAGGCGGGCGCCGTTGTTTATATTATTACTGTAAACAAAATGGCAGGATAGATATATGTCTGAAAAGCATAAAAAAGAAAGTGCGGAAAGTTCTGTAAAAGAGGAACTTTTTAAAGAGCAGGACGCGGAAAGCGAACTTCCTGAGGCGGAGGAACCCCGAGTGCAGGTTGCCGGGGCGGAGGAGCCCGCAGACGGGCAGGCGCCCGAAGAGCAGCCCTCGGAACCCTCGGAGCTGGAAAAGGCTCAGGCACTCGCCGAAGATTACAAGCGCAAATGGTATTCGGTGTCTGCCGAATACGACAACTACCGCAAGCGCACCGCAATGCAGTCGGCGCAGAGTTACGAAGCCGGCAAGGCGGATGCCGTTTTAAAACTTCTTCCCGTGGCGGATACGTTCGGCTACGCCCTCGATTCGGCAAAGGATGAAGCCACAAAGGCGGGCATAGATAAGATAATCAAAAATTTTGTCAACATACTCGCCGCTCTCGGCGTGGAAGAAATTCCCCTCAAAGAGGGCGACGCGTTCGACGAAAGCGTTGCCGAAGCGGTGATGAACGTTCCCTGCGGTGAGGGCGAACAGCCCAACGCCGTAAAGCTCGTGCTCAAAAAGGGGTACAGGCAGAATGGGAAGGTTATAAGGTTTGCTCAAGTCTCAGTAACAGTATAGCGGGTTCACGAAATTTTCACGCAGGCGGTGCGTGAAAATTTCCGTGAGTTTGAGGAACTAAGTTCCTCTTTGCGCGACTTTTAATTGCCCACGAATATATAGTCGCGCAAATTCACCTCCAGTGAGCCTGCTGACCGCAGCAAATAGGGGCTTGCGGCGGCGGGAAACCCGCCTTGCAAACATAAATCAATTAAAAAAATATGCGTCAGAAGACGCTTTGAATATGTAAATTCACTTTTATTGTAAGGAGTGTATAGATTATGGGAAAAGTAATCGGTATAGACCTCGGCACGACTAACTCGTGCGTGGCGGTAATGGAAGGCGGCGAGCCCGTCGTTATCCCCAACAGCGAAGGCAGCAGGACTACCCCTTCGGTAGTATCTTTCAAAACGGACGGTTCGCGCATCGTGGGCCAGGCGGCAAAGCGCCTTGCCGTTGCGCAGCCCGATAAGACGGTCATCTCTATAAAGAGGCATATGGGCGAAGCCTATAAAGTGGATATAGACGGCAAGGGATACTCCCCTCAGGAGATATCCGCAATGATCCTTTCCAAGCTCAAAGCGGATGCCGAAAGTTACCTCGGCGGCAAGGTGACGGACGCAGTCATCACCTGCCCCGCATACTTCAACGACTCTCAGCGTCAGGCCACCAAGGACGCGGGCAAAATTGCGGGCCTCAACGTCCTCCGTATAATAAACGAACCCACGGCGGCAGCGCTTGCCTACGGGCTCGACAAGCAGGAGGGCAGCCAGAAGGTCATGATATACGACCTCGGCGGCGGCACGTTCGATGTATCCATACTTGAAATAGGCGACGGCGTGTTTGAAGTGCTTGCCACCAACGGCGATACCCACCTCGGCGGCGACGACTTCGATAACAAGATAATGGATTGGCTCGTGGATAACTTCAAAAAGGACACAGGCGTAGACCTCTCCAAGGACAGGATGGCTATGCAGAGGCTCAAAGAGGCGGCGGAAAAGGCCAAGATAGAGCTCTCCGGCATGACCAACACCAACATCAACCTGCCCTTCATAACGGTAGTGGACGGCGCTCCCCAGCACCTTGACTACGACCTCTCCAGGCAGAAGTTCGATTCCCTCACTTCCGACCTCGTGGAGCGCACGGTAGAGCCCATGCGCAAGGCGATGCAGGATGCGGGCCTCACCTACAAGGATATAAACAAGGTGATAATGGTGGGCGGTTCCACGCGTATCCCCGCCGTATACGATAAGGTAAAGTCCATAACGGGCAAAGATCCCTTCAAGGGCATCAACCCCGACGAATGCGTGGCGATAGGCGCGGCCATTCAGGGCGGCGTGCTCTCCGGCGAAGTAAAGGACGTGCTCCTTTTGGACGTAATGCCCCTTACGCTCGGCATAGAGACGCTCGGCGGCGTATCTACTCCGCTCATAGAGCGCAACACCACCATCCCCGTAAAGAAGAGCCAGGTGTTCTCTACCGCGGCAGACAACCAGCCCGGCGTGGAGATCAACGTGCTTCAGGGCGAAAGGAAGTTCGCCAAGGACAATAAGTCCCTCGGCAGGTTCATGCTCACGGATATACCCCCGGCACCCCGCGGCGTGCCTCAGATAGAGGTCACCTTCGACGTGGATGCCAACGGCATAGTCAACGTTACGGCAAAAGACCTCGGCACGGGCAAGAGCACCAACATCACGATAACGGCTTCCACCAACCTTTCGGAAGACGAGATAGACAAGGCGGTCAAGGATGCCGAGCGCTACGCCGAAGAGGATAAAAAGCGCAAAGAGGCGGTGGACAGCAAGAACAACCTCGAAGCCATGATAGACAGCCTTGAAAAGACGGTCAAGGAAGCCGGCGACAAACTCTCGGAAGAGGATAAGAAGACGGTGGAGGACGCCGTTGCCAAGGCAAAGACGGAGCTCGAATCGGGCGATGCGGACAGGATCAAGGCGGCGGGCGAAGAGCTCTCGCGTGAGATCCAGCCCATAGTCGCAAAGATATACCAGCAGGCGCAGGGTGCCGCCAACAACGGCAGCACGGGCGGCAACGGGGACGATACCGAATTCAACCAGCACGGTTGATAAAAGGGCTCTTAAAATGTCCGTTCAACTTTATACGGGCGCGGCGCCAGGGCATGGCGCTTGCGGGCGTAAAAAGCCGCCCGCCAAGCCGGTTTTGCGCAGCTTGCGCACACGTCCCGCCTAAGTAAAGTTTTAATCAAAAAATACTATCTACGGGCGCACGGGGCGGTAAAATTCTCCGTGCGCCAAAGCTGTTAAAATAATATATTAAACTCATTGATCAAGGCATATATGCGGTGCAATGATACCGTTGCCCCGACTGTGCACGTTGTAAGGTTGTTATGGCAGAAAACAAAAAGAATTATTACGACGTCCTCGGCGTTTCTCGCAATGCCACGCAGGACGAAATAAAATCGGCTTACCGCAAGCTGGCAAAGCAGTATCATCCCGACTTTCACCCCGGCGATAAGGCGGCGGCGGAAAAGTTCAAAGAGGTGAACGAGGCAAACGCAGTCCTTTCGGACGAACAGAAGCGCAAGCAGTACGACTTTGAACTCGACCACCCCAACATGGGCGGTTTTGGCGGCGCGGGCGGCTTTTCGGGCTTTTCGGAGGGCGGCTTCGGCGGGTTTGAAGACATAATCAGCTCCATGTTCGGCGGCGGCTTCGGCGGCTCTGCCCGCCAGTCAAGGCCGGCACGCGGGGCGGACATTGAACAGACGGTACGCCTTTCCTTCCTCGACGCCATAAAGGGCTGCTCCAAGGAGATAAGCTATTACCGCAACGAACCCTGCCGCTCCTGCAACGGTACGGGCGCGCGCGGCGGCACCGAATACACAAAGTGTACGCGCTGCGGCGGCACGGGCAGGGTGAAGTTCCAGCAGGATACACTGTTCGGGCGCACCATCCAGGTGGGCGCCTGCCCCGATTGCGGCGGCACGGGCCGCAAGATAACCGAAAAGTGCCCCGACTGCAAGGGCAAGGGCTTCAGGCGCGTAGAGACGCGCTTTACCGTCAACATACCCGCGGGCGTGGATAAGGACAGCTCTCTGAGAAAGCGCGGCTACGGCCAGGCAGCGGCAAACGGCGGCGAGCCGGGCGATTTGTACATCTATTTCCAGATAGAGCCGCATAAGCTTTTAAGAAGGGAGGACAGGGATCTGTTCGTCACGGTGCCCATCTCCTACAAGACGGCGGTGTGCGGCGGCAAGATACTCGTGCCCGGCATAGACGACATGATAGAGTACACCATACCCGAAGGTACGGCGTCGGGCACAAGGTTCTGCCTGCGCGGCAAGGGCGTAAAGACGGTCAACGGCACGGGCAACTTGTATGTCACGGTGGAAATAGACGTCCCCGTGCGGCTTTCGCGCGATCAGCAGAAAAAGCTCGGCGAATATGAAGACTCGGTTTCGCTCCGCTCGTGCGAAAATATGTCGCGGTTCGCAAACAACGTCTCGGCGATATACGGTAAAAATATAAACAAACAGTGACAGGCATAAAAAGCCGCCGCGCAAATTTGCGCGGCGGCTTTTAAGTTAAATGTTGCATTGTTTTGCATATATGTGCGGGGCAAAAGGAAGCGGTCACTTTTTTTCGCCCTTTCTTTTTTTAACGCACTCCGTCAAAAGATATTCTATCTGCCCGTTTACCGAGCGGAAGTCATCCTCGGCCCACGCCGCGATTTCGGCATAGAGCTTTGCGGAAAGTCGCAGGGGTATCTGTTTTTTTAAATTATCCTTATCCTTTTCCATGGGCCACCTTTTTTGTTTTTTCTCCGCGCGCCTGTGTGGCGCGCGGAGGGGAAGGGGCGGCGCGCCGCCCCTTCCATATGCAGTAGTTAAGGCATATATGCGTGTCTTAATATATGCTGCCGCTGTTTACAACGGGCTGCGCGTCCTTGTTGCCGCACAGTACCACCAGCAGGTTGGAGACCATCGCCGCCTTGCGCTCTTCGTCGAGCTCCACGGTGTGGTTTTCGCTCAGCCTTTCAAGCGCCATTTCCACCATGCCCACGGCGCCGTCTACAATCATCTTGCGTGCGTCTATGATGGCGGAAGCCTGCTGGCGCTGCAGCATCGCCGCGGCGATCTCGGGCGCGTATGCAAGGTAGGTTATGCGCGCTTCAAGCACTTCAAGCCCGGCCAATGCAACGTTTTCCTGTATCTTGTCGCGTATGCGCTTTGCGACGACCTCGCTCGAACCGCGCAGGCTGCCGTCGTCTGCCATGCCGTCGCCCGTCGTGTCCACGTTGGGCGCCACGTCATAGGGGTAGATGCGCACTATGTCGCGCAGCGCCGTGTCGCATTGCAGCGATAAAAATTCCTTGTAGTTGTCCACGTTGAACACTGCCTTTGCCGTGTCTGTCACACGCCATGTCACGGCGATGCCTATCTCAACGGGATTGCCCAGGCAGTCGTTTATCTTCTGCTTTGCGTTGGAAAGGGTCATTACTTTGAGCGATATCTTGTCGCCGCCGCCAAATGCCTGCGCGGTCGCTACGGAGGGTTTTTCCGTCGTCACGTCGCCGCTCTGCCCCAGCTTGGTCTTTGCCGCTGGGTTGAACGATGTGCAGAAGGGGTTTACGAAGTAAAAACCCTCGCCCTTCAACGTGCCGTAGTATTTGCCGAACAGCGTAAGCACTATCGCCTCTTGCGGCTTTAAAACTTTGAGCCCGCCGAACAGTATCCAGCCCAGCACAAGGTAGGCTATACATATCACGGTGCCGGCGATATATCCCGCGTTGCCGTTGCCGTCTTCAAGGTGGAGCGCGCATACTATCGTCCCCGCGATCGCCGCTATGTACAAAATGCATAGCAGCAGCAATATTGCCATTCCGTGCGGCTTTTTGTCAAGTGTCTTTTCCGTCATTTTTTCATATCCTCCTTTCGGATATTTATTTGATATTAAAATGATATCATATATCTCGTAATAAGTCAAGCATTTTTTAAAAGCGGGCAATGCGGCTTTTTATTATGGGGAGGGGAGAGGTTATCCACACGTCTCATTGCGCGTGCGTGTGGATAACTTTGTAAAAGAGATGTAAAAAAATTGTCAAAAAACCCGCCAAAACGGAAAATATACGGCCGATTGTCGGCAGATTGTGGATAACTTGTATCAATACGCTCCGTTTTGTGGATGATTTACCCACGTCAGATTTTTGCGGATTGTGGATAAAACCTGCCTGTATCAACATCCGTGTGTGGATAATTTTAAGGGATTTTAAATAGGCTAAACCCATTTTTTTAACTTTTGCGGGAAAAGTCAAGTAAATAATGTCAAAAAGTTCTAGAAAAATTTTAGAATGGCACAAAAATGGTAAAATAGAAGCAGATGCGGCGGGGTATTTACCCCGCCGCATCTGCTTTACAAAGTTTTGTTTGCATTAAAAGAAGTTTAACCGAACGGCAAAGCGGCAGGCACCTGAAAATGCCTGCCTGTTTTATTGTAATTGCTATATCCTATGCGGTTAAACCGAGTGCGGCAAGCTCTTCCTTAAACCTTTCGGCGGAAGTTGCAAAGCCGAAGATTTCACGCGGGTAATCGTTTACCCATTTAACAATGGCTTGCACTTCCGCCTGCGTATAAGGAGTGAGGTCAGTCCCCTTCGGAACGAGCCGCCGCACTTCTCTGTTTAACCGCTCATTCGTGCCGCGCTCATACGCGCTATAAGG